>JAZUMA010000039.1:0-21021 GCA_045603405.1 Alphaproteobacteria bacterium | reverse complement strand
CGAACCGTAGGTGAGAGCTCGCCCACCATAAAACTCCCTGACGGAAGTTTTATGGTGGTGCATAGGATACTAAAAGACAAAATAGGATAACTTTGCAAACAAACCAAAATCAAATATAAAATTATTTTATTTCAATATGTTAAGTATTACAAAATATTATTAACTTTAATGCACTTTTTTTTAAATTCATAACCCCGAACTCATAAGACGCGAAACGGAATTGATTACAACTTTTCTCACATATCCCTTGGAGCATGAAAAAATAGAACATCATTTCCTTTAGTAATATTTTTATTATTTTCTGAACAAGTCCTCAAAGCAGTTTTATCTCACATTGCCAACCACTCTGCATACAGGCCTGTTTGGCTTATTTTTCCATTTTTCTCTCTGATAATAATATTGCCCGTTGTTGGTTGCCTGATATATCTCATCTCTATTATCGGGGGAGTTCTTCACCAAATTATCAACTACCTGTCGCCAACCTTGCAAGAGATAATCTGTTCGTATAACTTCATTAAAAACAGTGCGAAAAACCCGTTCCTCTTCTTGCGCCGTTAAAGGTTTATCCTCAGCACTTTTCCAATACCCTTTATCATGTTCACTAATCACAACCGATGAAATTCTGCTCATATCATTCGTTGTTGACAGTAATAAAGCGATTTCACGTTCGTTTAAGGACACCAAATAAACTTTATCATCAGAAATTTTCATTCTTTGAAAATAACTTTGGAAAGAATCTTGCGGAAATTTTATTCTCTGATATTCCCCATCTTTTGCCAACATTCTCTCAAAATATAAAAAACCGTCATCCTCTTGTCCTAAGCTTGACACCATGCTGTTATGCCCAAATACGACCATCTGGCGTTTAATATAAGAAGCATCTTCGGGACTATAACCCATTTTGAGCATTTTGTGTAACATCAGAAAATCCATGCAACGCGCTATTTCATCACCGAAACAATGTCCGAAAATAACCCATTTTCGCATATTTCGTGCCGCAACTTCAGTATCTAAACGTTGCCACCGTTTACCACACTTCTTCGCTATTTGCGGCAAAAAGATATCCTTTAATAATTCACCGGCATAATATTCGGCTCTCTCTTCGCTCAAATAGCGCATACCTATAATGTCACATCTGTCGCGATAATATTTATCTATGCGATGAGCAACTTCCATTTGTTTATACTGCTCTTTAGTATACTTAAATTGTTCCACATCTTTTATATGAAGATAAAGTGAATTCGTTTTTTTGTATCCCTCTGTTTGCGTTTCCAATACCTCCATATTTAAATGCAAATCAGGAAAAGCCAATCTCTCAACAATCTCACAATATCGCTTTTGCCGATATTTGTTAAAAGTCTCACTACCGCCAAGTACTAATATATTTTTATTTTCCGTGTTAAAAATAGCCTGTTCGATAGGGCATAAATCTTCTGCAATTTCCGCAGATAACACACCCAGCTCGTATTTTTTATCATTATCATTCATCAGCATCAGACTCCACCGGAAACAATCTTGTTTATAAAATTATTCTACTCCAACTTGTTACTTTCCGCAAGCGTTTTTTAATTTAATGTAAAGTATTCATCAAAAATTCACAACCCAGAACTAGTAAGACGCAAAAATAAAAAAATATCTAATTTTATTGAAATTACGTTTTAGTATCCCATTAACATAGAACAAAATTAAAAATAAGAAAAAAGAGGAAGTATATCTTTCCTCTTTTTATTATGGTGGGTCCTGTAGGACTCGAACCTACGACCAGACCGTTATGAGCGGCCGGCTCTAACCAACTGAGCTAAGGACCCTCACCGGATACAATATCTAAAATAAATCTTTTTCATAGTCAAGCATATTTTTGCGTTTGGGAAAACTTTTCTCACGCACAAAAAACATACAATCATTAAAAACAACACAACCATAGATTTCTCTAGGGCTTTCGATTGGTGGTCTGTAGAGGTAACGCTCCTCTGCCACATCCATGTCAAGGATGCATTCTACTTTTAAACTAACAGACCAAAATAACAAAACTAGCCAAAGAGATATCATATCATTAAAAGAATGCAAGCTTTTTTTCACAAAATTATTGAAAAGTTAACTTTTTTTGTGTATAAAAGATTCATAATGTGATTAAAAAGTGACATAAAATGAGTAAAAACGTAGATTTTACAGTAGATTATAAAAAGTTAAACATTATGGACGAGTTTAACACGGATAATTTGAAATATCCGTTACTTTTATCGATTCCTCATTGCGGAACGGTTTTTCCGGAAGAATTTTTAAAAGTTGCCGTACCCGAGGTAAAAACTTTACGCAAAAACGAAGACATATTTGTGTATGACTTATTAGAGCCGGTAATAAAACAAAAAGAGATACCGGCACTACTTTTAAATATAGGTCGTGCCTTTATAGACGTTAATCGTGCAAAAGTAGAAATTGATCCAAATATGTTTTATGATTATCCTAAAGATGAATTAGGATTAAATCAGCAACGCTCACGCTACGGATTGGGAATTATCCATAAAATTACCGCAGACAGCCTTCCGATATATTCCGGTCCGATTTCTTACAAAGAAGCTGAATTACGCATAAAAAACATTTATGACCAGTACCATAAGCGCCTAAAAGAATTAACTCAGGCTATCATTAAGAAATTTGGTTTCTGCCTTTTATTAGATTGCCATTCTATGCCATCAAAAATCTGTTCAATCATTTCAGAGAGTCCGCGGATAGATATTTGTTTAGGTAATTTATTTGAGCAAAGTTGCCCCAATAAGATTAGTTTTTTTGTAGAAAATGAATTTGCCAAACGCGAATACTATGTTGCCAAAAATCGTCCCTACTCAGGGGCTTTTATAACCTTTAATTACTGTCAACCGCGTCAGCAAAGCTATACTTTACAACTAGAAATAAATCGAATTATCTACGCTGATGAAGATAAATTAGAAAAAAATAATAATTTTCAAAAAGTTAGCTATGATTTATGTAAAATAATCGATAGCTTGGCAAACTTTTTGCTGGACTTTTAAAATTTATCTGTTATTAATCCACCTTGAATTTTGTTAAAAAAGAGTTAATTATCTTTTTTGGCGTAGTTTAACTAACCCGTGTTTAGGGTCAGTCGGGGGACTGCCGAGAGCTGAAAGTTTAAAGACAGGGAGGCTCTCTTGCCTTATCGCGGTATTAAGGAAAATAAATCGTGCTAAAAAGCGTCATATTCCTGTTGGTAACAATTTGTTTGATTACCACACCGACAAGAGCTTATGAAGCATACAACAACTCAAATTTACATGTTCTGCAAATAAAAACAATAGAACAAGAACAGGAATTAAAAAATCTTTCCGTAAACAGAAGACAAACAGAAGAAGAAAAGAACATTACCGAAACAAAAGAACGCAATGATATTTGTTCTTTAGCTGTTGCGCGCGCGGAAAAACAATATAACATCAAGCCGGAATTATTACAAACGATTGCCTCGGTTGAAAGTGGCAAATGGGATGAGCTCTATGGTCGTCGCATTGCTTGGCCGTGGACAATTCAAGTTGGTGGTAAAGGCTATTACTATAAGAGCAAAGCGGAAGCTGTGAATGCTGTTAAAGACTTATATGCAAAAGGCATTACCAATATAGATGTCGGCTGCATGCAGATAAATATGAAATATCATGGAAAAGCCTTTAAAAGTGCTGAAGAAGCATTAGACCCGATAAAAAATGCGGCTTACAGTGCGAAGTTCTTATATAATTTATATCAGCGAAACGGACATAACTGGCAAAAAACAGCAATGCAATACCATTCAAAAAATTACAGTAAGGGAATGGTATATAAGGGCCGATTAGAAAAGCACTATGCCGAGCATATAAATCCGAATGCAAATCAAACCTTATTTTAGGGTGTCGAGCCTCCTCGACCGCCTCGCGCGTAGTGATGCCCGCTGCATAAGCGACGGCACGATGTGCCGTTCGGCGCACAAAGTTAAGAGACATTTTTATCAATAAAAATGTCGCGCGCCGTTTTCCATAAGATATATATACTAAAAAAATTACACACAGGCTTTTCTTTGGGCATGATAATGACAGCGTTTTAGCTCATCCCCAGATATTTAAACTGAAAAAGCGTTCCCAAACAGGAACGCTTTTTACCTACGGTGAGATTAAACACTGTGCTTAAAATAAATTTCCGACTGCAGTGTACAAACAAAGCGTACATAAAGGAGGAAATTTATGATAACGACAGCGCCTTAGCTCATCCCACTATAAAGCAGAAATATCAACGCGAACGCCGACACCCATTGTCGAACTCAAAGAAATCTTCTTCATATAAGTTCCTTTTAAAGATTGCGGCTTAGCTTTCATAATTGTTTCAATGAAAGTCTTTGCGTTGTCATAAATTTTATCTTCATCAAAAGATGCTTTGGCAATACCTGCATGAACAATACCGTTCTTTTCCACACGGAATTGAACTTCACCGGCTTTAGCCTTTTTAACGGCATCAGCCACGTTCATTGTAACAGTACCGAGTTTCGGGTTCGGCATCAAGCCTTTCGGACCCAAAACACGAGCAACACGACCGGCCATACCCATCATATCCGGTGTTGCAATGCAACGATCGAATTCGATTTTACCGGCTAAGATAGAATCAACCAAGTTTTCTGCCCCAACGATATCTGCTCCGGCAGCTTTAGCTTCATCAGCCTTTTCGCCTTGAGCCATAACAGCAACGCGGATTTTCTTACCGTTACCATGAGGTAAACCGCAAACACCACGAACCATTTGGTCTGCATATTTCGGGTCAACACCGAGGTTAATTGCCACATCAATTGTTTCATCAAATTTTGCACCTGCATTAGCCTTAACCAATGCAACAGCCTCTTTTAAGGAGTAGCTTTTATTTTTATCTACATTCTTATAAGCATTAACTAATCTTTTTCCGCTCATAGCCTTACTCCGTAACCTTGATACCCATAGAAACAGCCTGTCCTTTAACCATATTCATAGCAGATTCAACAGTTGCACAGTTTAAGTCAGGCAACTTTGTTTCGGCAATTTCTTTAACTTGAGCCATAGTGATTTTACCTGCAACTTCCTTACCAGGAGTTTTTGCAGCAGATTTAACACCAGCTGCTTTTTTGATATAATAAGCAACCGGAGGAAGCTTTGTGATAAAAGTAAAACTCTTATCTTCATAAGCGGTAATAATAACCGGAACAGGAATTCCCGGTTCCATAGATTGCGTAGCTGCATTGAAAGCTTTACAAAATTCCATAATATTCAAGCCTTTTTGACCTAAAGCAGGACCAACCGGCGGAGAAGGATTAGCTTTGCCAGCCGGAATTTGAAGCTTGATTAAACCTAAAATTTTCTTTTTAGACTTAGCCATTTTAATACCTCAATTCTATAAAAAATTAAACACAAGGTCCGTGGTCTGAACATGGCTTGTTCTCCCACGGCATTAATACTTTTTAAAACAATCATATAAAAAGCATAGCATTTGTAACACATCAATTTTAAAAGTAAAGCATTTTCTTCAGCAAAAAAATAAATTTTTATTCACCTAATTTATTCTTAGATAACCTTGTTAAATCAATTTTAAAATTATCTCTCTAAAATGCATAGAATAATAGCTTTAAGGAGAACATAATGCCCACATTAGCCACCGAAGTCTTAGGAATTAATTTTGAAAATCCTTTCATTTTAGCATCTGCCCCGCCAACAGCCAAAGTAGAAAGCATAGATAAAGCCTTTTCTCTTGGTTGGGGCGGTGCCGTATTTAAGACAATAACACCGGATAATCTGGAAATGATTGAAGCCTCACCACGCTATGCCGCACTAAAAATCAACAATAAAATCTGCGGTCTGGAAAATATAGAATTATTAAGTCATCTCACTGTTCAACAATGGCTCGACGGGATTAATTATTTACGCAAAAAACACCCGACAAAAGTACAGATTGCCAGTATAATGGCACCGGTTATTAAAGAAGAATGGCAAAAACTTGTTACAACATTTAACGCCTCTGAAATAGATGCCTTTGAACTCAATTTCTCTTGCCCGCACGGTATGCCTGAAAAAGGTATCGGCATGGCTATCGGTACCAGTCCAGAAATCTCGGCCATGATAACAAAATGGATTATGGAAGTTGCTAAAAAGCCTGTATTTGTAAAGCTCTCGCCAAACGTCAGTAACATTGCGGAAATAGTAAAAGCGATTGAACTAGCCGGTGCGAACGGTTTTGCCGCCATAAATACCGTACAGTCTTTAATGGGTGTTGATTTAGATACATTTAAGCCTCTTCCTGATGTCAACGGAAAAAGCACATTTGGCGGCCTTTCCGGCACAGCGGTCAAACCGATTGGCCTGCGTTGTGTTGCCCAAATTCGCCAAGCAAGCCAATTACCGATTTTAGGTATCGGTGGAATTACAAACTGGCAAGATGCCGCGGAATATATCTGTGTCGGTGCTGATGTTATTCAAGTTTGCACGGAGGTTATGGTAAACGGCTATGGAATAATTAAGACCATGAAACAAGGGTTATTGAAATACCTCAGCGAAAAAGGTTTAGAAAGCCCGAAAGAGTTAAAAAACAAAGCAATCAAAAATCTCACTGCACATGAAACACTCAATAAACAACAACAGGTTTATCCGCAAATTGATGATGCTTTATGTATCAAATGCGGTAAATGTGTGAACATTTGTGATGAGTCGGAACATAGCGCCCTATCGCTGACAAATGGTCATATCACGGTAAATAAAGATGCCTGTATCGGCTGTTCTTTATGTTCACACATCTGCCCAAAACAAGCCATTACAATGTTGTTACAGCAGAAGTCCACCAAGGCACACGAGCGTACATAGAAGTACGTGACGTGCCGCAGAGTGGCTTCCTTCTGCTGATTAGTTCACAAAATTTTACCCTTTAGCGAGAGGCGCGACGAATACGATCATTAATCGCCACCCCTATGCCTTTATTAGGAATTGGTGCCATAGCTATACGCTTATACGAAGTATCATCATCTGCCTCCCGCATATAGGCAAAAAGATTAGCTGCCGCCTCACGCAAATCTCCATTAGGACTGAGATTCATCTGTGCCTCGGGGTATCCTTCCCCAAAAGCAATGAAGAGTTCATCTGCTTCAGGCTCAGTTACATTTATCCGAAATTTTTTAGCCGGCGCATAGTGTTTAAGCAGTTGCCCCGGCGAAGTCGGTCGGTTCGGATTACCATCAGAAAAAACAACCTTTTCATTAAGCGCTTCTTCCAAATCTTCTTTGGTAATTCCCCCTGCCCTGAGAATAACTGCTTGCGGTGTGGTTAAATCTAAAATAGTCGATTCCACACCAACCTCACAAGCCCCCCCGTCCAGTATCATATCAACTTTATCTTCCAAACTTTCAAACACTGCTGATGCCGTTGTTGGCGAAAGTGTTTGCGAGCGGTTAGCCGAAGGTGCGGCAATCGGCACACCGGAACGACGAATAAGATCAAGCGCCACTGGATGATTCGGACAGCGTACAGTCATTGTCGGCAAGCCGGCACACACCAAATCAAATGCCGGATTAAGCTGTTTTCTCGGCAACACAAACGTCAGCGGTCCCGGCCAAAATTTTCGTGCTAAAAAAAGTGCGCGCTCATCTGCCCGTGCATATTCATTCATTTGCATCGGTTCGGCAATATGCGAAATAAGCGGATTAAAGGTTGGTCTTCCTTTTGCTTCAAAAATAGCCGCCACCGCCCGCGGATTACACGCATCAGCACCTAAACCGTATACAGTCTCTGTCGGAAAAGCCACCAAACCGCCGGTTTTAATCACTGCCGCCGCTTTACCGATATTTATATCATCTGCAACAAATATCCCGCTCATCACAATGCCTTACGTTTATTTAATTTTTTAGCACATTAACACCATAAAAAGCATTGTCAACCTCAAAAATTTAACCTTTTTTTCATTTGTTACCACCAATATATAATAAAATAATCTAAACAGAAACAGGAGAAAACGATGACAGAGATTGTATTTAATCGCAAACAGGAAAGCTTAGTAAAGGTACTTATAGCCGGTAAAGAAGAAAATTTAAATTATGGCATAACCGGAAGTTTGATTGACCGTTCAAGCTTTAACAAACTCAAAGCCTATGTTGCCCGCCAAGATGAGATTCTCGGCAAAAAAGAAGAAATTTTATTATTGGATTTGGTTAAAGAAGTTGTCGTTTTACTACGCGTGTCACAAGATTGTACCAAAGCAGAATTACAAACATGGGGTGGAAAATTATATCACCGTCTGAACAATTACCCGTCAGCAACTTTTTATGCACGTCATCTTCCTAAAACAAATTATAAAGCACAAGATATTGCCAATAATTTAGGTTTAGGATTTGAACTAGCATCATACAGTTTTGATAAATATCATACTGATAAAAAAGCCAATGAATTTCCCAAATTGGAAACTGTTAATTTCACCGCGAAAGAAAATTTGGATAAAAAAGCCTATGAACCGGTAGCCGCATTAGCAAATGCCGTAAGATATGCCCGTGATTTAACCAACGAGCCGTCAAACGAATTAACCCCGGAAGTTTACGCCGCAGATATTAAGCGCTTAGAACATTTAGGCTTAAAAGTAACCGTGCTGAACAAAGCCGAATTAAAGAAAAAAGGCTTTAATATGTTGCTGGCCGTTGCGCAAGGATCGGTCAATGATCCGTATGTTTGCATTATCGAGTACAACGGCAACAAGAAAAAGAAAGGTTATGATGTCGCATTAGTCGGCAAAGGTGTTACCTTTGATTCCGGCGGAATTTCACTAAAACCGTCAAACGGAATGTGGGATATGAAACAAGATATGGCCGGTTCTGCGGTTGTTGCCGCCTCGTTAAAAGCCGCCGTTCAGCAAAAGTTGAATTTAAACATTGTCGGTATTGTCGGCTTGGTAGAAAACATGCCGTCAGGCACCGCTACCAGACCAGGCGACATTGTCACATCACTTTCCGGCAAAACTGTAGAAATTTTGGATACAGATGCCGAAGGAAGAATGGTTTTAGGTGATTGCTTAACTTATATAGAAAAAGAATACAAACCGGAACGCATTATTGATTTAGCTACACTAACCGGCGCCATTGTGATTGCCTTAGGTGATGAAATGGCGGGTTTATTCTCCAATGATGATGTCTTATCTGAATTATTGTTAATTGCCGGCGAGCAATCAGGTGAAGAGTTATGGCGTTTCCCGATGAATGACCGCTATCGGAAAAAGGTTAAATCTCATATAGCTGATTTAAAGAATGCCGTTGTCGGTGTATATTACAACCCCGCCGGTTCAATCACCGCAGCCTGTTTCTTAGAAGAATTTCTGCCCCACAAAACGCCATGGGCGCATTTAGACATTGCCGGCATGGATTTATTTTCTCAACCGAAATCATTATATACCAAAGGCGCATCCGGTTTCGGCGTTTTATTGATAAACAAGTTCTTACGGAATTTAGCAAAGTAAATCATCAAACCTAATTATACCAAGCCTTAACGCAAGAAAGGGGAGAACGATGTCTCCCCTTTTCTATTTCTGATTATTTTCGCCATCAGTGGAATATTCCTCCCTAGTAAATACAAATTGATAAAATGGCTCACATTTTGAATTTCTCCATTTTGACTTTTTGTAAAGCTTCTTAATGCTAACAAAAAAAGCCCCTTCAACTGTATTCAATTTCAAGACATTCTTAATAATAAAAATATTTGAAGTAATAGAAAAATTAATTTCCTTCTTCAATACTTCATAGGACTGACAAGATTTTCTCTTTAGTTCTCCTTCATCAAAATACACAAATTCTAAACGATTTGTGGCATTGTGAATAAAGGCTGGACCATATTTCAAAACCTGTTTTCCGAGCAAACACGGTTTCTTATCCAAATCATCCTTTTTCCACCAATACCAATTTTCTTCATCCCACTTCAGCAGCAACAAACCATGAGAAATTTGAAATTCATTACATGTCATCGTTTGCAATTCTGCATTTTTCACCCAGCATAAAATAAAAGTTTCACCTTTTTTCAACACAAAAAAATCATTTCCGCCGACAGACTCTGGTAATTTTTCCCCATTTTCATAATTTTCCACGAGTTTTGCGTATGCAATCCTTGGTACCATAATACCCTCGGAATTCAAAACCATTAGCGCAACTTTACCATCTGGCATTTCACGCAATTCATAACTTTTAAGAACCTTAGCCATAATTTTAAAAAATTAATAAGGAATACAATAATTTTATTTCACCTTGCACAATAACAAGGTTTTAAAATATTGCAAGTAAAAAATAAAAGGTGAAAATGTATGAAACATTCTTGACCTCTGTTAATACTCTTACTATTCTAGGCAAAATATTGGAGATATATAACAAATGCCCGCACCAATCATCATCTTAGTTAAACCGCAATTAGCCGAAAACATCGGCATGGTCGCCCGTGCCATGAAGAACTGTAACGTTAAAGAATTACGCATCGTTAATCCGGAACAATCGCCGACAGATGAACACGCTCTAAGAGCTTCTGCCAAATCAGAAGAAATCTTATACAATGCCAAAATTTACCCGACCACAGAGGAAGCTCTTTCAGATTTAACCATGGTTTATGCCGCCACTGCCCGTCCCAGACATCAGGTAAAAGAGGTAATGACAGCCGAATACGCCGCACAAAACTTACCCACAAACGCCAAAATCGGCATTATGTTCGGCTGTGAGCGTACCGGTCTTGAAAATGAAGATATATCATTGGCAGATAAAATCATCGAAATCCCTCTAAATCCGGAACATACCTCGCTAAATCTGGCGCAGGCTGTACTGATTATCTGCTACGAATACTATAAAACCACCATAGATGTTGCCGGCAACCGCTTTATCACCAACGGCGGCAAAATAATTGAAAAAGAAAAATTATTTACCTTTCTCAATATGTTGGATAATAAAATTAAACAAAGCCCTAAAATAAAGAAAGATATGACCGAAACCTTGTTAAGAAACGTCAATAATATCTTCACTCGTGCCGAATTAACCGAACAAGAATTAAATTCCTTATATGGCATCGTCAATTTACTGACCAATCAAGAATAGTTCTGTTATCTATGCTCTTTCTCGACATTTTTCAAACTTATTTTCTCCAGTTCTGTAATCATCTTAGCACATTTCGGCGCCACCTTTTTCATCACAAAATTTAAAAACTCATGTGAAGATTTCTCTGGAATAAAACTAAGTGGAGAAACATAAGAAAGCGCTTTTCTGATAAAACTGTTTTCAGGAGTTTCTCGCAACGCCATCACATAGCCTTTTTGCACATCCTTATCTATTAGCCTTCCCAAAACCACTGCTTTTTTAAACATTTTTCCGTCAGCTATCACTCCAAATTTATCCGCAAGTCTGTTAACTGCAAGAATTTCTTTGGCATAATCACCGAGTTCCGGCATTTGCTTTGCCTTTTGCTCAAACACTTCTGCTAAAGAAACTTTATGATGCAACTTCTTTTGCCGTATTCCCTCTGCAACAACCTGATAAAGCAATTGTCCGACTTGTTGTTTTTGCGCACTGTCATAATTTTTAGGATTAATCTTATCAAACACTGCTTTTGCTACCCCTTTGGCAAAATGAATCTGCCCCTCGGGAGAAGATAAAATCTCAACAACAGTCTCCGATTTTATTTCTTCTGTTAATACCCCATAGATGTTTTGCTCTTCAAATACTTTAGCCACAACTAATCTGCCTAAATTCTGTGCCATTTTAGCTTCTGGTGTCATTAAATCACTATCAGCCGCAGTTGCCATATAATCTGCTACTTTTTCGATTGCTCCGAAATTTATTACCAAATCATTTCCGCTTGCTGCACATGTCGTTTCCTTAAAACCATTATGAATAATAGGATCTAACTTATGTTTACCGTTATTAATCGCCCGCATCACACAAATGGCTAATTCTTTTGGTGGAATTTCTTTATGAAAATCGGTCAAAGCCAGCAACCCGCGTTGAAATTCGCTCAAATATGGAGGAATTGGCTTATCTTCTTTAATTTCTTTCGCATAAAAATGCGCTATTCCTTTATCTATTTCCGCACAAAAGATGCTTGCCGGAGTATTCTTAGAATCAGCCACCAATTTTTGCACTGTTTGCGCCAAAACCGCCCCTAACACATATTTTTCTTTTTCACTCGGTTCCACAATACTGATTGAACCTGTATCAAACACCCCTATCGTATTAGTTTCCGTATCAAACTTATATTGTCCGCTATGTCTGTCTGAATCAAAACGTTTTCCGGAAAGCATATTAGCCAATTCTGTTACAAATACTGCCTTTGCCGCTGCTTTTTTATATGGTTGCGCCAAATCATTAAAATCTTTACCCTGAGCTTTTTCCATCACCGCCCAAGTTTTGCCTCTGTCATTCCAATCCATCACCTGAATAGCAAACTCAACCTTATCTGCACGGCAATTCTTGGGATAAAGCCTCTGTGCATCACGGAGCTGTTGTTCACCGATTTCCAGATTTGTTTCCACTTTAACCATTTGAGCCGCATTATCAATTAAGCGTTTAAAAGTCAAAATTTGCGGAAAATCATCTTTAAGCTTATCGAGCGTGCTTTTATAGATTTCAAACTCTGTTTCTGCTTTATTTGCAGACCCTAAGCGATTAATTTTGATTACCTTGTCTTCTCCGTTATCATCAATCATATCATAAGTCACAAAAAACGAAGCGGAACCAAGCAATTTACCAATTTTCACTTTTTCCAAAACTTTTGTTTGTTGCGTTTGTTCTAACCAATCAAACACTTCCCATCTCGCCGGCGGATTAGCATTATTTTTTGCTTTTTGCATCTCATCTTTAATAAAATCAGGCACCCCGCTATACGAACTCATTGCTTGTGCCAGTTTCACGCCGGCCGGTCCCGAATTTTCTAAAAACAAACGAAGTCCCTCCGCAACCGAACGCTCTTCTTTTGTATATTTGCTGTCTTTAATATTATCCGTAAAATTGCTTTTGTTTTGAGATGCCGAATACATAGCCGATAAATAAAAATATCTTTCACTCTCAGGCCTTGAGGAAATATAGCTTTTTAAAAACTTTTTACTGGTTTCTCCCAGCTCTCCGGTCTGATAAAACAATTTATCAGCCACTACCTTAAACTGATTATTCCAATCACTCCCCTGCGCTAAATATGTCATAATACAGGCTTGCACCGGCAAAGGCGCTTGATCAAACTCTTTTTTAGCATTAATAAACAAAGATTGATTTACACCTTTCCAATCAATGTTATCTGTGGAAGATTCCTTAGCTTTTGCAATGATGTCCATAATTTTATTTACATCTTCTTTTTTACCCTCGCTTAGCATATACTCAACAACCACATTCCTGTCTATTACCTCACGCTCAAATAAATAGGTCAAACCGTCAAGCCCATATGCGGCCTTAATAACATTCTGATCATTGATATCAATTTCCGCCGGATCCGGTTTAATAGCACCGCTTAATTTTTGCTGTGAAAATGTCTGATCCGCTAAACACCGTAAAATTTCATGTTCATCCACCATAGAAAATTCTGATTTTAATTGTTTTTTAAGCTTTTTTACCTGCAAAACAAAATCATCTCTTTCTTGTTCACTGGCCTTAATATCATTATAATAACCGTTTTCTTCAATAAATTGCTGAACTGCTAACTTAATAACCATGCTTCTCACCTTAGGATCAGGAATACGACTATCCTTATCCAAAAGTTTCTTATAAACCTCAAAACTTTTTTCAGGGCTTTTGCTGATTTCATCCAATAAACCGCCTTGTCCGTCTTTACCTAACAATATCTCAAAATACTTGGACTTATCAGAATCTAAAACTTCTGCTTTGGCAATCTGGTTAAAAAGCTCAATCTTTTGCATAATAGATAACTCAGGAGAAACAATTTTTTCCTGTAACTCGCTCCATATCGCATCTTTGATTAAGTTTATTCGCTTATCCTCAGGAGTGGTTCTGATTTTGCCGACAAATTGCAATCTTTTTTCTAACAGAATATCTTTATTAAGCAAATCTTCCTGATAAAGCGCCCAATTATCGTCATCAAACATATTTCCACATGTAGATTTTACGGTGTATTTTTCTAATTCCTCAACCACATACTCAATCTTATCATCTATTGATGCTCTTTTGTAAAAGTTCCTAAGCGTATCTATTTTAATCTGATTACTTTTGTCATCTTGTAAAAGAATAGCCCCTGATAGAGCCTTACAAACCCTTTTATAGTATGGCAAATCTGAAATTGCAGAGCTACCGTCACCCCAATTATCAAGATTGGTTATATTATCATACAAACGATTATAAAGCACATTGTCAACCTCCCACTCAGCTATTAAATTATTTTCCTTCATAAGTTCGAAAGGAAAATAAGCCGAAAGATACGAGTCACAACGCCCTCCGCTGTATTTTATTTCACATACTTGGCTTAAATCAATTTTAGGATTCTTTTTCAGTAATTCAAGACAAGCATACTCACTGATATTTTCAACCAAAAACGGAGAATTCTCTGAATAAGGAACATTTTCATCTTTTAACGCCAAATCCGCCAAAAATTTCTCATTAAACGCATAAAAGTATTTATCATAAGGAAACTTAAAATCATCCAAATCTTTTCCGGCCTTAAGATGCTGCGCTAACATTTCTGTTGTCACCGTACAGGCAAATCTCGGAAAACGTGTACCTCCGGTCAGAAAATAGATATCAATAATCTTCTTTTGTTCTAAAAAAGACCACTCATCACAAAAAAGACCGAAAACTTTATATTTCATAAATTCTTCATATCCTGCCGCATCTTGCGGTGTTTTATCTTCTTTTTTCATATACTGACATAAAATATCACAAACCTTTCCATCCCATAAAGGTTTCTTTTTAAAATGAGCTGTCAGATAACTCAAAGCTTCAGATGATAAATATTTTTTTAAAAAACGAAATTTTTCTTTTGTCATATTGCTGATAAGCTTACGTTTATCTAACATTTCTTTAACATTATCTTGGTTAAGTGGCAATTCTCCGGCCTGTAATTGATTATACAACTCAAAATAATCATTATATTCTTTAGCCTCTTTAATACGTTCTAGTTCTTTTTTACTACCTAAATATTTCTGAATTGTGTAATCTTTATCAAGCAGATACATTTTATTACTAACATAAATCATCACCCCATTATTCTCATCTTTAATAACGCCGATAAAACGAGATAAAGGAGAATTTTTATTGCTCCTAGCCTCAATAACATCTTGTGAAAATTTTACACCAATATTGCGCTCAGGTTTATTTGATAAATCAAACAGATAATAAGTACGGTCAAAAAAAGCTTCTCTGAGTAACTCTAATTTGGCACAATACAATTTTGTTTCTTTGCCGACACTTTCTCTAAATGGCTTAAAATAATCAGTAACCGACTTTTTTTGCTTTGTACTGCTGTTCCTAAAATGAGGGTTATCCAGATGCAGATACCAATTATCTTTAAAGACATCAAGTTCGGATAATGTTTGAATCGCTAGCACCCTCTGGCAATACATTTCCTCATAAAAACGACAAAGATTTTTACTTTCTCTTATTTTAGTTACTAATTTGAAATATTCATTTTTCAATGTCTTTAAATCTTTCTCGGAAATTTTTTGTAATCCGTTATGACCTTCAGATAATTTATCAAATTGCTCAAACCAAAATTTAACTTTTTGCATATCATCTGCTTGAACATACTTATCTTGCTTAAAAAACTTTTCTAATGCATCAAATTCCCATAAAGAAATATCTGGATTATATAATTTTACCGGCGTCTTTTTTTGGTATTTTCCGCTTTTGATTAAGCTTTCCCGCACTTCCAAAACTTTCACCCCGATATATTTAATTCTTTCATCAGACAGTGGATGCTCATCTAAAACATAAAAAATACTGTAACATCCGTTTTTAAATAACTTTGCCGCAATTTTATATCCTTCTTCAATATCATAGCCGGCAGTCATCATTTTTTTTATGGCTAATATATCACATTTTGCCTCTTCCGCTTTGGTGGATGGCTTAAAATCAACCGGTAAGTTTTTACGTTCTAACCAATGTTGCAATTCATGTGCCAATATAAAAGCAAATTGATCTTCATTTTCACATATATCTAAAAGTCCTTTACTAAAAAAAATAAATCGTTCGCCGGTATATAATGTAGCAGAAGCGGCATTACTATCCCTTTTTCTTGACAATAAGAAAACCAAATCTTCATCATCCAAATTAATAGAGTCACCTAATAACTTTTGAGCAATTCCCTTAACGTATTTGTGAAATTTCAGCTTTTCATCATCATCCCATTCCATTATACCCGCATGAAGAAGCGCTGATCTTTTAGAATCAGCTCTTTCAAGTTTTTTTATTTTTTCTAATTCTTCTTCATCACTAAGCATAATAACCTTCACCTCTGTCACTTACATTTATAATACCTTAATTTAAGGTCACTGTCAACATAAATCGGCCTAGAAAACCTTTATAAGTCATAAAAAAACTCTTTACAAATAAAAAAATACCCGCTATATTACCCCTCACTTCCGAGAAAGAGGGTGGCAAACACCCCGTTTGCAACAAGCAAAACTATCGGGACAATAACACTAAATTTATAAAAGGATATTTTAATGAAAAGTATAGTAAACGCTAAGAAGAAAAATAGTCGCCGCTATGGTCAAAACCTTTGGGGAGACCAAAACAGCCCTATTTTGAAGAGAAATTATGCCCCCGGTCAACATGGTCAAAGAAGAAAAAAGACCACTGACTATGGTGAGCAATTATATGCAAAACAAAGATTAAAAATCTATTATGGTAACATCAGCGAAAAACAATTCCATAAATATTATGAAGAAGCGATTCGCCGCCGTGGTGACGCTGCTGAAAACTTAATCGGTTTATTAGAGTCTCGTTTAGATAACTTAGTATATAAAGCAAAATTTGTACCGACTGTTTTTGCAGCCCGTCAATTTGTTAACCACGGTCATGTAACCGTTAACGGCAAAAAGGTAAACATCCCTTCATACATTGTAAAAGCCGGTGATGTGATTGAAGTTCGTGAAAAATCAAAGAATTTAGCTATGGTTATGGCTGCAATTCAATCTCAATCCCGTGACTTTCCTTCATATATGGAAGTTGATGCTGCTAAATTTACCGCAAAATACACATTTATTCCGAAATTTGATGACGTGCCTTATGCCGCTCAAATGGAACCGAACCTGGTTATCGAGTTCTACTCCAGATAATCTGTTCAAAAGCATTAACAACGGCATTCTGCGGAGTGCCGTTTTTTTTATCCTTAAACCGAATATTAATATTTCCGAATTATTCTGATAAAAACTAATCACTAGGAAGAAATAATGCCGATAAAACATTTAGCATATACTTTCACCGTTTTTATAATTGCCACAACAACGGCTCATGCACAGTTAAGCTATAATCCGTGGACAGATCCGAACGATGCTGAAACAATTGCAAAATATTATGAAAAAGCAGCTAAAGTACAAAGCGGAGACGCAGAATACTACGAGCCTGAAGCCCCAACAGAAATTGATAAAACATCTGCATACATAGAACTTCCGCCGCTAGATTCCGAAGATATTGAAGAAGATAACGGAATATTAAACAAAGTCGGTCAAATCCTCCGACCTAAAAAAGAACCCCGATTAATACCAAATACGGAAGAAAATCGCCAAGCTGTTTACGATATGCAGAATGATGAAACCGATAATTCAAACACTTTGCTGGATAGCGGTAAAGAGATGCTTGATTCAGCCGGATTTGATAATATAAAAAGATCAATAAAAAGAAAAATCCCCAAAATCAACACATCCGGAATTATTCACAAATTTGAAAAGGCTGCCGGCATTAATTTAAAATCTGTTGCCAAAAAAATTCGCAAATAACACAAAAAAGACAAAAAAATACTTGACAAACATTTTTTAAAGGCATATACTCACTTACAAATATAATTATTTAGATATAAAAATGAAAACATACCCTCTGCCAGGGGAACGATATAATAATAAAACATGCATTTCTTCGCCGATATGGCAGATTTTTTTGACGGAGAATGCAAAAAAAAACAAGAAAATGAAAGTCAACCGCCGCAGAATTAGACCCCCCCCAAACCACTTTCTAATTTTTTTTAGTTTATGGTGGTTCCCCCCAGAGCCCAAAAAACTCTGGGGTTTTTTTATCTAATAGAAATTCTTGCTTATTTTAGAAAACACCGCATGCCGTAAACCGCTTTCAGCAATATCTTCCAATTTACCGTCACGCAATTTCAATTGTCTGTTCATACGAGCCGCTAATTCCATATTATGCGTAGCTATTAATGCTGCCAATCCAGTTTCTTGAATAATGGCAAGCAATGCTGAAAAAACATCTTCTGCCGTATCCGGATCAAGATTTCCCGTCGGCTCATCAGCCAATAAAAGCTTCGGTGAATTAGCCAATGCACGCGCAATCGCCACACGTTGCTGTTCACCGCCGGAAAGTTCTGCCGGTCGATGTTTTAAACGATGCGAGAGCTTTAATTTATCTAACAAAAACGCCGCTTTCTCCTCCGCTTCGCTTTTTTTCCGTCCCGCAATCAACATCGGCATCATCACGTTTTCTTGTGCCGAAAAATCCCCCAATAAATTATGATATTGATAAACAAAACCGATATAATCGCGGCGAAGAGATGTACACACATCATCACTTACCTGCCCGATATTCTCGCCGTTAATCATAATCCGTCCGCCGCTTGGCTTATCCAAAAGCCCTGCAATTTGCAACAATGTCGATTTACCGGCTCCTGATTGCCCGACCAATGCCACAATTTCCTTCGGCTGAACGGTTAAATCAATCCCTTTCAACACTTCAAGCACATTCCGCCCTTGTTTATAGTTTTTGATAATCTGTTTTAATTCCAAAACATTTGCAAAATTCTGTTGCGATATTTTACTCATAGCGAAGTGCCTCCACAGGGTCCATTTTTGCTGCCCGATAAGCCGGATACAGCGTTGCTAAAAAAGAAAGCAATAAAGAAATTCCGGTAACAGTTAGCACCACTTCCGGCTCTACTTTTGCCGGCAATTTAGATAAGAAATAAATCTCTGCCGCAAATAAATCACGCCCGGATAATGCCTGTAAAAACTGCCGAATATTTTCGATATTATCACAAAACAGCAACCCGAGCACCACCCCGAGCATTGTCCCGACAAAACCGATAAATGCACCGTCATAAAAGAATATCCGCATCACCATACCTTTGGTTGCGCCCATAGTTCTTAATACGGCAATATCACGCCCTTTATCTTTCACCAACATAATCAAACCGGTAATAATATTAAATGCCGCCACTAAGATGATAAGCGTCAACACAATAAACATCACATTGCGCTCCACATCAACCGCATTAAAAAAAGCTGAATTTGTTTGCCGATAATCATATACAAATGCCTTATTACCTGAATCGTGAATAGCTGTCTGAATAAGTTGTCTTATATGATCAATATCATCATCGCTCTGCAAAGTAACATCAATACCTGTTACTCCATCCCCTAAAGAAAAGAACTTTTGCGCCGCTTCCATTGGCATAAAGACATAATTGGCATCATACTCATACATACCGAAATTAAATGTCCCGACAACCTGATAGCTCTTCATCCTTGGCACAGTACCAAACATCGTAATTTTACCGTTTGGTGAAAGAAGCGTTATTTCATCGCCCTCAGTAACGCCGAGCTTATTAGCTAAGCGATAGCCTAAAACAACCACATCATCGCTAAACTCATTAAAATCAAAATCTTTAAATCCGTCACGCAACACTTGTTTTTTTTGTAAATCATTGCCGTTTACACCACGAATCATCACCCCTTCAGCGCTATTCCCTGCCGTAGCCAAAAGTTGTTTTTCAACCATCGGAATAGCCACCTGCACATTAGGTACTTTTTCTTCCAGCATTTTCACTGCTTCTTGATAGTTATTAAATGGTGTATTATGAATAGCCGCAATACTGATATGTCCGTTAATACCCAAGATTCTCCCGAGCAGTTCTGCTTTAAACCCGTTCATTACCGAAGTCACAATAATCAGCGTTGCCACGCCTAAGGCAATACCGATAAAAGCAAATGATGTAATAACCGAGATAAAACCTTCTTTTCTTTTTGCACGCAGATAACGTGCTGCTACCATACTTTCAAACTTAGAAAACATATAAAAACTCCTTACAGAGCCACCATAAAGGAGTAGCATAAATCAATCAACAAAGATAATCAACAATCCACAAAACAAATCAAACAAAAATTAAAGGGAGTGCTTCAGTGAAGTACCCCCTTTGCTTTACTATGCGTAAATGCATCCAATTACCATTGAATAGTCTGAAAAACCATCAACCGGACATCCGCAGTAGACTTTCCCATCATTGCGGACCACCACATAATAGCCTCTTCCGTCTTTTTGGGCCCAATAACGCCCATAAGGAATGCCCGGCATCCTGCATTCACCAAGGAGAACGTTTATCTCCTCCAGATGAGACAAAAAATCCTTCAGAACATCTACCGGTGGCAAGGTGCATCTTTCCCCCTCAATTGTAATTGTCTGAAGAAAAGCTTCAGCACCAATTGAGTCTGTGTTTTGGAACAGACATTTTGTCCTAAACCAATAACCACTCCATTTAATAGCAACAGGTCTCCTGCCTTCCATGAGGTCTTGCGTTACATGATAATAGTCCCCAATCTGATACATCAGAGACGTCATTTTAAATTTTTTTTTCTTCATAAATATAAATAATTAAATTAAAAATAAAACAACTGCCATATATATACACCTAAAAGAAAATAAAAGCAAGCATTAATATAAAAAAAATTTCTTCCCCCTTCGTCATCCTCCCCCCTCTCCATCATCCTCCCACTCTTCCGTCATCCTGAACACTCTAATGCGTCATCCTGAACACTCTAATGCGTCATCCTGAACTTGTTTCAGGATCTCCCCATCCCCCAGTCATCCCTTGC
>JAZUMA010000038.1:0-60131 GCA_045603405.1 Alphaproteobacteria bacterium | reverse complement strand
AAGTGAGGTCAAAGAATCTCCTCTAAATTATGGTGCAAAATTTAGAAAAGATATCATTGGAGAGGGGGGGGAACGAAGAAAAGGGGGGAGATTTTTTTGTTGCGTTAACGCTTTTTTTATGATATTATTCTAGTATAGTTGAGAAAACTAAGGTAATGCCATGTGTATGTTAGATATTAAGATAAATGAAACGAGGGCTTTGCAAAGTGCTAAGTCGTTAATTAGAAAGTTACTTAAAATAAGGAGAAAATTATGGGTAAAAGTGAAACTTTGCAAGATGGTACTGGGGATATAAATTTTATGACTGTTGATGAAGGGTTGGTTCACGCCGTTCAATCCGGAAATCTTAAATTAATCGCCGATATGGTTAGAGCTGGGGCAAATGTTTTTTATGAAGTTGAGCACGATTCTGGGTTTAAAAAAGGCGATACTATTTGGGATTTTCTCAGAACTAATCAGAAGTTAGGGGATAAAAGCTCAGATGAGGTTCGTTCTGCATTGGTAAAAGCTTATTCTGAACATAATAATATTAATAAAGAGCCGGATGAAGTTTTAACAGATATTTATTCAGAATTATGTAGACGGCGCAAGGTGAAGCAAATTGAGGCAATGATGAAAGATCATAAACGTAATCAACGATAGTGCTGATCTGGTTTGAATTTTTAATTCTGGGTGGATTAGATAATTTGCAGTTGACATTAACAGAGTTTGAAGACGCTAAAACCGGAGAAAAAACAACAAATGTTTCTGCCGGACAAGGGAAGCAAATTCGTATAAAACCGCATATGTGGAGTATGAATATTGCAGAAGTTAAAAAGCTTTTGCCGCAATATACCATTGCACGGAAGTTCCAAGGTCTCAAAGGTGAAAATGCGGAAATGTATGGGCATAAGCTCTCTGAATGGACCCAATTAAAGGGGTAAATTTGGGTGTCTAATCGTAAATGGTGCTTCATGACATAAATCCATGTACTACTGTGTACACTAGGATTTATGTCAGAAGACATTTACTTCTATCTATCTAAAATTTCCCGCTTTTAAGTTTGTAGAGTGTTTGTGGTTTTTTCCCTTTTTTAAGTTTGTAGAATGTTTGTGTTTTTTTCCCGCTTTTGATTTTGTTGAATGTTTGAGGTTGCCTTTCGCTTTTAAGTTTGTAGCGTGTTTGGTTTCGATTCATGTTTTTGGGAATTGAGGGGAATGATTATGAAATTTATTGTAATTAATTTAAATATAGGGTACGATATTAATATATGAGTTGTTTTTATGAGGGATGTCATGAGCGGAGAGAATCTAGAACCATCACAAGAAGTAATTAATGAAGTTAATGAAGGTGCAAATTGGCTGGCTAATTGGGTTACGGAGCGGTACAATTTGGGGTATTTAAGTAAGAGTGAATATGATAAAGCTATGTCTCGACTAAAAAATACTAAAGTTTATTTTACCGATAAAGGAAATGGTAAAGTGGTAGAAGCTTTGCGAGCCGGAGAAATTCACCTTAATGAGGAAGTTGTATCTGTATGGGCATCAAAATATGATTATCTTCATAAAAATGATGGTGCCGGTAATCTAACAAAAGAGCAAAAAGCGATAGTTTTTTTTGAAGAGACAATGAAAGATTCTAATGACTCACAGCTTGGTTTTCATGTTATGGAAGTAAATGAGCCGGTTGTTTTTATTAATGTGAAAAAACAGCAAGAGATGTTTGGAAAATATGTTTATTGTCCATCTGTTGCAAGTATAGCTGTTCATGAGATGACGCATAATTTACATTTATATCAAACTGAACAGGACATTCAGCGTATTTGTCTTTTCGGGGATAAATATAATCCGCTTAGCAATAAAGAAATCCCTATACAAAAAGCTGAGACGCCGGTAATAACGCCGGTAATTATTGCAGATACATCATTATCTCCTTCTGCTGATTTAGTTGCTGAAGGAGTCTCAAGTGAGAATGAGATCGTTGAAAAGTCTGATACAACAAGTAATTTTAAGCCTCTTAGAGAAGGGCTTGGCAAAGATAAGTATTTGGATGATAAACAAGAAATTTATGCCAGATTGATGCAATTGAGATATACTTACAAATTAAAACCTGATGAAGAATTTACCGAAGCTCAAATTGAAGAAATAGAAAGAAGAGCAATTGATGCGCGTGATAAGTGCATAGCTGGGGAGAATCCGACCAAAGTAGATGTGGATTTTTTGCTTGTTGAACGCTATAAAAAAGAATATGTTAAAAGTTTCTTGAATAATACGGCAGAAAGCAGAGAAGATGGTAAGAAGGAACTTAAAATGCAGCGTACACTGGCTGAATACATGCTTGCTAAAGCAGAAAGTAAAGAAAATAATTCTGTATCTGAAGAAGATGAAAAGAGAGAAGAGAATAATCAATCTTTGAATATTGTAGATAAATTTGATAATATTCGTTCATAGTCTTCTCTTTTTGTATTTTGGGCGAATATAATATATGCGGGAACAAATTTTTCCGGTGAAATGGTCGCGTTAGATGCTTTTGCTGTTGTGGGATCAATGCCATCCTTAAAATATGTCCAGTATTTTGTAGAAAGCGATTTACATTTCACGTCATAGTGTTCTTTAGCTAAGGCGTTTGCTTTTTCTTGGTATTCTTTTGATTTATCGGCAATAACCTCTTTCTCTCCTTGGGCTAAACGTTCTACATCATGTAAATATGAATACAGCTTGTCATGTGTTGTGTTGGCAATTAATTTTCCTATAAAATATTATATCTGAAGTTACTTTATTCTATACTACTCTCTTTGTTTTGTCAAATTATTCTTGCATAAAACAGAAAACGCTTTACAAATAAAAAAATATGAGTTATAGAAGTTGCGAATTTATGCGAATCGGTTGGTTTGCCGGTTTGCAAAGGTTTGTTTGCATTCATGAAGGTGGTGCAAGCGTTGGTTTTTATCCGCTTCGGGTTCCGAAGCACAGAAAAAAGAAAGGAATCGAATATGAAACACGGTGACGCACATAGACGTTTTAATATGCCGAAAAGTCAAAGAAGAGCATTGTTTGCTAATTTAACTAATGCTTTATTTACACATGAACAAATCACAATTACTTTGCCACGTGCTAAAGAATTGAGAACTTTTGCTGAAACAATGATTACTTATGCTAAAAAAGGTGATTTGAATTCTCGTCGTCTGGCATTGTCTTTTTTGCGCGATAAAGAAGTTGTTTCCAAGCTTTTTTCTGTTTTAGCCGAACGTTATAAAGAACGTAACGGCGGTTATACACGCGTTTTGAAGGCCGGTTACAGATATGGCGATTGTGCACCAATGGCTATTATTGAATTGGTAGACAGAGATGTTAATGCTAAAGGCTTTAAGGATATTGAACGCGTTAAGGCAGAAAAAGCTGCTCAAGAAGCTGCTGCACAAAATACAGAAGCAACAGCCGCTTAATTTTAAGCGTAGCTAAAAAGAAAGGGGACTTTAGAGTCTCCTTTTTTTGTATAAAGACATTGACAAAAAATGTTTTTGTGTGTATTCATCTGTAAAATATTTTATTATTAAAAAATAAGAATTATGAAAAAAGTATTATTATTAATTATGTTGCTGGGAATAGTTGTTCCAGCAACAGCGCAGGAATTTCTGCGGATTGAAAAAATTATGGCAGTAGGGTCAGCAAATGGTTCATGGGCTGGACCCACTCATGAGTGGGACAGTCGGCGTAAGATTATCTACCTATCTAATGGGAAAAAACTCGAATTATGGGCTAAAGGTCCAGCACTTGCTGGTTCGAGAACTAACCTTAGGTATCAAAACTCCTATAAACGGGGAGACCTTATTTATCATGTAGCGGATCTCTATTGGTATGAGCCGGTGAAATATATCGGAGAGCGCACAATTAAAAGAGTAGCCAGGCATGATATAGATGCCGAATTTAGAGGCAGAGTGACAGGTTCTTTCAGCTACGGTAGCTTCTTTGCTTTGTTTGCGCCATATGGTGGCGGAGGCGGAAATGCAAAAGGTAACATCAATGGTAATATCAATGGTGGTAAGAAAACGGTGATGAATGTTATTTTAGATAACAATGAAGCCTTTTCGGTTGCGGTAGCTGATGACCCTCTATGGCTTGAAGCAAAAACAGGAATGAGAGTCAAACACTATCAAGTGCGGGATGCTCATTTGTATAAATTAGTCATTGAATGAAAACAAAAAATGCCATAACTAGGTTATGGCATTTTTTGTTATGAAGCTTTCTTTTTCCGTTTTTCTTGAATAGTTGTGTAGGCACGTATTGCGGGAATAATTGTATAATCAATTAATTCCAGTTGTTCTTGGGTAAGTTTTTCCGTAAATAAAGATCGATGTTTGTCTATCATATTGATGTTCATCGGTTTTTTGCCACGTTCTGTGGTAATTTTGGTTCTGTCGGCATTGTGTTCAGCAATAAAGGCATAATTTTCTACCGGATGATCATATTCATATGTTTCACTGAACAAGTAATTGTTTGCGGTTTGATATTCTTCTTCATCTTCAAAAAACGGGATGACATTGTAGATATTTTCATCAAATTGTAAAAGACCGCCGATGCTTTGTTCTTTGAAATGTTTGAAAGAATTTATGACTAAGTAATTGTAGCCATTGTAGGTGACAATAGCAACGAAGTTATGGCTTAAACTGGTTTCGTTATAAGCCGCTTCGTTTGGTGCTAATAAACGCAGTTGGTTCTTTTCATCATCAACAATATTATCATAAAGCGGGTGACCGGCATGAATAAACTCTACTGTAGCACTGTTACGCTTTAGCTCTACAAATTTTTGCGGCTTGATGTAAAGATTATTCTTACGGCCTTTAAACCAGTTTAAAATGTTTAACATTTCTTTCTCCTTTGCTTTTTTCAGCATATCATAAAAAGAGGATTTGGTAAATATATTTGTGATTTTAATGCAAAGATACTTATTAAATTGCTAATTTTTTTAATTTTTTTCTAAAAAATTAGAAATAAATTCATTGACACGACGGTCAAAAATTTGTGGTGTGTATGTATAACTTTCTAAATCAGTTAGTTTTTGAAAGCCAAATGAAGCGCCATCCGAAATATGAATCATTACAAGAGTAAGCGGGGAATCGATTTTAAAAGCATAAGCAAATTGCGGATGGTCTTCAAGGTTGATTAAATAGGCACGAAGTTTGTGTCGATAATTTTGTTTGAGTATTTTTATAAGCATGTCTGTAGCCAGTTGGCAATTTTCACATGGATTGGCAGAGTTGTATATAATTAGCGCTTCAGGTAAGGTTTGATGTTCAGGGTTAATGTAGAGCTGTTGCAATGAAAGCGGGGCAGCCTGTACAACAGAACTGCCGATTGTTAACCAGCCTAAAAAAAGCCAAAAAATAAACAATATGTTATCCTTTGATTAAATTGGGGCGCAGGCGTCTTTGAGCCATTCCAATTCTTGTTTGGTCAGGTATTTTTTTAGATTTGAAAAAACTAGCTGGTGGTATTGATTTAACCAGTTTGTTTCTTCTGTTGTCAAAATATATTTATTGATGAGCTTTTTATCAAGAGGTGCCATGGTTAAAACTTCAAAATTTAAGAATTTTGATTTCTTAATTGCTTTGACGGCATATAGGTTTTCTATGCGGATACCAAATGCATTTTCTTTATAATATCCAGGCTCAATGGAGGTAATCATGCCGGCAGTAAATGGGGCAGAATTTTTGGCATGAATTGATATGCGGGCAGGACCTTCATGAACATTTGAAAAGAAGCCGACGCCATGACCTGTGCCATGTTCATAGTCCAAACCTTTTTTAAGTAGGGGTTGGCGAGAAATTAAATCCAGTTCATTACCGGAAGTATCTTGCGGAAAAACAGCTGTTGCCAGAGCGATATGTGCTTTTAATACGAGGGTATTTTTTTCTATCATGTCTGCAGTCGGTGTGCCTAGAGCAATTGTACGGGTAACATCCGTGGTGCCGTCAAAATATTGAGCACCGCTATCCAGCAATAATACCGAATTTTTCTTTAAGGTGGCAGCGGTTTTTTCTTGGGCGTGGTAGTGAACTATTGCGGCATTTGTGCCGAAACCGGCAATGGTGGCAAAGCTTTCAGAGAAAAAATTAATTTCTTTTTTGCGGTAAGACAATAGTTTTTCGGCAATTTCTGTTTCTGTTTTTCCTTTATAATTTTTGGATAGCCAAAATAAGAATTTGCTTAATGCGACGCCGTCGCGGATGTGTGCGTTTTTAATACCTTTCAGTTCAGTTTGATTTTTTATCGCTTTGATTTTATTTATTTCATCGGGGTAATCGGTTATTTGCGGAGCAAAGGTTTTAATGATTGCCGGTGTTGTATTAAAATCTGAGCCGAGTTTACTGTATGTCGGTAAAATTTTTTCTAGAGCACTGAATGGTAAAGCCGATGGATAATCACTATATTCGGAAAATACTTTTACGTTGCCGTTTTTCTCTATTAGAGCGTAGGCGCGGAATATCGGTGTGTATGGTAATGCACTTGAACGTAAATTTAAGAGCCAGGAAACATTTGCGGCAGAGGTGATTAAAAAAGCGTCTAAATTTTGTTTTTTTAGGTATTTTGTAAATTCCGTGACTTTTTCTTTGGATACTTTGCCGGTAAACTTTTTTTGATGTACTATTACTTTAACTTTTTTTGAACTCAGATTTTTCTCTGATTTTGGAAGAGGAATAAACGTTGCTTTTGGTAATATGTTTGATAATTTTTTTATGTTTTCTAAGCTAATTGTCCATGGGTTGTAAGAGATTTGGATTGATGCTGTTGCATAGTTTTTCTTGAGCCAGGTGTGAAAACTGACTTCAGATAATTTTACAATTTCTATTTGGTGAGAATTGATTTCTTTTTTTGCTTGCAATTCATATCTGCCATCAACAAATAAAAATGCTTTTGTTTGTGTGATAAAGAGGATAGCATAAGAACCGCTGAATTTTGTGAGAGAAAAAATTTGATTTTCTTCAGGTAAAATATCTTCATTTATGAATAAATTGCCTAAAGTAAATAAACGTGCGGTTTGTTTCTGCTGTTTTAGTTCTTTTTGAATTTGTTTAATATCCATTTTCCCTCCTTATGCTGATTATTTTTGCAGTAAAGCGGCACGCCAATTTTCCATTTTGTATATTTTTAATAATTTAAAACCAACCTCTTGATGATGTTTTATGATATCATCTTCTTGGTTGTCAATAAATCCTGAAATTAAGTAACAACCATTTTTCGCTAAATAATTATAAGCATCAGAGCACATTGCTTTGAGAGGATTAGCAAGAATATTGGCAAAGATTAAATTATAGGGTTGGTTTTGTTTGATTATAGGATTTTTATAACCATCACTTAAAATGGATGTGATACTTTTTTCTACATTGTTGGTTATAGCGTTATTGGCGGTTACATCTACTGATTCCGGATCAATATCTGCAGATATAATTTGTGGTTTTAATGTCCAGATTTTTGCTGCGGCAATAGAAAGAATACCGGAACCGGTGCCCATATCAAGGATTTTTTCCGGTGTTGAGATTTTCTGCTGTAATTCGGAAATTGCTTGTAAACACATTTTTGTGGTTTGATGCTCGGATCCGAATGCGGTAGCAGCGTAAACCTGAATCGGTATTTTATCTGTTTTAGGACAGATAGATTCATGAATGCCATAGATTAGAAATGCACCGATTTCAAAAGGGGCGAATTTTATAACGTTTTCCTTAAGCCAGTTTTTGCTTTCCAAAATTTCTGTGTGAAAATCTGATAATTCTCCAGAAAAATTCTTTAGTTGTTGGCGAAATTTTTCTTCATCGAAGTTAAGCGGAGCATAGCCGACATATTCTTCAAATCCGTCATCTGTGTAATTAACAGCTACAACATCAAAGGTTTCTTCTAAAAATTCTGAAGTTTCGTTTGAAACAGATTGCACCGGTGTGAATTTAATTAATTTGCAACTTTGTGACAGGTTATGCATAGGTTTACCTCAAAATCATTTTTTTTATTTACAACTTTTAAATAACGTTGCATAAATATAGTGAGGAAAACGTTAAAAAAGAGATTATATTATGAAAAAAATATTTATCGGTTTGATGATGTTTGCTTTGTCTTCTTGTTATTTACAAGGTGATTATACGCTGGGCAAACGTAATGTTTTTAATGACTTTTTTTATACATATCATATTCGTTATTATGATAATGATGGTATTCAGAATGTGGCAAGAGAAACAGAAACGGTCAGCAATTTTAAGCCAGGGGCTACGCGTTATGCACCAAGAGGCGGTGTTGTGCTATCTGCTAAAACTTATATGAGAGAAGGGTATGCCGAAGGGTTGGTTCGTCCGAATAAAAAAGGAGCCCTTGTTTCCTATACTATTCCGGTAGAGTTTTCTGATGAAAAAGTTTATGAAATTATCGGCGAATCGGATATCAAAGGGGTTACCTATCAATTATTGAAGCCGAATCGTTTAGGTGATGTTGTTTTAATTGATGAACGCGGTAATATTTATCCTCGTGTAGGCCGTATTTATAATGATCGGTTGGCATTGCTTGAAACATCTTTTTTGCTTGAACCGGAAGATTTGAAATTTACTTATGATGTCGGTATGCCGCAAGGAAACGAGAAAGAAATTGCAAGTTTTGAAGTTCGTTTTGCCGGTGTTGAAAATCATCGTATGATTTTCAAGTGCATTTCTTTGGATAAAGAGTTTCAATCAGGTGCCGGAGAAGAAAAAGTTTATACATTTTCAGTTTATGATGATACAGTTTCTTTTGAGGGTATAAAATTGCAAATTCAAGAAGTTGATGATGATGGTGTCAGCTATAGAATATTGGAGATGTGATTCCTCTAAGTGTTAAAAAGGGCGACCGGATGGTCGCTTTTTTTATAACTAAAATTGAGGTTTGATTTTATTTATCTGTGCTTATGTTAAATGCTGAGGAGGAAATTATGCGATTTATTAAACCGGAGAGTTTAAAGCAAGATTCAATTATTTTAGATGTGCGAAGCGAAGAGGAATATGCACAAGAGCGGTTGGCATTGCCGCATATCACAATAAAAGCTGATTTGGTTGATCCAGATCAATTTATGGCAGAATATAATCCCAATGGAGAAAAAACTGTGAATATTCTTTGTACTTCTGGAGGTATTGCTTCTGAAGTTGCAGAAAAATTTGAAGAAGCCGGCTATGAAAATGTGGCAGTTGTGGTGGGCGGTATTATTGAAGCAGAATATGAAGGCGTGCAAGTAATGAGAAATTAGTTGATTTATTTTGTGGCTTTGGGGTATAGTTTGCATAAAGGAGTAAAGCTATGCCCGATTTTGAGTTAGAGGATAAATATGACGGGATGGTTGCCGGTGTTGATGAAGCAGGGCGCGGACCGTGGGTAGGACCTGTTGTTGCCGGTTGTGTCGTATTTTTAAGTAGAAATGTTGATGAGCGTTTATTATCTGAATTAAATGATTCTAAAAAACTTTCCAAGAAAAAAAGAGAGATACTTTATGATTTGCTTTTAAATGAAGCAAAATGCGGGCATGTGTTGATAGGAATCGGAGAGGCCAGCGCGGAGGAAATTGATCGAATTAATATTTTACAAGCTTCTTTTTTAGCAATGAAAAGGGCATTGAACAAGGCTTGTATAAAAATGCCGGATATGTTGTTGGTTGATGGAAATCGTGAGCCGAAAGATTTTGCTTGTCCGGTTAAAGCGGTTATTAAAGGTGATGCTAAATCATACTCTATTTCGGCAGCATCAATATTAGCTAAAGTATATCGAGACAGATTGATGGAAAAAATGGCTTTAACCTATCCCGGTTATGGATTTGAAAAAAATGCCGGTTATGGAACAAAGGCGCATATTGAAGGGTTAAAAAAGTTCGGCGTAACACCGGTACATAGAAAATCATATGCCCCGATTAAGGAGTTTTTGAAATGACAACAGTTGTGGTGATGTGTGTCGGCACCAAGGCGATAATGTGATTGCCGTTAACGGAAAAATTCCGTGGAACGAGCCAAGAGATGCACAAAATTTCAGAGATGTTGTTTATGGTCAAAAAGTTGTTTCAGGAAGAAAAACTTATGAAAGTTTTCCTAATCGAACAATTGAGGGGAGTAAGTTATTTGTTTTATCCAGAAATCCGCTTTATGAAGTTGCAGATGAAAAAAATCATTTTTTGATTAGTTCTCAAAAACAATTGGAAGAATATGTGGATGAGGGTGATACTTTGTATATTGCCGGCGGTGCTGAAATCTATGAGATGTTTTTGAACGGAAAAGAACGATTTAAGCCACAAATTGTTGTGGATTGTATTTATGATAAAGAGTTGCAGGAAGAGAGCGGATATAAAACTGATGTTACTTCGAGCGTAGAGATAATGGAGAAAAAATATCGGCAAATTACCCCCTATTATGAAAAAGGAAATGTTAAAAGTGCAATATGGATTAAAAAGGGGGAATTTGTGGAACAAAGTGTATTAAAAAGAATCGTGCAAATTATCGAGAAATAGCGATTTCTTTGTTTATAAAAATGTTTTTAGCTATGTTGTTTTTTTGTGGTGTTATATCTTTAGATAAATGAGAAACTTGAGGATGTAATATGTTTAAAAAAGTATTTTTATCGCCTTTTTTTATGCCGATAGCGTTTATTGTTTTATGGTTTTCGCTAATGGAGGTGATTTATTATAATTTTGCTGATGATTTGTTGTTGCAAATCGAAGATGGTGCAATGGTAGATGTTTGGGCAAAATGCGGGTATTTGTTACTTATTGCTTTGTTGTTTGTTTTTGCAGATGATTTTAAGGATAAAATTCGTAGTTGGGGAATTTATGTTTTTTTGGCAATGACTTGCTTTTTGCGCGAATCAGGAATTCAACATTATTTGTCTACCACAGATACAACACCATTTAAATCACGTTTTTTCTTGAAAGCTGAAAATCCGTTGTATGAAAAAGTTATTTATGGATTTATATTATTACTTGTTTTTTGGTGTATGGCATATTTAGCAGTAAAATATGGTAAACATCTATTTAAATCTTTCTTTAAATTTGATACAATTACATGGTCTGTTGCAACGCTTTGTGTGGTAGGGGTGGCTATGAAAATTGTTGATCGTTTTCCGGCAAATTATAAACATGCGCACCATATGAGGCTTCCGGAGGATATGTATGTTCTCTGCCAATTGGCAGAAGAAACAGGAGAGATGTTTCTGCCATATATTGCAATTGCGATTTTATATCAATACCGCTTTTTGAAGAGGGGGCTTGGATAATACCAATCATTATCGTGATTTTAAAACCTTATGTACGCCTTTGTACACCGCGGTTCTAAAATCACTTCAAGCATCGGCATTCTCCAAGCCCTATGTAAAAAACTCTCAGTTTTGAGAGTTTTTTCGGTTTAAATATTTTGGGGCTTGGATAATACCAATCATTATCGTGTGGCTGGGGAGATGTTACTCTTGGTGAAACGGCGGAGATGCTTTGACCTCGCATTATAATGCGAGGAAGCATGACAGAGAGATGAAAGAGTTTTTTTAGTTTAATGTTTTGGGGCTTGGATAATACCAATCATTATTGTGTGGCTGGGGAGATGTTACTCTTGGTGAAACGGCGGAGATGCTTTGACCTCGCATTATAATGCGAGGAAGTATGACAGAGAGATGAAAGAGTTTTTTCGGTTTAAATATTTTGGGGCTTGGATAGTGATGAAAAGCAGAGAGAAGCAAATTTTTTTAATTTTTTTTAATAAAATGCTTGCAAGTGTTAAAGAATGATGTTACATTAGCATAGTTAATCTATTTTTAATATATATATAATTATGGTAATAATAATAAGAGGATTAGGCGTTGTAGTGGGACAAGATGGCTTTCTCAGTCCCACAGGGACGAATGTCAATGGAAAAATTATTTCAACTACAGTGTTGGGGTATTTTTTAAAAGAAGCAATCAGGCTCTGGGTTGGCGGAAACTGTTGTGTATTTGAGCGTTCTTCTGGAGTGTTTCAATACAATTATGACCGAAGAGGGGTCAAAAAGCTAGAATCCGGCACGAGTGTTTTGTGCACGGAAGCAACAGCAAAAATTTACTCATCAGGGCAAGAAAGAGAGTGTTTCTTTCCGGCGACAAGCATCCTTGTAGGTAATGACGGGAAGATGTGTCGCGCCTAGAAAAAATTTAAGAGCGAACCAACAGGTTCGCTCTTTGCTTTTATAATTCCGGAACAGATGCCTTGGTTCGTTTTTCTTCTGAAACCGGTGCATCTTTAGTTTTATCAACTTTGTTTCCGGCCAAAATTTCTTTAATCTCTGCACCAGTCAGTGTTTCATATTCCATTAGCGCTTTGGCTAATGTTTCCCAATCTTTTTTATGTTTTTGCAGAATTTGTTTGGCTTCGGCATAGCCATCTGTAACCAAACGCTTGATTTCTGCATCAACTAATTTGGCTGTTTCTTCACTCATATTTTGATTTTGAGTAACGGAACGACCTAAAAAGACTTCGTTGGAATTTTCAGAATAACGAATCGGACCTAAGATGTCGCTCATACCCCATTCGGTAACCATAGCGCGCGCCAAATTGGTTGCGGCATTGATATCTGATGAGGCACCGGAAGTAACGGCATCATAACCGAATTTCATTTCTTCAGCAACACGACCGCCCATCATTATAGTTAAGCGCGAAAGCATTTGGGTGCGTGTATATGAATATTTATCTTTTTCCGGTAATTGCTGAACCATACCTAATGCTCTGCCGCGCGGAATAATGGTCGCTTTATGTATCGGATCGGTATCTTTTACATTTAATGAGCAGATAGCGTGACCGGCTTCATGATAAGCCGTTAATTGCTTTTCTTTTTCATCCATAGCCATAGATTTGCGCTCATTACCCATTAAGACTTTATCTTTGGCGTCATCAAAATCTTTGGAGCTGACTTTGAGCTTGTTTTTACGCGCAGCTAAGAGAGCTGCTTCATTGACAAGATTTGCTAAATCTGCGCCGGAGAATCCAGGTGTGCCACGGGCAACTATGCTCAAATCAACATCTTTTCCTAACGGAACTTTGCGGGTGTGAACTTTTAAGATTTCTTCACGACCTTTTACGTCCGGATTGCTGACGGTAACCTGTCTGTCAAAACGTCCCGGACGCAATAATGCCGGGTCTAAAACATCCGGTCGGTTAGTTGCGGCAATCAGGATGACATTTTCATTGGCATCAAAACCGTCCATTTCAACTAAGAGTTGGTTTAAGGTTTGTTCGCGTTCATCATTACCGCCGCCAAGACCTGCACCACGATGACGACCTACGGCGTCAATTTCATCAATAAACAGCAAGCAAGGAGCATTCTTTTTAGCCTGAGCAAACATATCACGCACACGCGAAGCACCTACTCCGACAAACATTTCGACAAAGTCTGAACCGGAAATAGAGAAGAACGGAACATCTGCTTCACCGGCAACGGCTTTTGCCAATAAGGTTTTACCTGTTCCCGGAGGGCCGACTAGTAAAACGCCCTTTGGAATTTTACCGCCTAAGCGTTGAAATTTTTGCGGGTCTTTCAAAAAGTCGATTATTTCTTCTAATTCCTGTTTGCTTTCTTCTGCACCGGCAACGTCGGCAAAGGTAACTTTTTTGGCGTTTTCGACCAGACGGGCGCGGGATTTGCCAAAGCTCATTGCTTTGTTATTGCCGGAGTTGGCTTGGCGCATAAAGAATATCCATACGCCAATCAGCAACAACATCGGAAACCAAGAGATAAAGATGCCCCAAAAGGTACTCTCGGAAGTATCTACCGGCTGAGCCTCGATTTTTATGCCCATTTTTCTTAAGGTTTCTATCATACTCGGATCATATGGCGCATAGGTATGGAATTTTGTGCCATTGGTGTATGTGCCGTTAATATCGTGTCCGACAATGGTAACATCAGTAATAGCTCCGTCTTCGGCTTTATCCATAAACTCGGAAAAGGCAACTTTGGCAACATCGGTTTGTCTGGACGGAATGGCAAATGAATTGAATAACAAGCTCAAGGCGATAAACGCGGCGAGCCAAAAGATAATACTTTTAGAATCTTTCATCTCTTTTTGATTCCCTATCATAATTTTTGTAAACTTATCTATATATAGGTGGTTTGTTGCAAAAACTCAACAGTTATTTTCAGGTTTTCGAAATTGAGGAGAAATTGGGGAAAAAGAGTTTGAAATGTGCTGAGCGTGATTTTTTTGTATTTGTTGCGCGCCGGAGCGACTACGTCGCCGCCTGCATAGCGGGTGTCGCTACGCGCGAGGCGGCAGGGTTAACCCTGCATCTTAGCTGTGTCTGAGTTTAAAGACTCCGTCTTCATAGCCTTGTATGGTTTTATTTTCATCAGCTAATTCTAATCTCTTCTCGGCAATTGCCACATACTCTTTTTCACGCTCAATGCCGACATAATGACGACCTAGCTTTTTTGCGGTTACCGACGTTGTTCCCGAGCCTAAAAACGGATCAAAAATTACATCTCCCGGGTTTGATGAGGCTAGTATCAATTTAGCAATCAGTTTCTCCGGCTTTTGTGTCGGATGCGGTGTATTCTCCGGCATCGACCAAAATGGAATCGAAATATCCGTCCATAAATTTGACGGAGCTGTTAATCTAAACTTTCCGCCTTCAACTTCTTCATCTTCTTCCCAATCTTTCGGTATACCTTTATCATCTTTATACGGCGCTAAAACAGGTCTTTTTATCTTAACGGCATCTAAATTAAAAGTATATTCCGGCGATTTAGTGAAAAACCAAATGTCTTCCATGCAATTTTTCCAATTATTGCCGGCACTTCTGCCTTTTTCTCTCTCCCATGTTATTCGGTTCTTTAATAGGAAATATTTGCCGGCAATCTCGGGTATCGCAATTGATGTATTCCAATCCGAACAAATGTACAACGTTCCATTCGGTTTTAAGGAAATAAAAACTTCAGCTAACCACTTATCCATCCACTTTTTATAAGTGTTCCAATCCATTGATTTAAATTCTTTGGTGCCGAATTTTTTGGTTAAATTATACGGAGGGTCAACAACAACCAAATCAGCAAAATTTGCCGGTAAAAACTTTAAGGCTTCAAACGTATCTTGCCAAATTGTGTGGTCTAAAATATCTTTGAGCTTAGTCTTTCCGCTCAACGTAACGGCTCGGGCAGAGTAGGTATCAATTTCCTCTGATGTCAAAGTAATCGTTTTGTTACGCGGAGCCGGTTGACGCGTCATTTTTCCTCGCCGAACTTATTGTTAATTAAATTGGTTAAATTTTTAATGGCTAAATCTGCTTCAGAGCCTGATGCTGAAATTTTAATTGTCGTTCCTTTAGCTGCGGCTAACATCATTAAACCCATAATTGAGTTGCCATCAACCGTTTGTCCTAAGCGTTCAACCTCAATTTCTGCATCTAGTCCTTCAATGGCTTTAACAAAGTTGGCAGCGGCACGGGCATGTAAGCCTCTTTCATTTATAATTTCTAAATCAACTGATATTTTATTACTCATTTTATTTTCCTAAGAGTTCTGATGCTACGGTAATATATTTTATGCCGGCTTCTTTGGCTCCGCTAACGGCATCTTTTAAGTTTTTCTCTTTTCTTAAAGTATTAAGCTTAACCAACATCGGTAAATTGATGCCGGCAATAACTTCTATATTGGCTTTATCCATAATCGAAATGGCCAAATTTGACGGTGTACCGCCAAACATATCCGTTAAAACAATAACACCTTCACCACTGTTTACCTCATTTATTTTGTTTAAAATATCTTCTCTGCGGCTGCTCATATCATCATTGGGACCGATACAAGCAGTTTGTATTTGTTCTTGCGGACCAACAACATGTTGCATGGCTGATAAGAATTCATCAGCTAATTTGCCATGTGTTACTAATACAATACCAATCATTAATTTTCCCCACTTTTCCAAACTTTTACAGCACCAAAAGCGGCAATAATTTCTGTTTTGCTTTTTATGCGCTCTAACTCATCAGCTCTTGTTTGACGCCCTCTGAAAGAAAATTTCTCAACCGTTTCCACGGGAACACCATAAGTACGTTCTACAGTTTCACCAGTTAATTCTACAATCATAACAAACTCTTGTTCAGCTAATGCTGAGCCTGTTTCCGGATTAATACCCTCGAGTTTGACAGCTATGTTGTTGTCTCTTTTTAGTAAAGCTGTCGATTTTCCATCGTACTCCAGTGACGGATTGCGCGGTTCACCTTCGCGCGAATCGATAAAAACAGCTAATTCGCCGAATTTATTTTCTATAATTTCAAAGAAATCTTGTTTTTCAATTAATGTGTAGTATTGATTTTCCATAACAGCCTCTTATGCATATTGTTGATGTTGAATAGAATATCATATAGTTTTATAAGTGTCAATTAAGTTTATTCGGTTAATTTTTTTCTTGGTCTGTTGGTCTTTTATTAGCTATTTCCGGCTGTTGTTGCTCTATTTCATTAAGTTCTTTTGCAAGTTGAGCTAAATTTTTGGTTTTATTTTTACGGCCGGATTTTTTTAAGATTAATTTTGCCATTGTTTCTTTTTTATCAGCTTCATCTAACTCAATAATTTCTTCTGCTGTCAGCCCTTTAAATGATTCTAGAGGTAAATCCTGCTGAATGTGTTTGATTGATTTAACGGTGTTCTTTAGCTTCTTTTCTGGAATCGCTCCTTCTATTTTTAATGGTTTTTCTATTTTTTCTTTAACGGCTTTACGGCGTGTTTTGGGTAGATTATATTCTGCAGAGTTCAGTAATTCTCCATCTTTGTGTGTAAACTTTTTCGGTAAACCGGCTTTTTCTGCAGTAATTATTGTATCCATTATAATATTGAGCTTGCCGGCCATTTGCTGTTGTTTGGTGATGCGAATCGTTTCCAATTCGTTTTTTTCTTTTTGTTTCAGTTCATCGTTATGATTGTATTCACGTTCATTTTCACTGATTAAACTGATATTGAAAAAGGGAACGTAACTCTCGTTTTCTTCATCTTCTTCATCATAGGCTTCATTGATGCTTTTGCGGACGCGAAGAAGTGGTGTCGTGCGTTGTGATGTCGGCTGAGTTTTAGGTTGAAAATCTTTTTGCATCGGTGACGAATCGATGATTTGTACGCGTTCATCTAGGTGTTTTTTTATGCGTTCATTATCTTGGTCGTTCTTTTTGGTCCAATTAATAAGATTTTTTTTATCTGCTTTAGGCATCATAAGCTCCTCTTTTTATTCTTTATGGTAGGTTATCAGCAGTGAAGAATCCGTTAAAATGGCAGGCGTAACTTTTAATTGATGTTTATTTTTAAGTTTTAGGGTGAACGGGGTGCAGGCAGTGAGATGCTTTTGCATATCTTCACGAAATGATTGCCAGTCATTGACTTCGGGCAAGTTTTTCTGCTGTTTATCCAAAACTTCTTTCAGAGTTAAGTCTGATGTAAGTTCTTCATTGACACTCCACAATTTTTCATAGGCAGAATTATGGAAGTTTAGTTTTAATGTCGGTGAGAAAATTAAAATGGCGTCATTGATGTTTTCTAAAATACTTTTTTGAACAGATTGCATATCATCAAGTTTGCGTGAGATTGCCAGGCGATCTGTGATATCTTCATATGCAATAATTGTTCCATCAGGGTGTGGCGCACGCAGACGGCGAAATGTACGACCATCTGGTATATAAAGCAGATCTTCGTGTTGCTCTGTTATGGCATCAAATGTTTTGTTTTCTTCTTCTTTGTATGCTTTAAAATCAGGAACTTCAGGAAGAATTTTGGCTTCGCGGATTGTGTCAAGAAATGTATTATAATGAGGGGCAGAATCTAAGAAATTTTCAGGTAAATTCCAAAGATTTAGAAAAGCCGCATTGCAGAAAGTGAAATTGTGTTTAGTATTTACAATGCAGAAGGCTGTGTCAAGCGAGCTTAAGATATCTAAATGCGAGTCAAGATGAACACGATAATTTCTTTTAGCTTCATCGAATGTGGTGATATCTATTAAAGAACCGATGGTATGCGATGTTTTGAGAGAAGAATCGTAATAAGGTGTTTCGGTTAATTCGAACTTTCTTAAATCTCCGTTGCTTAATATGTTGATTTGTTTTTTCTGCGGGGTGTTTGATTCTTGGGCAATTTTTGCCAATTCTTGTAAATTTGTTGTGTCTCCTAAATCGTGTAATTGCGAGTTTTCAGGTGTTAATTGTTTAAAGTCTTTAAGGCCCAGCAGTTTTAAATAGCTTTTATTTAATATTGTAATATTCAGCTTTTCATTACGCAACCAAACCGGACAAGGGAGATTATCTATTAAAATTCGAAAATCTTCTAATTGGTTGCGATAATAAAGAGCCTCATCTGTGGCATGATTTATAAAGTTGGCGCTTTCGGTTATATCTCTGAACCATAAACAGTTACAATCTATTTGCATATCTGCAGAATTTATGCGCATGCCTGTGATTGTTAAAATTTTTGCGGTTTTGGTTTGGGCGATGGTTTCAAATTCTGTACCTTGCTCAATTAAATGTTGAAACAGAGTGTTTAATTTATCGTTGTCTTGTTTTTCAAATACACCGAATACTTCTGCCGGTGTGCTTTGGCAGCCTTTTTTAAGATTGAGTATGGTTGCTAATCGGCGAGAACACTCATGATGGACTTTATTATTATATTGAGCATAAGTAAGGTAACCATCTTTAGCGGCATAGAGCATTTCTTCATATTGCCGATTTTGATTTTTTTGGTTGGCTATATCTCTTTTTAATTTACGCTTTTGTATAGACTGCCATATAATAATGAATGGTAAAATTATGCTTATGGCCAGCCAAATATAAATAAAATTGGTTATTGCTTGGATTGTCATATCTTTTCTCTTTAAAGACTAATTTTGGGGTTGTTTGTTTTTTTCTTTTAATATATAACATTATAAAGCTAATTGTTAAGCGATAGCAAATTAAAAATTGAAAGAGTAAACAAGGACATGTATACATTAGTTTTTGATACAACTGCCGGCGGAGTGGTTATCGGCCTTTATAAAGATAACAAAGCACTTGCTAAAGTTGAAAAAATTATGGAATTCGGACAGGCAGAAGAATTGGCTCTTGGTGTGGCAGAAATACTGACAGAGCATAAATTAGAGTTTAGTGATATTGAATTATTAGGTGTCGGAAACGGTCCGGGATCTTTTACCGGTGTGCGTGCAGGGTTGGCCTTCGCACGCGGTTTGGCTTTCGCATATCCTAAATTGAAAATTACCGGTGTTTCTGCTTTTGAAATTTATGCTCATATGCTTAAAGAGACTGAACGTGCAGTTTATAATGCTGTTGTTATAGAAACAAAACGCGAAGATTTTTACTTTCAACTTTTTGATGAGCAGTTAAAAAAAATGAGTGAACCCTGTGCTTTGATGCGAGATGAAATAGTGCAAAGGCTGAAAAACCATCAAACGAGTTTTATCGGTGATGGTGTCGAGAGATTGCTTTCTGTTGCTTGCGGCTTGCAAATTAAACATGTGGAGCTGCTTAATATTATGAGTGCCGATGCACTTTTTGCGGTGGCATATCAAAAATTTTTAGAAAAAAGCCTTGATTTTCCTAAACCGCTGTATATAAGAGGATAGAGGCTTGTGTAAAATAAACAGAAAATTATAGCTTAGTTGTAAAATGAGTGCTATGTAGAGTTTATTAATTTTATTTTTTTATGAAAGAAGGTATATTGTGACTAGATCTGAATTAATTGAAAATATTGCAAAAAAGAATCCTAATCTTTTATTAGGAGAAATTGAGCGTATTGTTAATGTTATCTTTAGTAGTATGACTGAAGCTTTAGCTAAAGGCAATCGCGTTGAATTTAGAGGGTTTGGTGTATTTTCTATTCATACACGTCCACCGAGAATCGCGCAGAATCCGAGAACGGGTGCTAAAGTTAAAATAGGCAATCGTAATATTGTTCATTTTAGAGTTGGTAAGGAATTGCACGAGAGACTCAATGAAGAATAATTGATCGGTTAATCGACTTTTGTGGAGGCTGATATGTGGCTTTTTAGACTTTTTAAGCTTTTGATTGTGTTTTCGTTGTTTGTGCTATTGGTTGTCTTTTTGCTACAAAACAATGAATTGGTTCAGTTATGGCCGTTTACGGCTATGGATTGGTTTCCGGTACAAAAAGTCAGCACCAGTATAGTTTATTTTGTTCTATTCTGTTTCGGTTGGTTTTGGGGACGTATTGCAGCATGGGCGGCATATGCTCCTTTAAGAGCTTTACTCCGTAAACAGAAGAAAGAAAATAAAGTTCTTTCTAAAGAGCATGAAAAGCTTAATCATGAGCACGAAAAACTTAATCAGCAATATACGAATCTGCAAGAGGAAGCGGAAAAAACCGATAAAGCAAACCGGTTTTCGTTGAATAAAAAAATAAAAGGCTGGTTTTCTAAAGATATAATTGATGATGATAAATAGAAGAGATAAATAATGAATTGGCTTACCGATATTGTCAGACCAAAGATTAAGAAAATAACGCCAAAAGAAATTGCTGATGACTTGTGGGTAAAGTGTCCGGAATGCGGACAGATGCTTTTTTCTAAAGAGCTGAAACAGTCATTGTATGTATGTACAAAATGTGGTCATCATTTGCGACTTTATATTGATAAGCGTTTGAAGCTCTTATTTGATGGCGGTTATTATACGATGATGATTTTGCCTGCAGTTAAAGAAGATCCTTTGAAGTTTAAGGATACGCAGCGTTATATTGACAGACTAAAAGTTTATCGCAAAAAAACAGGAAATAACGACGCTATTAAAGTCGGAATAGGTAAAGTCGCCGGAATCGATACCGTTATTGTGGCTATGGATTTTTCTTTTATGGGGGGGTCTATGGGAACAGCCGTCGGAGAGGGAATCGTAGCAGCGACAGAATATGCCTATGAGCATGATTGTCCGTTGATTATTACCAGTGCTTCCGGCGGAGCGCGTATGCAGGAGGGGATGCTCTCTTTAATACAGATGGCTCGAACAACGGCGGCAATTAATCGCTTAAAAGAAAAGGGACTTCCTTATATTTCTATCTTTACTGATCCAACCACAGGCGGTGTTTCTGCTTCTTTTGCAATGATAGGAGATATTCATATTGCAGAAAAAGGTGCGCTTATCGGGTTTGCCGGCAAGCGCGTGATTGAACAGACTATTCGTGAAAAATTGCCGGAAGGCTTTCAAACTGCAGAGTATTTAAAAGAGCATGGAATGATTGATATCGTGGTCGAACGCAAGGATTTGAAGGCAACGGTCGATAGAGTTCTTACTCTCCTTCTAAAAAAGTAAAATTTGAGCGTCTAATCGTGAATGGAAGCCTTATGGTAAAAATTCATTTACTACTGTGTAAACTAAAATTTTTACCAAAGGACATTGACTTCTATCCATCGCAAATTTTATCTTTTTTATGTAAAAAGAGAGTATCTAACAGGCACTTTCCAAGTCCTAGGCAAAAATCACTTTGTTTAGGGTGATTTTTTAATTTAATATCGGGGATTAAAAAAGGAAACACCTGATACGGCCGTAGGGCTGTATCAGGTGTTTATTAATTCAATAAAGCAGCTACTTTCTGCAGCAAAGATGGTCTAGGCCAAGGTGATGTTGGCTGCTCTACTCTGAGATTCCCTATACCATATATTATAAATGCATTACCTTCACGCACAACATACATTTGAATAGGTTCTACTGGACAGCAAGCCATGTAGCATGTCTCTACATAGTCTAAAAGTAGTTTTTGAGAGACTGTGTTCTCCATGCTAGAGTATGTAGAAGAAAACTTTGGCCTGTAATCACAAGCTACATCTTTGCCAATAGCAAAGACTTCTTCTTCTTTTAGTTTAATGAGGGCCACATATGAACGCCTCATATCAACTATAATGTCTTCTCCCTTTTGATTAGGTATAGTAACCAAAGGGAGAGTGGTTTTCTCACCTCGCCACAGCAGATGAAATTCTATACCTGCTGTCAATTTTAATAATTGTTTTTTTGTCATAATTTTTTAATAATTTGGTTTGTTAGGGATATAGATACTATATTTTGGCTGTTTTGTCAATAGTTTTTAGCAATAAAATACCCCTGCACTTGTGTGCAGGGGTACTTTATTGGTGGTGATTACCAAAATTTAAAAATATCCCACCAATGTCTCTTTGGCTGAGGCTTTGGCTGTGGCTCTGGCTCTGGAGCAGGCTTTGGCTGAGGCAACAGTGTATCCTCATCGTCGAGGTTGATGATAACTGTGCCGGCAAGGCTGCAGTCATAGACCTTGAAACTGTTTCCATCACGCTCTACAAAGGCGTGGATGTGCGAAATTGTACGGAAAAAATTCTCGTACGTATATTCTACATCCAATCCTTCTTCAGCGCAATATTTACAATGCTCTTCATATCCCGGGCGAACATTGCAGTATTCGCCTCGACCTACTGTAAAGCATTCTCCAGGCTGGAGGGCTTGCAGGTCATCGGCGTAGCTGTTTAAATCGAGCATCCAATCTATGCTCCTATTCCCTGTCGAATGGTAGCGTCCAATGAGCGGCGCTTTCTCACCCACTTTCCATGTAGTGAGTGGCTTCACATTGCGACCGTTTTTTGCTACGATCGCAAGAACTTCATTTTTTTTCATTTTTTTTGTTTTTTTTTTATGAGGCGGGGTTAGCGCCTCGGGTTAGACTTTAGTGCTTGTATTAGTCGGAATTTTGACATCATTTCAGCCTGAAGTATAACCTTCAAAAACCAAAAAATGAAAAACAACCAAATAATACAAGCACATATAAAATAAATTAACGGCTTAATTGTACCATATTTTTAGCCCCTAGTCAAGTAAGATTGACAAAAAAAGTTAAAAGAACAAACAGGGGGGGGGGATTTTTGGGGTTCGCCTAATGGGGTAAAATGGTAGATTTGAGCACGCGACAAAATGAATGGTAATTTATTGACATTAAAAAAGCAGTTCCTGTGGCAGAAACTGCTTTAGGGGAATAATTTGGTTTAATTTTTATTTGGCGACGATGACCATCGCTTCCCGCAAAATGCGGTCATGAATGGTATAGCCGGTTTGTAACTCGGATAAAATTGTGCCGGATTCAACATCCGGATTTGGTACTTCTTGCACGACACGTTCAAAATTAGGATCAAACTTTTCGCCAATATGGTTAAAGCGCTTGATGCCGAATTTGGCAAAGACTTTAGTCAACTCGTTTTGGGTTAACTCAACACCTTCTAAAAGTTCTTTGCAGGAATCTTTATTTTCATCCATGGCAGTAATGGCACGATCTAAATTATCCGCAACGCCTAAAAGCTCTTTGGCAAAAGCAGAAACAGCAAACTTGATGGTCTTTTCTGTTTCAGATTGGGCGCGCTTTTTCATATTATCCATTTCGGCGTAAAGACGAACATAATCATCTTTTAATTTGAGATAATCTTCTTCTAACTTGTTGTCTTTTGGGGATTCATCTGCCACTTCTTCAGTTATTTTTTCTTCCGGTTCTGTTTGCTCTTCGGTGATGATATCTTCAGTGGCGTCATCAGCGGTTTCTTCATATTTTTTGTTATCTTTACTCATCATATCCTCTGTATAATCAGTTTATCTATCATTAGATTTAGGGATTAAAAATGTGGAAGTCAAGCGCAAATCAGATTAATCTGCTTGGAATTTATTTATAACGGTAAATTTCATATAAACCGACACCAAGTAAACCGGTTTCTATAGTGTAAATAAAATTTTGGATATTTTCTTTATTCAGAACGGAATTATCAATCGGCTGTTGTTGTGCTTTCAGCCACGACAGATATTTTTCCTGTTCTTGAGACGGGGAAATGACAGGAGCTGTTGTAGATGATGTTTTTGTTGCGGAAGAGAAAGAAAAATATTTTTGGGTAGTGTTTGAATAAGAAACCTCCGGCGTAGCAGAAATAATATCAGTCTGCTCTTCCGGAGGTCTTGTAATCATATCAAAATAGCTGTTTGCATAAGCGCATGAAAAAAAGCCGGAAAAAAATATAACGGATATGATAAAAGCTTTCTTCATGTTTTTGACTTAGCGACGATGATGGCCACCGTGTCCAGGTTTGGGGCCGCCATGATGAGGTCTGGCTATGTGATGATTATGGTGGTGATGGTGTCCGATACGGAAGCCGTTGAAGAGCAAGCCTCCGACAACGGCAGTTGTTACGCCGGCAGCCCAGGCAGCACTGGTTGATGGAGCATCATAGTAGTAACTGTTTTGAACAACAGGAGATTCACGCACAACAGTAACGGTTTGTGTCGGAGCTGTGGTCACAACAGTCGGTTGGGTAACATAAGTTGTCGGCTGAGTGTAAATTTGTCTGGTAACGACACCGTTTTGGTCTATTACAACAATTGATTCAGCTTTTACTTGTTCTGTAAAGGCTAAGGTTATTAAGAAGAATGCTATAAATTTTTTCATGTTTTCACCTCGTATAAAATTGCATGTTACTTTTTTAACAAATGAAGAAAATTTTTTCAACATCTAATATAACGAGCCTAAAAAAAATTTGTTCAAAAATATTTTATAAAATTTTTTTTGATTGAAGCTGCATTCGAGTAAATGTTTTAATTTAAATAGTTTTTTTAATCTTTTTTAAACGGAGAAGTTATAAAAATAATGTTTGAAAAATAAGTTTTAATAGGCTAACTTCGAACTTATGAAAAAATTGGATACATATATAGCCAAACAAATAATGACCGGTTTTTTGTTGGTGGCGCTTTCTTTGATGTCAATGTTATGGTTGACACAGTCGCTTCGTTTTGTGGAAATGGTGACGGATAAAGGGTTGCCGATTTATTTGTTTGTGGAAATGACGTCACTTTTGATGCCAAGGGTGTTCGCTATTCTTTCGCCGATAGCTTTATTTGTTGCGGTGATGTTTGTTTATAATCGGTTGGTGACAGATAGCGAATTAGTGGTGATGAAAGCGGTGGGCATCAGCTCAGTGTTTATTGCAAGGGCTGCTATATTTATTGGTATTTTTTTGGCACTCTTTAATGTGTTTGTACTAAATGTTGGGATTCCGGCGGCAGAAAATAAATTTAGAAATTTGGAATTTGAAGTTAAAAACAGCTTTACAAAAATGATGTTGCGTGAAGGGAATTTTACAACATTTAAAGATACTACAACAGTATTTATTGATAAATTTATTGATGATGCAACTGTGCAAGGAATTATTGTCAGCGATAGTAAGAAAAAAGATGAAAAAGTGGTAACGGTGGCGCAGAGCGGTAAATTGGAATATACGGATATCGGCCCGAAGATTTTGCTTAAAAACGGAACAAGACAGATTATGAATAAGAAAAGCGGTCAGTTTTCTTCAATGACATTTGAAGATTATGTGGTTGATTTTGGTGATGTTTCTGTATCTAAAAAGAAAGAAAAAGGTGTGCGCGAGTGGGGAATTGCTGATTTATTTAAGGAAGCGGCAAAATCCAAGACGCCGGCAAAACAGGCGAGAATTTATAGAGCAGAAGCTCATAGGCGTATTTTGTCTCCTTTATATAATCTGGTTTTTGCGTTGTTGGCATGTACGGGTTTATTGATTGCTAATTTTAATCGTCGCGGTCAAGGACGAGTTATTATGATTTCTATTTTAGCTATGGTGACAGTACAAGTGCTTGATATGACTTTTGCAAATATGGCGCGTAAATACGGGTGGATTATCCTGTTTATGTATTTAAATTGTTTGCTGCCTCTTGTTGTATGTAGCGGGTTGTTAAAACGATCTCCTGTTTTTAGAAAGCGTGAAAAAGGAGATAAAAATGAGAATTAGTCCGTATTTTATTATTGTTATGATGTCGATTGCCGCAATGGCGGCAGATGCTGCTAATGAGCCGTATGCAGGAGCTATTATACATAAAGAAGATTCGATTACACCACAGGCGGAATTTAATCCGGGAAATATGACAGATATTATGCCTAAGGTTAAAACAGATGAGAAGGAAGAACAAGAAATCTATTTTTCAGCGGATGAATTGGATACGGATGAAGCAAATGGTGTTATTGTAGCTAAGGGAGATGTGATTGTTACGCGTGGGCAGATGACCTTAAATGCAGATCAACTCTGGTATGACCAGAAAAAGGATAAGGTTGTGGCTTCAGGGAATGTGGTTATTCGTGATGATGATGGGAGTGTTCTTTATACGGATGAGGTGGCGCTTTCGCAAAAAATGACGCGCGCTGAGGTTAATAAAGTTAAAGTTATTATGCGGGATGAAACGCGAATTTGGGCGGATTCATTTGTTAAAAAAACAAGTAATAATAAGCAATTAATTCATGCTTCGTACACGGCGTGTGATATGTGCGAGGGAAAGTCCCCATTGTGGCAGATAGATGCGCGCAAGGTTAATCATGATGCCGCATCACAGAATATTAATTATAATGATGCTGTGGTGCGAATTAAAAATGTGCCGGTACTTTATTTACCATTTTTGAGTCATCCGGCGCCTGAAGTGAAAAGACGTACAGGGCTATTGATGACTTCTATGGGAAGTTCTGCCTATTTAGGACATTATTTGCAACCGACTTATTTTTTTAATGTATCTGATCAAACGGATATTATTTTGTCGCCGTATGTTTCAACGGATCGTGATATTGTATGGGGCGGACAGTATCGGCAGTATTTTTATAACGGACATGTTAAAGCAGAAGGTACTTTTTTGGATGATGGCGGAAAAAGTTATAAAAAAGGTCGGTATAAGCAATTTAATCGACCACAACATCGAGGAAATTTATTTTTAGATGCACGCTATGAGATTAATGATTATTGGGTATCAAAGTTAGATTTAAATTATGCTTCTGATGTTTTTTATTTGAAAGATATGTCTCTTCAAGGACGAGATGATGCCTGGCTTACTTCTAAGCTGTCGTTTGAACGCTTTGAAGGACGCGATTATGCAACAATTGAGGGTTATCATTATAAATTAACCAGTATCAATCTTAAAACGCGTAATAAAAAAGAATATAATAGTCGAATGCGAGATATGCCTTTGGTTGCTCCTTTTATGGAATATGAGCATGTTTCTGAGCCGAATAAATATGGTGCTTATTTTAAAACAAATCTGAGTGAAGCTTCGGTTTATCGTGATAATGATGAAGAGTCACATCGTGTTTCGATGATTAATTCATGGGAATTGCCGTACACAAGTAATTATGGTGAGCAATACAGACTTACGGCTTCATTGAAATCTGATTTGTATTATATTGATAGTTATATGTATCAGGAAGACGAAAGATATAATGGTTCTCTTGCGCGTGTTTTTCCACAGCTCGGGTTAGAATGGAGATTGCCTCTTGTGCGTGCTACCGATGAGGCCAGGCAGATTATAGAGCCGGTTGTGGTGGCAACCTTTGCGCCAGATCAAAAAAATGATGTGGAGAAAATTCCCAATGCGGATAGTGCCGATGCGGAATTTGATGATGCAAATATTTTAAATTTGGATAGGTATGCCGGTTATGATCGCAATGATACGGGAAGCAGAGTGTCTTATGGTTTGAATTGGAGCTCATATGGGGATATTATGGGGCGAACATCAGCATTTGTTGCGCAAAGTTATCAATTATCACAAGATAGCACTTTTATGGAGGCTATAGGTGAGGATGATAAGCTGTCTGATTATGTCGGACGTGTTTATGCCAGTCCGAATAGATATTTGGATTTAAATTATCGCTTTAGATTAGATAAAGATGATTTTGAGTTGAAATACAGTGAATTAGGGGCTGGTGTAGGTGCTGATATTCTTCGTGTTTATACATCGTATATTTATTTGCAACCTAATCAAAATTCTTATTATACAAGCAGTGAAAGAAAGGAATTATATTTTAGTGTGAGATCTCAGGTGACGAAGAATTGGTCGGTTAGTGTTTATGATCGTATTGATTTAACGGATAAAGGCGGTCAGTTAGAACATGGAGGTCAACTGACTTATGAGGACGAGTGTTTGCAGTTATCTTTTGCGGCTAAGAAGCATAATTATAATAACCCTACTCTTGATGACGGTTATGAGTTTGGGATTACATTTTTCTTTAAAACTTTAGGTGGATTTGGATCTAAATAAAATGGAGATATGATATGAAAAAAACAGGATTGATTTTGACTTGTGTGCTAATAAGTTTTCCGGTAATGGCAGCAGATATTGATATGTCTGATATAGATAGAGCTGCCAGAGCTTCCGGTTCTAAATCTATTATGTTTCGACGTAATGGTGCAGCAGAAGCTGAAATGATGCGGCGTGAGCAAGCTGAAGCAGAGGCCAGAGCTCGGGCAGAAGCACAGGCTCAGGCACAGGCGCAAGCAAAGAAAAAAGCAGAGATGAAAAGACAACAGCCAATATTCAGACAATATAATTTGTTTGGTAACGGTTGGAAAGTTGCGGCAACAGTAAATGGTGAGATGGTTTCTAATAAAGATTTGCAAGAACGTGCTAATTTATTTGTGTTAACGACAGGAATGCCAATCAACGAAAAAAATAAGAAAATGGTGGCAGAGCGCGTTTTGCAGAATACGATTGATGAAAAAATTAAAATTCAAGAAGCAACAAAACAGGGAATCCATGTATCTGATGAAGAAATTAATGATGCGTATCGGAATTTTGAAAAATCAAATGGTATTCCGTTTGGTAAATTTGCGGCGGTTTTGAAAGAATATCATGTGAGTAAAGATGTATTTTTAGCGCAAATTCAGGCAAACCTAATGTGGAATAAATTGGTTTCAAGGCGCTTAGGAACAAATATTGATGTGGCTGTGCGTGAAGTTGAAGCCGAATATGAACGGATTAAAAAAGATATGGATACACCTAAATATATGGTTTCTGAGATTGTTATTAAAAGGAAAGATGCTGAACATATTGATGAATTGGTTGATATTTTGCGTAAGGATCCGCGATTTGAACTTTATGCGGCGCAATTTTCGCAGGCAGCCAGTGCTCCTTCCGGTGGAAAACTCGGATGGGTGGCTCCAGGACAATTGGATGAGCCATTGGATAAGGCTATTCGCGGTTTGAAAGAAGGCGGTGTCTCTAATGCTATTTTGTATCGTTCGGATTATTATATTTTGAAGATGGATAAAATTTATGATCCGAAGACAAGTAAACGAAATATGCCGACAGAAGAAGAAGTGCGCGAGTTTATTAAAAATCGTAAGACGGATGAAATGGCCAATAAATATATCCGCGATTTGCGCAATAGAGCTGTAGTTGAAAGTAAATTTTAAGGTCTCAATGGCGACTGAATTGCTGACAACAAAGGAATTTGTGGAAAAGTACGGACTGATGGCAAAGAAGTCATTGGGGCAAAATTTTTTGCTGGATTCGAATATCACAGATAAAATTGTCAGATGTTCATTGCAGGCGCAAAAGTTATCAGATTTTTCTAAGGAAAAGGTAATCGAGATAGGACCAGGACCAGGCGGACTGACGCAGGCCGTATTGCGGCAAAATCCCCAAAAAATGGTGGCAATCGAAATGGATGAGCGGTGCTTGCAAATTTTGGCTGAAATTCAAATGAGTTATCCGCAACTTGAAATTGTTTCAGGAGATGCTCTTAAATATGATTGGAAAAGTGCTGCAGAACAAAATGGTAAATTGCATATTCTCAGTAATTTGCCCTATAATATCTCGGTTGTTTTGCTGGCTAAGTGGTTAGGACAAATTGATAATTTTAAGAGTATGACGTTGATGTTTCAAAAAGAAGTCGGGGATAGGATTTTAGCGGCACCAGGCACAAAAGATTACGGACGAATTTCTGTTATTTCTCAGCTACAGTGTCGAATTATGAAGCTTTTTGATTTACCCCCGACTTGTTTTGTGCCAGCGCCAAAAATATGGTCTTCGGTTTTGCTTTTTTTACCGCGTGAAAATGTTGTTGATATGAAGCTTTTAGCTAAAATCGAAATGTTGACCGGTTTAGCATTCGGACAACGGCGTAAAATGATAAGACAAAGTTTAAAAAGTGTGGAGCATATTTTAGAATATTTAGAAGAATTAGGAATTGAACCGACTTTGAGGGCGCAAGATTTGGCTCCAGATGTTTTTTTGAATATAGCTAAAAGGTTAGTTTAGTTCTATCGGGTGTTTAAATGATGAAATAAAAGATTATTTCTCTCTTGTTTTTTAATTCATTTTTATAGGAGAGAAAATATGACAGAAGGTGTTAGATTTCCAACATTAGCATTTATTACCGGCGGCGTCGGACAATCAAACGAAGGTATTCCGCCACAGCCTTTTGAAACTTTTTGTTATGATTCAGCTTTAATGCAGGCAAAAATTGAGAATTTTAATGTTGTGCCGTATACGTCTGTTTTGCCAAAGGAAATTTACGGGCATATTGTGCCGGTAGATAAGGTGGTTAATCAATTTAAGCATGGTGCCGTGCTGGAGGTTATTATGGCCGGAAACGGAGCATGTCATGATGAACATAAGGCGATTGCTACAGGTGTCGGTATTTGTTGGGGAAAGGATAAAAATGGCGAATTAATCGGAGGTTGGGCTGCAGAATATGTAGAATATTTTGATACGCATATTGATGAAAATATTGCTAAAGGGCATGCGGAAATGTGGCTAAATAAATCGCTTAATCATGAATTGGAAATTCGCGGAGTGGAAAAGCACAGCGAATTTCAACTATATCATAATTTTTTGAATATTGAGCAACATTTCGGATATTGTTTGACTTGTTTGGGATTCTTGAATTTCGAACATGCACCAGCGGTTAAAATTTAATTTTTGTGGTTAGGAAAATGTTATGGCAAAACATGATAATCATCAAATAAAAACGCCTATCGGTAATGGAAATGAGCTTGGAGTATGGGCTTTAGCCGGTGTGGTGGTCAGTTCTATGATTGGCGGTGGTATTTACAGTCTGCCGCAAAATATGGCTGCGGGGGCATCTGTCGGTGCTGTTTTTCTAGCTTGGCTGATTACTGGTATCGGTGTTTATTTTTTAGCGAATACCTTTCGGATTTTGTCTGTCGTAAAACCTGATTTGACGGCCGGCATTTATATGTATAGTCGTGCCGGTTTCGGACCTTATGTGGGGTTTACAATCGGTTGGTCTTATTGGCTTTGTCAAATCTGTGGTAATGTCGGTTATGCGGTGATTACAATGGATGCGCTTAATTATTTCTTTCCGCCGTATTTTAAAGGAGGAAATAATCTCTACTCTATTATAGGCGGTTCGTTGTTGATATGGGGATTTAATGCATTGGTACTGCGAGGTATTAAACAGGCAACAGCAATTAACCTTATCGGTACGGTGGCTAAAATTGTTCCATTGTTGTTTTTTATTATCGTTACATTGATTTTTTTTAACTCTGATAAATTTTCGTTTGATTTTTGGGGTGAAAAAGAATCGATACTTGGTGATTTGCCTAAACAGATAAAAGGAACAATGTTGGTAACGTTATGGGCTTTTATTGGTATCGAAGGTGCGGTGGTAATGTCTAAACATGCGGATAATGCCAAAGCAGTCGGGCATGCAACATTATTAGGATTTGCTTGCTGTTTGGCTATTTATGTGCTGTTATCTGTTTTGCCGTATGGTATTATGACACAAGAAGAGTTGGCTAAATTACCGAATCCATCTACGGCAGCTGTGTTAGAACCGATTATCGGACATTGGGGCGCGTGGATTATGAATATCGGCTTGCTGATATCTGTGTTGACAAGTTGGCTCGCATGGACAATGGTGACAGCACAAATTCCACAAGCGGCAGCAGCAAACGGAACTTTTCCGCGTGAATTTGCAAAAGAGAATGACAAGCATGCTCCAAGTGTTTCTTTGTATGTAACGAGCGCTTTAATGCAGTTATTTATGCTGATGGTATATTTTTCCGGTAATGCATGGAATACGATGCTCAGCATTACCAGTGTGATGGTTTTGCCGGCTTATTTTGCCAGTGCAATGTATTTATGGAAACTTTGTGAAGATCATGAATATCCGGTTCATTTTTATATTGCACGTTCAACAGCTTTATTTTCGGCTATTTTAGGTTCGCTCTATTCGTTATGGCTGATTTATGCAGCCGGGTTGAATTATCTTCTTATGGCTTTAATTTTTATGGCTTTGGGAATTCCGGTGTTTGTTTATGCCAGACGGCAAAATAATCCTAAAGAAGATGTTTTTTCTGCCGGAGAGCGTTTTGCTGCCGGTGTATTAGTGGTGGCAGCGCTGTTTGGGATATATGCAATGGCAAAAGGATTGGTGTGATAAAATAAAGCGCTCTTTAGAAGAGCGCTTTTCATTATACGTTTAGGGCTCTGCGATATGTTTCAAGCAGGGCTTCTTGCTCATCACGATCAGCTTGGTTCATTTTTCTTAATTTGATGATGGCTTTCATAATTTTAATATCAAAGCCGACACCTTTAGCTTCTGCAAAAATATCACGAATATCTGATTGGATACCTTTTTTTTCTTCTTCCAAGCGTTCAATTCTTTCAATCAAAGAAGTTAATCTGGTGCTGTCTATACCACCAACTTCAATTTCTGCCATAATTTTTCTCCCAATATGTTAAAGAATCTACAGTCAAGGAATATAATAAATATATTTTTTTTTGACAAGAAATAATTGTGAGGAAAATAAAGATAATAAGTTGTTAAACTTTTAGGGTATATATACTAAAGAAATAAGAATGTTTAGTTTAGGAGATGAAATATGCCGATTAATACGCGGACAAATATATTAGCAACTTTAGGGCCGGCTTCTGACAGTGAGGAAAAAATCAGCGCATTGATTGATGCCGGTATTGATGGTTTCAGGCTTAATTTCAGCCATGGGACACACGAAGGACATAAGCGTACATTTGATATTATTCGGCGGGTATCTAAACGTAAAAATGCGCATATTGCAATTGTAGCTGATTTGCAGGGTCCGAAACTGAGAATCGGTTTGTTTAAGAATAATCAGGTTGCGTTGCAAAAAGGGCAGAAATTTACTTTGGATATGAAAGATGAATTAGGTGATGAAACAAGAGTAACGTTGCCGCATAAAGAAATTTTTGAAGCTTTAAAGATTGGAGATAAACTCTTAGTTAATGATGGAAGTATTGTGCTTAAGGTCTTGAAATGCACAAAAAAATCTGCAGTTACAGAAGTTGAAGTCGGAGGTGTTATATCCGGTCATAAAGGTGTTAATTTGCCAAACTCTTCACTTAATATTTCTCCTTTAACGCCTAAAGATTTGGATGATTTGGATTTTGCACTGAAATTAGGGGTCGATTGTATTTGTCTTTCATTTGTGCAACGCGCCAGTGATGTTTTGGAAGCGCGTAAAATAATCGGTAAAAAAGCTTGGATTATATCTAAACTTGAAAAACCGCAGGTTATGGATAATTTGGATGCTATTATTTCGGCTTCAGATATGATTATGGTTGCACGCGGAGATTTGGGGGTCGAATGTCCGATTGTAACGGTTCCCGTGTTGCAAAAATTGATTGTTTCTAAATGTCGGGCATGCGGAAAGCCGGTGATTGTAGCAACGCAAATGTTGGAATCGATGATTTCAGCTCCAATGCCGACCAGAGCGGAGGTTTCTGATGTGGCAAATGCCGTTTATGACGGATGTGATGTGGTGATGCTTTCAGGCGAAACAGCTGTCGGTAATTATCCGGTGGAAGCAGTTAATACCATGCGTGGGGTGATTGAGCAAGTAGAGGCAGATCCGAAATATTTTGCAAGTTTGCAACAAGATAATTGCCTGCTTGATTGTCGTCAGGTTTCGCGAGCAATAACGCATGCGGCTAATGATGTTGTTAAAACACTCAAAGAAGTAGCGTGTATTGCGACATTTTCGGTTAGCGGGCGAACGACTTTGGTTATGGCCCAAGAACGACCGGCATATCCGATTATGTCTATTAACCCTGATGAAAAAATTGCACGTCAGCTCAATTTAGTTTGGGGTGTCAGAACTTTTATTGATAAAAAAGTATTTGAAAGTTTTGATAATATTGAACAAGTATCGCGTGGGTTTGCGCGCGTTTCCGGTTTATCTGAAAAGGGTAAGTATATTGTTGCTACTGCAGGTTATCCATTTGGAAAGGCAGGGGTTACCAACGTTTTGCACATTATCAATATTTAAGGCGGGGGGCTTGTATAGCACCAATCATGTTATTGATTTGCTCCCTTATGTACGCCTTTTATGTACACTGCGGTCGCAAATCAATTTCCAACATCGGCACTCTCCAAGCTCTAGGTAAAAAGTGTTCTTTGGAACACTTTTTCGGTTTTAAATAAGGAACTTGTATAGGACCAATTAAAGAGGCAAATTTAAAACCTTATGTACGCTCTTTTATACTTGCGGCTTTAAATTCTCTTTAGCATTGGCACTATCTAATCTTTTGGCAAAAAACTCTCGGTTTCGGGAGTTTTTTTGTTTGGAGGAGGAGTAAGCCTATTTAATCTCTTCGCCTTTTTTGATGCCATATAAATTGTTGCGTGGCATCCAGCCTTCGATTTCATTGTTAAAATTTAAAAGGCAGAAGGTTTGGCCGCAGCGTTTGATTTTGGCAACAACACCGTTTTCTGCACGAGCTATAATGTCAGAATTAACGCTGTCTTTGGCGTAGACGTTATTTTCTCCGGGTTCGATAATGAGTGCATAACGCGTATTGGTTAAGAGGTTTTTTCTAACCCAAGTAACTGTGCCGTCGTAATCTCTGATTTTGCGCCATTGTTCATATTCGGCAATGATTTCCACCGGATAATTTTGTTGTTGATATATCCATTCTATCGGGTAGCGAATGTTCGGACCGGAACGGGCATTAACTTTATCAGCACGCATGGCGACAAATCTTGTTTCTGCCGGTGATAATTCTATAATTGCGGCGTTTGCTTCACTAACGATGAAAGTGAGTAATAAAGATAATATTAATCTACGCATTTTTTCTTCCTTTTATTTATTTCATTTTATAAGTGCTGTATTAAAAAAAGATTAAAAAATAAAGAGGCGATACAGAAGTTTTTTTATGATAACGGTTGCTAATATCGGGGTTTGTTTTGACTTTTTGAAATGACAGTGGTTTAATTTTTGTATGAAGAGTTTTTTTGATAAATATCGGTTTTGGATAAGTTGTTGGAGAATTGTTTTTGTTGCACTTTCTCTGTGTTTTTCTTTTTATTTGGTAACATTCTTTCTTGGTAATCACGATTGGCAGTATATACGTTTCGGAGCACCGCTTGGTGCAGATGTGTGGGAAGCTCGGCCGACACAATTTGTGTTGCCTTATGTTTTATTTTCCGGTTATACTTTGCCAATATTGGGGAGTTTGGTCGGATTTATATTTTTTGTGACTGCTGTTATCATTTTGGCTAAGTGGTATGCATTGCCGCAAAAAAAGGCAATGATTGTTATTTTTTCTCTTTTAATTGTTCTGCATCCATATGTATGTTCTCAGCTTTATTATACTTATCTTGTTCCATCTTTGCTTTTGTGGCATTTTTGCTGTGTAACAGGGGTAGTTGCTTTATGGGAATTCGTGAATAGGAGGCGTTATTTTTTATTGCTGACGGCGGTTGCTTTATTGCTTACGGCAATGTGTGGATATGCGGCTTGTCTTGAACTTATAGTGACGATAATAATCGGGAAATTTTTGATGGATGTTTCCGCTCAAAAGAAGATTAATGTTAACTTTTTTAAAAAGTATATTTGTTTTTGGGGGTTAATGGTTATTGTCTTGCTGCTCTATGGCGGCGTTATATCTGTACTAAAAAAACTGGGTGCAGTTAATACGGGAATGTATAATACGCAAATTCTTCCAGCTGACGGAGTTATGCATAAATTTTTTGAAAATTGGCAGCAACCTTTTAGTGTATTGACAAAGAAAATGCCTTATGTCGACATGTGGGTGAGCGTTTGTTTTTGGGGGCTTTTTTTGCTTTCTTTATTGTCTATGAAAAGAAACAAAATTCTGTGCGCGGTGGGTTTTGTTTGTTTGTTGTATGCTTTGTTTTGTGTGGCGTATATTTCTCCGTATGATGTGTTTAATATGTTTCGCATACATGTTTATTCAGTGCCTTTTGGTGTGGCAGTTCTATTTGCTTTTGTGGGTAAAAATGGGAAAACACCCTGTTTGAATGCGGCTTTTGTTTTAAGTTGTGTGCTTATTTTTTGGTTTATAAAGGCTGATGTGACAACACAGAAAATTTGGTATTTGGGTAATAAACAAGATGAGATGGCCGTGGAACGGATGAAGAATGATTTGTTGCCAGAGTTGAAAAAAGGTAAACACTATCGTCTCTCAACAATTGGTAATCTTTACGGACGTGAAAAATTTGCTGAGGTTATTTCTGGTTCTGAACAAGAACGTGAAATTTATCGGGAATATTGGGGGGCTCCTTATTTTGTGCCTATCTTTTTTTCGGCAGGCTTTTGGGGGTATGAAGCAGAGAATCCGATTTGGGGAGATGCAATGTATATCAAGGAAGATATTTTTTATGGGACAAGTAATGAAAATATTAGCTTAGAGGATATTATAAAGGCAAGGATTTTTGCTATGTATTTCGGGGATGATAAAAAAGACCTTAATCTTCTGTTAAGAAAATTAAAGCCTTTTCCTCAAAAACCATACTATATTATTGGACGTAAAGATATTTTTTTGATGATGGACAATAATAATGCTCATAAAGCAAATTTACTTAATAAAATGCGAAATCAATCTGCTTATTAGTTGCTTTTTAACCTGATATTTACCTGTTTTTTGTAGTATTTTTATAAATCATCTTTTTAGGAGTGAATTATGACTGAAAAAAATCAAGAAGAAGAGAGAAAATCACAAAAAGATCAAGGTATGAAATGGGTTATTTTTGCGGATATTTTGGGGGCAGTTATTATTGCGTTGTTAATTGTTTCTAATATTTTAAGTCAGCCCAAAGAGGAAGAACAGACAGAGTTTAAGGATACAAATGTTGTTGATACGGTGGAGATGCCAGCAGATGAACAAAGTGATAACGGTATTGAAGCAAAGGATTATGATTTTGATTTAAAATTAGCGGTACAGGATTGTGAAAATGTATCGGGTGAGGTTAATATTGTTTTGATTACTGACGCTAACTATATGGATTTTACCCGTGTTGCTATCAATTCTGCTAAAGAAAATAAGTGTGCTAACAGTTATTATCATTTTTATGTGATGACAGTTGATATTTCACAATCTGATGAAGCGGCTTTGAAGGCATTAGAGCAGGATGATGTGAAGGTTTCAATTTTGCCGCAAAAAGAAGTTGATTTGTTTTATGTTCGTGATACACATGTATCGAAAGCATCGTTGCTGAAATATTATATTGCAGAGGCTTTGCCAGATTTAGATAAAGTGCTTTATTTGGATTCGGATATTTTAGTTTTGCGGGATTTGAATGAGCTTTATAAAACTGATTTGGCAGATAATTATTTGGCGGCGGTTAAGGATCCTTCGTGGTTTTTTGAAAACACACATGTTTTGGAACTTAATTTAGAAGAACGCGGGTTTTATTTTAATTCAGGCGTGATGCTGATGAATTTGGCAAAAATTCGGGAAGATGATTTGCTAGCAAAGTTAGAAGATTTTACAAACAATAATTTTCGCACATATATGGATCAAGATGCCTTTAATGTTGTTGTAGGGCAAAAGGTATTGATGTTGCCTTTTGAAGATAATGCAATGAATTTTTTCTTTGAACATGTTGATTTGCCAACAATGGGGCAATTTTATGGGAGGCAGTGGCAAAATTATGAGGAGGTTTTTGCACCGGTGACAATTTTGCATTTTGCTTCATCTAAAAAGCCGTTAGGGGCAGAGGCAGAGCATAATAAATTTTTTCGTATGTTGCAACGGTTGTGGTATAAATATTATATGCCATTAAAACCTTTGGATTAAAGTGGGTAGGTCCTACTTTATATCAGGCTCTATTTTTTGAAGCGAGGTTCATAAAAGTTGCCGCCGACATGGTTTTTGTTGTTGCAGCTTGTTTGGTTGTGATTATTGTATCAACTTTTTGCGTCAGGCTGTAACCTTTGTTAGGGTCTGATTTAAATTTTTCTAAATCAGTAATGGCTTCTTTTTGAGCTGTTCTATTCTGCTGAAGGCGAGTTGTTACTTCAGTAAGAGTTTCTGTAAAACTTTTGGAAGAAGCATTTTCAAGGGCCTCTTTAACTTTCTCTTCTTTTTTGCCATCAGGCCAATTTTTTGTTAAATCCTCGTAAAAATAAGCCGCTTCAATATTATTGGGGCGGGAGGCCTCATAAATTGAAATTGCTTGCAGGGTGGCGGCACATTTCAGCTCTTGTTCTTTGCTTAATTTTGTATTTTTTTCAAAATCAGCCGGATTAAGATTATATTTTTTTATAACATCTTGCCAGTCATAAATATGTCTGGTAATAATGCGACCGGCGGTTTTATTTAATTCTTTAATATTGCAGGTACGCTCCAGTCCTTCATCTGAGTTTTGTGTAATTTCCTTTGCTGTAGGAGTTTGTGGTTCTGCAGCCGAATTGGTGGGAACAGCCAGCGCAAACGCTGCTATGGCTGCCGCTGCCATTTCTTCTTTTATAGATGCTCTCATTATATCATCTCCTCTTTTCAATAGCGTATCGATATGCTTTTAGGGTAGCATTTTTTTTGAATTGTGTCAAATGGAAATTTAGAGCATTTCGAGGGCTTTCTTGGTATATTCAGCTAATGTTTCAACACTTTTCTCTAAAGCGCGGCGCTCTTCGTCATTCATGACCGGAATAAGTGTCTTTTCAACACCATTTTTACTGACAATAGATGGCATTGAATAGCAGATATTTTTATGACCGCCGATGGCTGTATCATGGTGGGCGCTGATAGTTAAAATCATGTGCGTGTTACCGGTGATGGCACTTACAATATGCAAAGCTGCAGCGGCAATGCCGAAATATGTGGAGCCTTTGCCATTGATGATTGCATAGGCTGCATTGCGAACATCATTATCAATGGTGGCCTTGATTGTGTCACTTAAAATGATACCTGTTTGGGAAGCAATTTGAGCAATCGGCGTTGTACCGGCAACGGCACCTGACCAAAGCAGAACTTCACTGTCACCATGTTCACCAATGACATTTGCATGAACAGATGTCGGAGATATATCCAGATGATAACCAAGACTGCTACGGAACCTTGAAGAATCAAGCACTGTTCCTGTGCCTAAAATACGATTTTTGGGGAATCCTGAAAGTTTTAGAGCAACTTCAGTCATAATATCTACGGGATTGGTTGCAATTAATAAAATTGCATCAGGGGTGTATTTGATTATTTCCGGGATAATGGATTTAAATATAGAAACATTTTTGGAAAGTAAATCAAGCCTTGTCTCTCCTGGTTTTTGATTTGCGCCGGCGGTAATAATAACGAGTCCGGTTTCTTTTAAATCAGGGTAGTCACCTGCTATAACGGTTGTCCCAGAGGTGAAAGGGGTCGCATGAGAAATATCCATTGCTTCGGCGTCAGCTCTTTGATGGTTGTAGTCAATTAAAATTATTTTTTCCGTAACGCCGGCAGTGGCTAAAGAAAAGGCAATAGCGCTGCCCACCATTCCTGTACCGATAATTCCTATTTGCATGGTATTCTCCTTATATAATGTTTGTTTTTTTCTTTTATATAATGTGTTTTGATAAAAAATAAAGACTATTGATAAAGGGTGTTGAAAAAAATGATTTTGGTTTGTTTTTACAAGAAAAGAGCGGTTTTGGGATGTAAAATAATAAAAATATAATGTTTTTTTATATCTCTAACTTCTTGATATAAACTATTTATCATGTTTTTTAATAGGGCGAAAAGTTGAAAAGTTGAAAAAAAAGCTTGTCAAATAAATAAAATCCGTGTAGCGTCCATCTCAGACGTTAGTCTAAAATTTGTTTTAATAATTTTTAGAGGTTAATTTAATGACTGATAATACCGCTGATCGTGTTAAGAAAATTGTTGCTGAACATTTAGGTGTTGAAGAAACAAAAGTAACAGAAAGTGCGAACTTTATTGATGATTTAGGTGCTGATAGCTTGGATACCGTAGAGTTAGTTATGGCATTTGAAGAAGAATTTGGTTGCGAAATTCCTGATGAAGCAGCAGAAAAGATTCTTACAGTAAAAGATGCTATTGACTACCTTTCAAAATCTGCGTAAGTCTTTGGAATTATCATAAATTAGAACTCGCTCAATACTCAAAAGCGAGTTTTTTCATATTAAGTTTATCCGCGGAGAGAGCTTTTGCTCAATCCGTAGGATAAGTAACAGAGGAGCTTTAATGAGAAGAGTTGTTGTAACAGGTATGGGTGTTGTTTCGCCTTTAGGTCGAGGTGTACAATATAATTGGGACGCATTGATGGCAGGAAAATCAGGCGTTCGGGTTATTGATGATATCGACCTTAAAGATATTCCGGTTAAAATCGCCGGTCGTGTACCGTTTGGTGATGAAACGCCGTTGTTCAATCCTGATACAGTTGTTGCTCCGAAGGATCAAAAGAAAAATGACAGATTTATTTTGTTTGGAATGGCGGCGGCCGGTGATGCATTAAATGATGCGGGCTGGGATGCTGAAACAGCCAGTGAAGACGAAAAATATCGTGCCGGTGTGATGATGGGTGCGGGTATCGGTGGCTTACAGACAATTTATGAAAATGCTATTTCTTTTAATGAAGTCGGGATGAAACGTATTTCTCCATTTTTTATTCCCTCTGTTCTTATTAATCTGATTTCAGGTAATGTATCAATTAAATACGGTTTAAAAGGTCCAAACCATGCTTGCGTTACGGCTTGTTCTACAGGCACACATGCGATTGGTGACGCTGCGGCGATGATTGCTCGCGGTGATGCTGATTTAATGGTTGCCGGTGGTGCCGAATCGGCTGTTAATGTTCTGGGATTATGCGGTTTTGCACGGATGAAGGCTGTAACAGCTGAATTTAATGATAATCCGGAGAAAGCTTCACGGCCGTGGGATAAGGCGCGGAGCGGTTTTGTGATGGGCGAAGGTAGCGGGGCCTTGGTTTTAGAAGAGTTAGAGCATGCTAAAGCAAGAGGCGCGCATATTTATGCAGAAATAGTCGGATATGGAATGAGCGGAGATGCTTATCATATTACGGCTCCTTCAGGCGATGGGGCATACAGAGCAATGAAAATGGCTGCAGACCATGCCAAAGAGCATGGGGTGGAGCTTGCTGATATCGGCTATATTAATGCGCACGGAACATCTACGCCGGCAGGTGATGTTGGTGAGGCTATGGCTGTTAAGCGTTTGTTTGGTGATGAAGGGGTTAAAGAGGTTTCGATGTCTTCTACTAAATCTTCTATCGGGCACTTATTGGGTGCTGCCGGTGCAGTAGAAGCCGTTTATACAATAAAGGCTATTTTGGAACAAACTTGTCCGCCAACGCTTAATTTAGAAGATCCTGCTGATGAAGTAGCTGATTTTGATTTAGTGCCCTTGAAACCGAAAAAAAGAGAAATAAAAGCGGCAATGTCTAATTCTTTCGGTTTTGGCGGAACAAATTCTTCATTGATTTTCAAGAAATATAACGGTTAAGTACTTTATGATGAAAAAAGTTTTTAAGCGACTCTTGTTCTTATTGTTTTTAGCAATAGTGGTCGGAGTTGCTTTTTTTATGTATGCACGACAAAAATATGTAGCTCAATATAGAGTAGATTCTTATCGGGAAGTTTTGGTGCCTAAAGGAGCGGGGCTTAATAAGACGGCAAAGATTTTGGCAGATAGTGGTGCTGTTGAAAATGCATTGTGGTTTGTTTTGTTTGCGCGGGTGCTACAGATAGAAAATCAATTAAAAGCCGGAGAATATGCTTTTGAAGGAGATATTTCATATGCAAAAATATTGGATAAGTTAGTTAAAGGTGATGTGATTGTGCGCAGTCTGACTATTCCTGAAGGAAAGGCTTTATTTGAGATTAAGAAAATTATTATGGATAATCCGTATCTTGTCGGTGATATTACTTTAGCACTTAAAGAGGGGGAAATTTTGCCGGAAACGTATCATTTTGTGCGCGGCGAAAAGAGAGATGCTATTTTAGAGAAAGCACGTCAGGCGATGAAAAAAACACTGGTAGAAGCTTATAATAAGCGAGCAGAGAATTTACCGCTGAAATCTGCAGAAGAATTACTTATTCTAGCGAGTATTGTGGAAAAAGAGACAGGCATTGCTTCTGAAAGGACAAAAGTTGCATCGGTGTTTGTTAATCGCTTGAATTCGGGGATGAAATTGCAGACGGATCCTACGGTTATTTATGCGGTTACAAATGGTACGATGGATTTAGGTAGACCTATTTATAAGCGGGATTTAGAGTATGATTCGCCTTATAATACTTATGTTTATGAGGGGTTACCTCCTGCACCGATATGCAGTCCGGGAAAAGCAGCTATTGAAGCAGCTGCAAATCCTGAAAAAACGTCATACCTTTATTTTGTGGCAGATGGGGTGACAGGCGGGCACAGGTTTGCAAAGTCGCTTGCTGAGCATAATGCAAATGTGGCACATTATCGCGGAATGCGCTGAATTTTTATTTAGAGGGAATGAGTGATGAAAGTATTGGCGAAAATTTTGAGTTTTTTGGTTCCGATAAAGAAATACCGTAAGCGTTTTTTAGCTTGTTTGGAACAAATACTTTGGTGTAGTGATACGAGGAATATCTATATTTGGAAAATTAGGCGGACAGCGAAAAAGGCTGGAAAATGTTTACATGTTTGTAGTTCAAGCAAAGTTAATAAAAATACAGAGTTGGGTGATTTTGTTTTTTTAGGGGGAATGAAAATAGCAGGAAAAGGACATGTTTCTATAGGATCACATGTAATTATTGCCGGTAATTGTTTGATTTTAACGGAAAATCATAATTATGAAGGAACAGAAATTCCATATGATTTAACGATGATACAAAAAGATGTTGAAATCAATGACTTTGTTTGGATTGGTGCGCGTGTTCTCATCTTGCCGGGAACTAAGATCGGTGAAGGCGCTATTATTCAAGGCGGCGCAGTTGTGCATGGGGAAATACCGCCATATGCTATTGCAGGCGGTAATCCGGCTAAAGTTTTTAAATATAGAGATATTGAGCATTTTAAAAAGCTGAAAGCAGAACAAAAATTTAAGAAGACTTTTGGGCATTAAGAGAAAATTCTTTGTGGAAATTAATATACAATATGAGATGTGTTTTTTCATTGCAAAAAGGCAATATTTGTGATATAATTTAATCAAATAAAGTGCTATTTGGGAAGAGAAAGTTATGAGCAAAAGAAACAACACCAAAGATTTAGTATCGTACTTTCCAGGAATGGAAAAGCCTTGCGAGGATTATGCCAGCTTGCGAGATGCTTGTTTTGAGGATTTTATTACTTGGGAAAGCTATGAATCGCAAGCATATGTTGATTGTTTGGGGCATTTGACAGTAGGTGTCGGAACATTGCTTTACAACAGAAAAAGTGGCGAAAAGAAAGAAGAGATAGAAGGAGAAGAGAAAAGCCGCTTTGATTTGTGTGGTTATACTGTGGTGCAGAAAAATGCGCTGATTAAGGCAACAAAATTGCTTTCGCCACGAGATTATATGAATATAAAAACACCTGATGATGTGCCAGTGCAGAAGGTAGTCACTAAAGTAAAGGAAGGAAAAGTTTATAGAATTGTTGTCGAAAAAATTCCGAGAGCTGGAGCCAGGATAATTTCTGTGCAAGAGGGGAATAATCCTGTTGTAAAGATTCCTCAAATCGGTCGTGAACAATATCGCCAGGTTTTTAATGCAACATTTTCTGAGTATTATGAGCAAACAAAAAATACCGTTAAAGATTTGCATAATTTGCCAAGATCTTTACAAACACTGTCTGTTCATCAAACTTATGCAAGAGGAGTATTTCCGGAAGGGGTAAAGATTAATTCAATTGAAACAGCTTATCAGTCTTGTGCAGATAGCATCGCATTTAGAGAAAAATATGGAGTACCTGAAGCGGAAAGAACTCATCTTCAGTATTGTAAAAAGGTTATTGAGGAAACTCGAAATAATGAGCGCAGAAAGATTATTGTTGTAGATTGTCGTCCAAAAAGTAATAATCAGGAATGGGTGCAGATGCGCCAAAAACATTTAGAAGAGAGGATTCTTAATCGCGAGGCATTAAACCAAAAAACGGATAATTTACGCGTAGCAAGGAGATTTTATCCTTATTGTGGGGTAAATAATAGAAACGTGCGTTAATTTTAATGAGCTTCGCCCCAATTGTCACCAATGCCAACCTCGGCAATCAGCGGAACTTTTAAATCTATGCCGATAACGTCTTCCATTTCTTGCTTGATTATTCCTGATACCCTTTCAACTTCATCTGACGGCGCTTCAAATACCAGTTCATCGTGAACTTGTAATAACATTTTGGTTTTTAGCTTTTCTTTTTCTAACTTGGCGGCGATTTTTATCATAGCTAATTTGATAATATCTGCTGCACCGCCTTGTATCGGCGCATTAATGGCGGCACGCTCCGAAAAAGAAGCCATACGACGGTTGGTATCTTGAATGCCGAAAATACTGATTTTACGATTAAACGGGGTTAAGACATAACCGTTTTGACGGGCAAAATTGATGGTATTATCCATGTACTGTTTAACTTCCGGCATGTTGGCAAAATAAGCATCTATGTATTGTTGGGCAATGGCCGGTGAAACATCTACTTCTTTAGAAAGACCATAGGCAGACATACCGTAAATAATACCGAAATTGATGGCCTTGGCACGACGGCGGTGATCGGAATCCACTTCTGCATAGGGAATATTGAATACTTGTGATGCGGTTTTGCGGTGAATATCTACCCCTTCTTTAAAAGCTTCCTGTAAAAATTTTACATCGGCAATGGTGGCAAGTAAACGAAGTTCTACTTGTGAATAGTCGGCAGCAATGAGTTTATGCTCCGGTTTGGCAATGAAACATTCACGGATTTGACGTCCGATTGGAGTACGAATAGGGATATTTTGTAAATTAGGATTTGAAGAAGCTAAACGTCCGGTATTGACCGAAATTTGTGAATAAGTTGTGTGGACACGGCTTTCTTTATCTATTAACGCCAATAAAGCGGTTGTATAGGTTGATTTCAGTTTTTGATATTGCCGCCACTCTAAAATTTTCTTAGGTAATTCATGACTTTCTGCCATTTGCTCTAATACTTCGGCACTGGTATTGAGTGAGCCGGAAGTGTGCTTTTTTCCTTTTAAGCCCAGTTTATTGTACAATATTTCGCCGATTTGTTTTGGGGAACTCAGGTTAAATTCTTCTCCGGCCAAAACGTAGATTTGTCGGGACAGATTGTTCATTTCATTATCAAAAAGACTATCCATCTCTTTCAATTTAAGGGTGTTGAGCATGACTCCTGCTTGTTCCATTTGGTATAATACGTTAACAAGAGGACGGTCAATATTCTCGTAAACAGCTAACTTCTTTTCCGGTAACAATTGTGTGTGAAGAAGATTGTACAGGCGCATGGTGTAATCTGCAGTTTCTGCAAAGAATGAAAGTGCATCTTGGGGAGAAATAAGGCTGAAATCTGTTTTTTTATATTCTGTATCGGCTGTTCTTAATGTGTGATCAAGTAAATTGGTTGATAAGTCAGCAATGGTGTGAGTGGCAGCAGAGCTGTATAAATCATAAGACATAATGGCAACATCATCGTACGGAAAAGGAAATGGTAATGATTTTACGGTATTTTCTAACAGATGAAGATTATCTTTTATGCTAAAAGATATTTTCATTACAGCAGGATCTTGAAACAAGGGGGTAAGGAAATTTTTGATTTCTTCAGTAGAAATTCCTTTTTTTGCGGTTGGTGCTGAAAACAGGTCTATTGTATGTGTTTCCTTATCAATGGGTAAATAAAAAGCTTTGGCATCTTTAAGAGCAACGGAGAGACCTAAGATATTTTCTTTTTGGTTGTGAACGAGGAAAGCAAAGGCATTTTGTTGTTTGATTTCTTTATATAGGGCACGAAGATCTTCGATGTTTTCAATTAATTTGTAGGTCGGCGTGAGTAAATTGTTTTCTTGCGGTAAATTTGAGCATTTGGTTTGCAACCAGTTAATGGCTTTGTTTTTTAAGCTCTTAAAAGCGTGGCGGTCAATTAAGTTGATGAGAGTTTCTTGATTTGGTGCTAAACAGCGCAAATTATCTAACGGGATTTCTACCGGAACATCAGGTTTTAAGGTAACGAGCTTTTGGGAAATAAGAGCATCTTCTTTATGGGCCATAATGAGTTCACGTCGCTTGTTTTGCTTGATTTCTTCGGCATGGTTTAAGACTTCTGTTAAAGAGCCGAATTGATTGATTAACTCTGCGGCTGTCTTAATACCAATACCGGGAACGCCGGGAATATTATCAGTACTGTCGCCGGCAAGTGCTTGCACATCAGTAACGTGTTCCGGATAAACACCGAATTTTTCTTTGACATCTTCGGGGGTGAAGAATTTGTTTTTCATACTGTCATAAAAGGTAACGCCGGGGCGGATTAACTGCATTAAATCTTTATCTGCGGAGACGATAGTTACTTCTTTGCCTTCTTTTAAGGCGATGTTTGTGTATGTGGCAATGAGGTCATCTGCTTCATAGCCTTCCATTTGCAACCAATGAAGATTAAGCGCTTCAACCGTTTCATGGATTAAATCAAACTGCGGCTTTAATTCTGCCGGCAATTCCGGTCGGGTGGCTTTATAATCAGCAAAAATTTCATTACGAAAGTTTTGGCGTTTGGCATCAAATAACACTAAACAATAGTCACATTCGATATTTTTGGTCAGGCTTAGAAACATATTTAAAAAACCATAGACGGCATTAACCGGTATTCCCTCAGGATTAGTCATCATCGGGTTGGCAAAAAAGGCGCGGAAGATGTAGCCTGAGCCGTCGATTAAGCAAACTTTTTCCATTTTATTTCTCCTTGGGGGCGTGCTAAACTGCGGTCAAATCGCTATGAGGAAGCCACTCATCGGCGCGTCATGCAGGTCTAACTACACTCGTGTGCCTCGGTGGGCTTACGGCGATAGCACCACAATTTAGCCCACCCATTGCAAAAATTGGGCAATTTGTTGCCTGTGAGTGAACGATTTTTGGGTTTAAATATAAAATTATTTTAGTGTGTATGCGTTAGATTGCAAAGGAATTTTGGAAGTTTTGCGGTGAAAAAAAATTGTGTTAATGCTTTTTTTAGATTATAATATTAGCATAGGTAAGGATTTGTTTAGGAGAAAAAGATGTTTAAATGGTTGAAAGAAAAAGCAAAAAATTTTTGTAATAGATTAACTGAATCTCAAGAAGAAATAGAAAGACGCGTACGAGAGCAACGTAGGGCAGAACTTACAGCAAAGGCAAAAGCAAACGAAAGGCAGACAATACAAGCAGCACAGGAAAGAATGAGGGATCTACAGAAAAAGAGAAAAGAAACTAATCCAGAAGTGTTGAAGTTGAGAACTCATTTTACATCATTTGAGGAGTTTTATAGGCAGTATGGTTCAAGGTGGAGAGAGATTGCTAAAGGTGGGGTTCTTTCAAAGGAAGAAATGGATGCTGTTTATGAAAGAATTAAGATTATGGTAGAAAAAGATCCAGCTTTTGCAGAGCAATATGCTGAATGGGCACAGAAATTGGGTAATAAAGAGGTTAAGGTGAAAAGTGTTGCAACTGTTCAAAATAATCATTCGCGTAGAGGCGGGTACACGATTTAATTGATGAAACATTATACGGTGCTTATTTTTTAATCTTTTTATAAGAAGTTTGGTGTATGCTCTTTATATGTATCAATAAAGGGTTAGAGTTATGAAGCAAAAAAGCGTGAAAAAGAAAAATACGGAAGAAAAAGAGAAGAAGAAAAAAGTTGCAGTAAAAAACAGGCGTAAATCTAATAAAAGGAAAGTTAAAAAGCGTTCATGGAAGATGACGTTGTTTTTGCTGTTGCTGTGGGTGGCTTTGATTGTCGGCGGCGGTATATTCGGCTATATTTGGTATTGTAATGCAACTTTGCCGGCTTTTTCTAAAGCTATTTATGTAGAAAGACAGCCCGGGGTGAAAATTTTAGCACAGGATGGGAAAGAGCTGACTTCTTACGGCGGTTTATTTGCTGAACCGGTTGATGTAGATAAATTACCGAAATATGTAGCACAAGCGGTGGTTGATACCGAAGACAGGCGTTTTTATAAACATAGCGGGTTCGATTTTATCGGTTTTTCTCGGGCTATGGGGGTTAATTTAATAAAAAGACGCTATGCACAAGGGGCTTCAACGCTTACACAACAAGTGGCAAAAAATCTGTTTTTAACGCGTGAAAAAAGCATTAAACGTAAAGTGCAGGAGTTTTTATTAGCTCAGTGGCTCGAAAAACATTTTTCAAAAAAGCAAATTTTGGAAATTTATCTTAATCGGGTCTTTTTTGGTAGCGGAGCTTATGGAATTAACACGGCGGCGAAGAGATTTTTTAATAAAAAAGCAAAAGATTTGAATTTGCATGAGGCAGCTATTTTAGCAGGGGCGCTTAAGGCACCGAGCAGGTATAATTATCTTAACAATAAAAAATTGGCGATGGAGCGAGCAGAAGTGGTACTCTCTTTGATGCAAAGAGCCGGATCTATCAGTAAAGAAGAGAGAGAAGCGGCTTTGAAACAGCCTGTTGGCAATCAACAAAACGAGCAGATTTTAGGTGTGCGTTATTTTGGGGATTATATTATGAGTGAATTGCCAGGATTATTAGCTACTTTTGACGATGATGTGTATGTTAAAACAACGCTTGATTATAATTTACAGCAAAGAGCTGAGTATCTGCTTAGGAAGCATATTCGAGCACATAAGAAAGATAATGTGAATGAAGGGGCTGTGGTTATTTTGGATCGAAATGGGGCTATTAAAGCTATGGCCGGTGGGTTTGATTATAATGAGAGTCAATTTAACCGTGCAACACAGGCGTTACGGCAGGCAGGTTCGAGCTTTAAATTGTTTGTTTATTTGGCAGCATTTGAAAAAGGATTTAATGAAAATGAGTTGATAGCTGATGAGCCGATTAAAATAGGTAATTGGGAACCGCAGAATTATGATAAACAATTTCATGGGGCAGTGAGCTTAAAGCAAGCTTTTGCAAAATCTTTAAATGCGGCAACAGTGGATTTGGCAACATATCTTTCTCTTGATGATATTATTGATATGGCATTACGTTTGGGGATTACAACCGGAGTAAAAGAGGAGCCTTCTATTATTTTGGGGGCAACTGAAGTGCGAGTGATTGATATGGCGGCGGCTTATACAGCGACAGTTAACGGCGGATATGCCGTCTTTCCGTATGCTGTAACAGAAATTAGCGATAGTGATGGGAAAGTTTTATATAAACGTGTGCCGCAAGCAAAAGAAAAAGTGCTTACAGATCAAGTTTTGACGCAAATTGATACGCTTCAAAGAGAGGTTGTTTTGACGGGTACAGGCAAAAGAGCTAAAGGTGTTGCTCAAGCACGCGGTAAAACCGGAACCTCACAGAATTATCGAGATGCGTGGTTTATCGGTTCTAACAGTAAATATACCGCTGCTGTATGGTTAGGTAACGATGATAACAGCCCGATGAAAGAAATCGGTGGTGGAACCGTGCCGACGGAAATTTGGGCAGAAATTATGAAATAAGTGGTACTTTGACTATACACCGGCATCACGAATAAGTTTAGTATTGGTTATCATACCCTTACGAATCTTGCCGCGAACTTCAATAACATGATCATTAAATTTGTTCCATGAAGTGGGAACAGGTCTGTTGCGGGTATGATTTAAAGCCAAATTTACATATCCGGATTGCATAACTCGTTCTTGGTAAGCCTCAATATCACAATTATTACTGCCATTGAATAAATCTTGTCTGGCAATACGAATAAAACTGCGGTCATTGTCTTCAAAATAAGTGCCGCAGAGATTAATATTTTCTGCAAATGCAGAGCTTAACGGACTGATAATACATAAAAATAATAATATCATTAGGCTAAGCTTTTGCATGTGTTTGCTCCTTAAAAGTTAATTTTCGGTTAATTTATATTTCGTTTTTTGGGCAATGTCAAGTGTTTTTGTCCATGCAAATATCGAAAGTGCCAAAAAATAATAATAGTTATTAAGTGAATTTTTAGAAGATAGTCATATTGTTATGTGCAGGAGAATAAGGATGACTTTGCATTTTAATCTGAGAGCAATGTTTCTTGTGTGTATCGGGCTTATGCTTTGGCATGCATTATTGCCGGCAACATTGAGTGTTGCCGTATTATTGATGATGGCAGTTTGTCTTTTTTATGTGCGAAAAAAAGAATTTAGTGTATATGATGTGATTTTCTCTGTCAGTTTTTTGCTTAATTTATGGTATGTACTTGCTTCATGGGGAAATGTGCGGCAATATGATTATTTTAACTTTTATATGCAGACCGACTATATTTTAGAGCACAATTTTTTTGTTTCTAATCCACGAGAATATCTAAGTAGTGTTTATTTTCAGCCGCCGTTATGGAGTGGTATTGCTGCTGGTGTTTGCAAAATAATGATGCTTTTAGGCAAAACAGAGGAACAAAGTTTTGATTTTGTAAGATTTGTCAGCTTGTTCGCTGTTTCAGGAGCTACAATTATTTTCTTTAAGTTGTTGCAAAGATTTGCCTTTGAAAAAAAGGTATGTGCTTTTGTTTTTGCCTTGTTTTGTTTTATGCCGTTTCATTCAATTATGGCAAACTTTGTGAATAATGATGCTTTTGTTTATTTTTTGATGCTTGGGGCGTTATATCTCGGAATTTTGTGGTATGGTGATAATTCTTGGTGTAGAACTATATGGCTTAGTGTTGTTATATTTTTAGCAGGGATGACAAAATTTTCAGGTTTAATGATTGTGCCTGCAATAGCAGTTTTGGGGATCTGTAAAATATTACAGGTATCAGAGAAACAGAAATTTCGGCTTTTGATGCAAGGAATATTTATTGTATGTGGTGTGGTTTTGGGATTTGCATGGGGGATATTTTTACTCTATAATCATCTGCCGCTTGTACCACCACCGCAAAATATTGATTATCAGGATTTGTCGCATTATGGTTTGAGGGAAAGAATTTTGGTTTGGAATATGTGGAAAACCCCGTTTGCTGACGTACAGGCCGGTGTTTTAGAACCTAATGTTTGGGGATCTTTGCTTAAAACTTCTTTATTTGGCGAGTGGAGGTGGCAAGGAATGTTTTGGGGTTATTTGCTCTATATTTTAGGTGGTTTGTTAGCAGTATCTTTGTTGGTAAGTTTTTTCAATTTATTCAAAGAGAAGCTCGGAAATAATTTTGTGTTTAATTTGATGTGGATTGTGTTGACGTTTACTGTTTTAAGTGCATGGATTAATTTTTGGCTGGATTATCCTTATTTTTGCTCATCAGAATTTCGCTATGTTGCTATTTTGCTGCCGGTATCTTTATGTTGGTTTGCTCTTTATCTTTCGAAAAAAATCCCGTCAAAACAAATGGAGTTTATTTTGGCGGGGTTATTGAGTGTATTTGTATTGGTGCGGATTATGCTTTATCTAAATACCATTTAACGGTTTTGATAATGCCGGTTGCGAAAGTTTCATCAGGTTTATATCCAAGTTCTTCGGTTATTTTGGTTGGGTCAATTGCATAACGTAAGTCGTGACCGGCACGGTCTTTGACAAAGGTAATTAAATCTGCATATTTTTTGCCATCTGATCTTGGTTTCATTTCATCTAAAATGGAGCATATTTTTTTGGTTATATCAATATTGGTTTGCTCATTGTGACCGCCGATGTTGTATGTTTCGCCGCTTTTACCTTGATGGTAAATCATATCTATGGCTTTGGCATGGTCTGTTACATAAAGCCAATCACGAACATTTTTTCCGTTACCGTAAATAGGAATCGGCGATAAATTCAGACAATTGCGAATAATTGTCGGAATAAGTTTTTCATCATGCTGTTTGGGACCATAATTATTAGAGCAATTTGAAGTGGTAACATTTAAGCCGAAAGTGTGATGATAGGCTCGCACCAAAAAATCAGAGCTGGCTTTACTTGCCGAATAAGGTGAATTTGGGGCGTAAGCTGTTTTTTCGGTAAAATAACCGGTGCCGCTTAGTGTGCCGAAAACTTCATCAGTTGAAATATGATGAAAGCGGTGAGTTTCTTTACCTTTTTTCGGTGTAAAAGGGGCATCAAACCAATGCGTGCGCGCAGATTCCAGCAAATTAAATGTGCCGACAATATTGGTATTGATAAAAGTACGCGGACCTTTGATTGAATTATCTACATGGCTTTCGGCAGCGAAGTGAATGACACCGGTAAAATCATATTTATCAAAAAGTTGGTTGACTAGATTTTCATCACAAATATCGCCTTTAATAAAGGTATAGTTATGGTTATTTTCAACTTCTTTTAGGTTAGCTAAGTTGCCGGCGTAGGTTAATTTATCGAGATTGATAATTTTATACGTCGGATATTTTGCCATAAAATAAGGGATGAAATTGGAGCCGATGAATCCGGCACCGCCGGTTACTAAAATTGTTTGAGACATGATGCTAATCCTTCTTGCCAATGGGGAATTGTGATATTAAAGCGCTGTTTTATTTTAGCCTTATTTAAGACTGAATAATGAGGGCGCGGAGCAGGTGTCGGATAATCTTTGCTTTCTATCGGATTGACTTTGCATGATAAGTGAGATTGTTTCATTATTTCAACCGCAAAATCATACCAGGAGCAAACACCCTCATTTGTGTAATGATAAATTTCTTTTTCGCCTTGTTCCATCTGAGGTAATGCTGTGACAATGGCATTTGCTAAATCATAGGCATTTGTCGGAGTGCCAATTTGATCAAAAACGACGTTTAAGCTTTCTCTTTCTGCACCTAATTTTCGCATCGTTTTTACAAAATTTCTGCCATGTGGAGAATAAAGCCAGGCTGTGCGGATAATAATAGCAGTATCAGCGTTTTCTAAAACGTTTAATTCTCCTTCTCTTTTGGTTTTACCATAAATTGAAACAGGATTTGTCTTGTCTGTTTCCTGATAAGGGTGGTTGTTTCTACCATCGAAAACATAGTCTGTTGAGATGTGAATAATGTTTTTACCGTATTTTGCCAGATAGAGAGGGGCTAAAGCGTTAACTTGATTAGCTGTTTTTTTATCAGTTTCTGCTTTATCAACGGCGGTGTAGGCAGCGCAATTGATGATAAAATCAAAATTGTTTTTATTAAAATATTTTTTTACTGCAGTTTCATCAGTTAAATCTAATGTATCACGATCAATGTAAACTGCGTTGTCTTTTAATATGTTTTGTAGAGCTGTGCCTAATTGTCCATTGCATCCGGTTACTAAAAACATGGTTCTAAATCCTTTAATTTTGGGTGATTTAAATCTCTTTCTAAAATATTGGCTTTAGACATATCTATTTGCCAATTAATGTTTAGATCTGGGTCATTGACACATAAGCCACCTTCTGCTTCTTTACAATAAAAATTATCGCATTTGTAGGCGAAAACAGCAGTTTCAGACAGCACGGAGAATCCATGAGCAAAACCGCGAGGAATTAGTAATTGCTGTTGGTTTTCTGCTGATAAATGTACAGCAACATGTTGACCATAGGTTGGGGAACCGCGTCTGATATCAACAGCAACATCTAAAACTTCTCCGGAAATGACACGGACTAATTTGGCCTGGGCATGTTCTTTTTTTTGGAAGTGTAAACCGCGAATGGTACCGTAACTTGAAAAAGATTGATTGTCTTGAACGAAATTGTAGTTTAATCCGTTATCAGCAAATTCTTTTTGATTGTAGCTTTCAAAGAAATAGCCGCGAGTGTCGGTGAATATGTGTGGTGTTAGAATGTATACTCCGTCTAATTTTGTTTTAGTAAAGATCATGATTTTCCTCATATACTTTTTTTAAATATTCTTTATAAGCAATGCCGTCTTTAAGACTATTGATTAAAGAAAGCATTTGCCGGCTATTAATGAAACCTTGGCGGTAGGCAATTTCTTCTATGCAAGAAAGCTTTAGGCCTTGCCTTTGTTCGATTATTTGTACAAATTGAGATGATTCCATTAAACTATCGGGCGTTCCGGCATCAAGCCATGCATTACCGCGTTTTAACGGAATAATATTCAGTCTTTTTTCGGCTAAATAAAGTTTATTTAAATCTGTTATTTCAAGTTCTCCACGAGCAGAAGGGGGTAATCTTTCAGCTTTTTCGCAAACATCCGGCGGGTAAAAATACAAGCCGGTTACCGCATAGTTTGATTTTGGTTGGAGCGGTTTTTCTTCAATGGATATAACATGGTTTTGTTTATCGAATTCTATAACACCAAAGCGTTCCGGATCAGAAACGTGATAGCCGAAAACTGTTGCCATATTGTTGTTATTTTCTATTTCTTTTTTATATTGTTTGATTTGTGATTGCATATAAAATATGTTATCGCCTAAAATCAGGCAGACATTATCTTTCTTAATGAAGTCTTTGCCAAGGATGAATGCTTCTGCAATACCTTTGGGTTCTTTTTGGATGGTATATTTGATTTTCAGGCCTAAATGAGAACCATCACCGAAAAGGTTTTTGATATTCGGTGTATCCTGTGGGGTGGAGATAATAAGTATTTCCTTGATACCAAAAAGCATCAGTATAGAAAGCGGATAATAAATCATCGGCTTATCATATACGGCTAAGAGTTGTTTGGATACACATTGGGTTAAGGGGTATAGGCGTGTTCCGGAGCCACCGGCTAAAATTATTCCTTTCATATGGTGTCCTCTATTTAGTTAATTTTAATATATCCTCAAAATCTTTAAGCGATGAGAATAGGGTGGATAATTTGTATTTATGTTCAAGCTCAAATGCGTAAATATAAGGGGCGCGGATTGGAAAATCTGGAGCTTTTATAGTCAATTCCGGATTTTTTTGTAAATAAGATTTGTACTCTTCGGTTTCTTTTATCTTATTGCGTAGCAAACCGCTGCGACGGGAAAAAGTGCGTGAGTAATAAATAATGTAGGCTATACTGAGTATGATTAAAACAGCATATAATTTTGATGTGTATATGGACATCCATGCGGCAATAACTAAAATAAATAGTCCGGAGAACAGTTTAACGGTAATGTTTACAATTTTGCGCCTGTATTTAATGCTTGTAACGAAAATGAATGGAGACATGAGTAAACTGCAGACGAAGATAACCCAAAAAGTATGCCACGGATTAATGGCTGTAAGTGATGAAGCAATCATTCCGCATAATAACATTAAAATGCTCGATAGAAGATAGAGACTATTTAGTTTGAATTTGTAAAATGTCAGCTCTTTATAAACATTTTTTTTCAAATAAGTGTAGGCTCGTTTTAGTTTTAATTTTGATAGTTCGGTTGCCGGTAAAGATGTTTCTGCAGCCGGAAATAATATATTCATTAATTTTTGTGAGGATTTTGATAGTTTTTGCAAATTATCTGTTTTTTTGATTAATACCGGTATTTTTTCTTGTTCAGCTAAAGCAATCATATTTTTGCTTATCAGTTCAAGAATCTCAGCCAGTAAAGAACGACTGTCAAAGATGTTGGAGTTGATAAAACGGAATATTGCAGGGGTACGTTTGATATTCGCTTTTGTTTTATCTTTATTTTGGCGAATTTGCTTTAGCGACAGGTAATAAGCAACGATGATGGCAAGCATAGATAAAAATGCAAAAAACACGGCGCCGAAATCTTGAATAAACCAAAGGTATTTTTTGGTAAAATCAGGTGCAATTAAAGTGTCTTTTGATAGAGTAATATATAAATGAATATCATCTCCAACAGCTAAAGCTTCAGTATCTGAAAAGCCCAAAATGTTTTTAGCAATGTCGACTATATTTACACGAGTTGCGTGTAAATTATCTTTTGTGCTGACGATGGCATTTTGAGCCATAAATTCTTTTCCGTTCGGTAAGGTTACAAGCGCGTTGGCCGAGCCGATAACATTGATGATTGTTCGAGCTGTTATATCCCAATAGAGTTCGTCAAAATCGTTATATGACCAAATAGCGCGATCAACTAAATAGTTGAACTCATAAGTGTAGATTCCGGTTGGTAGGTTAAGAGGTTTTTGCGGTTCGATATAGATATAATTGCCGATTTCTGTCATTTTATAAGGATGATCCACACCATTGATGCTGACTGATTTCAGTGTAATATCATAACGTCTTTTATTATTATTGCGCGAGTAACTGTATTTGGGGAGAATGCGGAAAAAACCGGTAGGAAAACTTTCGTTGTTGGAAACAAATATTATTTTTTCTGTGATGTTTAAGAGCCCGGTAGCTTCAATGTTAATTGTGGTTAAAAAATAAGCAATGTGCTCTTCTGCCGGAGCCATAATTTCTTTTTTATCGGATAGTTTTATGGTTACATATGGAAAATCAGGGATAAACTGTTCTTGGTTAATTGCAGAAGGAACGAACTCATAAAACTCGCCATCAATTTTTGTTTCAGCATTGAGCGGAGAGTTTTTTTCTGCTTGTTTTATGCTTTCTTGATATATTTTTTCGTAAGAAGATAAAGTGTTTTTTTGTTTTTCTTTTAGATTATTGACATCTACGATGCTGATTGAACGTGGTGTAGCAACTTCTTCCGCAGTCATATTGGCCTTCTGAATAACGGAAAGTCTTTTTTTAAGGTAACTTTGTACGGCTTCTTTATCGTTCAAATCTGGTATTTCTTTATAAAGTTTGGCAAGATCCTGCTCGTTTTTTTGTATATTAAATTCTTGTGGCAGAGGTTGTTCCGATACACTGCGGACATCTGCTTTTATCGGTGTGGCAAGCAGAATACTTGCACTTAATAATGTTTTTATAAAAAAATTCTTCATATCTTTGCCTTTGGTGTTGCGTTGCTATAGCTTTTATGATAGTAGTATAATTGGTTTATCAGTAAAGAAAAGCAGTTAATTTTTAAAGGGGATAACTTATGAGACAAAAACCGATTGCGGCGATTATTTTAGGAGCAGGTAAAGGTACTCGTATGAAGTCTGATTTACCTAAGGTGATGATGCCGGTGGCTAATAAGCCAATGATTAAGCATATTATAGATACGCTGGAAGAAATTAATGTTACAAAAATTGTAACAATTATTTCGGCTGATGGAGAATTAGTGAAACAGACAGTAAAACCATATGAGGCAGCTGTACAAAAAGAACAGTTGGGTACCGGCCATGCGGTAAAGTGTGCAAAAGAAGCAATGGGTATATTTGATGGTACTGTTTTGGTTATTTTTGGTGATACGCCGTTGATAACTGCTAAGACTTTTTTGAAAACAGCAGAAAAAGTGGAAGAGGGGTATGCTGTAGTTGTACTAGGTTTTACTCCTAAGGATGCTGCTCGATACGGACGCCTGAAGATGAATGGGAATGATTTGCTTGGTATTGTTGAATATAAAGATGCAAGTGAAGAAGAAAAAAATATTCGCTTTTGTAATTCCGGCTGTATGGGATTTGATGGGCATTATTTATTTGATATTTTGGAGCATATTGGTAATGAAAACGCTGCAAATGAGTATTATTTAACAGATGCTGTTGCTGTCGCACGGCAAATGGGACTGAAATGTACAGCGATAGAAGGGAATCCTAAGGAAGTGGCCAGCGCAAATACAAGAGAAGAATTGGCAGAGCTTGAGGAATTCTATAAGGAGCGACAAAGTTGGTAAAATTTTTGCGAGATTACGGCTTTTTTCTTTTTCTTGGTGTTTTTGTTTTGTGTTTTATCTGTTTTGTTGCAATAATTTCTATTGCCCCGCATAATGATATAAAAATGCGCGGTTTTACACCTTGTACATATCAGATGACAGAAAAATTGATGGTTCAAAAGACTTTGAAACATACTGATGTTTTTAAAATTATTGCTAAAGGGTATGGCTGTTATTTTAAGGTTATAGCCGAAGGAGCTGTTTTGTTTTGCAGAGGGCAACAGGAAACGCCTTGGGCTAATTATTTATTTAGATCGGAGGAACAATGGGTGGATGAAGATAAAATAGATGAAGATTTGGAGCAAAATAGTCTTTTGAAAGATGATGACGAAAACGATTTATTAGATAATGTGATAAAGGAGAGTATTGATGAATAAAAAAAATGCAGCAGAAACATTGCCTGTTTGGGATTTGTCTGAGTATTATAAAAATGAAGATGATGAAAAAATAAACAAAGATTTAGCACTGTATGCTAAAAAGGCGGTGACGTTTGCGAAAAAATATCGGGGTAAGGTTGCAGAACTTAGTGCTGATGAGTTTTTAGAGGCTTTGCATGATTTAGAAGAGATGCGCAACTTAAGCTCTCGTCTGAGTGAGTTTTCCTCTCTAAATTTGGCGACAAAAATGAAAGAACAAAAAGCGACGGCTCTTTATCAGAGAATCGTAGAAGAGTTGACAACAGCAGGTTCTAACTTGGTGTTTTTTAATTTGGAATATAATAAATTATCGGAAAAACAGGAAAAAAAGCTTTTGGCTGATAAACGTGTTCAGGCCTATAAACCTTATTTGAAAAGAATACGGCGGTTTAGATCTTATGAGCTTTCTGAAGATGTCGAAAAAGTTTTGTTAGAGAAAGATGTTACATCAGGTTCTGCCTGGGTGCGGTATTATGAAGAATATATGGCTCATCTTTCTTATGAAGTAGATGGAAAAAAATATAACGATGCACAAATCAGTAAATTGAGCTTAAGTCCAGATGCTAAAGTGCGTGCTAAAGCCGGTAAAGAGATTAATCGTGTATCAAAAGAAAATAGTTTTACGGTTGGCTATATCTATAATATGATTATCAAAGATAAGGCAATTGAAGATGAAAAACGCGGCTTTAAGCGTCCAATGTCAGCGCGTAATCTTTCGGAAGATGTGAGTGATAAAACAGTGGATACTTTAGCTGAAACTGTGAGAGATAATTATAAGAATATCGCATGGCGTTTTTATAAGCTAAAAGCAAAACTCTTGGGTGTAAAAAAGATTGGTTATTGGGATAGAAATGCGCCTTTGCCGATTGAAAATGATAGGGAATATTCGTGGAATGAGGCAGTGGATATAGTATTGAATGCATATAAACAGTTTTCGCCTAAGTTGTATAATATTGCAAAAGATTTCTTTGCTAATGATTGGATAGATGTTGCACCGAAAGATGGAAAAAAAAGCGGAGCTTTTTGTTCCGTACCATCGGCTGAAAAGCATCCGTTTTTGATGCTGAATTTTATTGGAAAACGCGGTGATGTTTTAACCTTGGCTCATGAATTGGGGCATGGATGTCATCATCAATTACGAAGGAAAAATGGCGTATTGAATGAGACAACGCGTTTGACAACAGAAGAAGTGGCTTCGGTGTTTGGAGAAATGCTTGTTTTTCAATCTATGTTAAATGCGGCTAAGACTAAAGAAGAGCGTATTTCTTTGTTAGCTATGAAAGTTAATGATATGATTAATACAGCTATTCGACAAATTGCTTTTCACTTTTTTGAAACACGAGCACATGATGAAAGAAGTAAAGGAGAACTTTCTGCAGATAGACTTAATGAAATCTGGGTAGAAGAAATGAAAGAAAGTTTGGGACCGTCTGTGATTGTGGATGAAAATGCTGATGCTGTCTGGGAACAGGTCGGGCACTTTTTCTTTTTACCGTTCTATGTGTATGAATATTCTTTTGCCGATTGTGTTGTAAATTCATTGTATTGGCTGAAATTGACAAATAAAGTCGCTGATTTTGAAAATAAGTATTTGCATTTGTTGTCACAGACAGCAATAGGGGACTATAAAGAAATTTTTGCGCCATTTGGGCTTAATCCGGAAAAGAGAGAATTCTGGCAGGGGGGGCTTAATCTGATAAGTTATTATCTGGATGAATTAGAGAAACTGATTTAGGTGTTAGATAAAAAAAGACCTCTCTTTTGAGAGGTCTTTTTTTTTGTTTAGAAGTTGTACTTAATACCTACATCAAATAGCTGTGGTTTGTTGCGTTTGAGCAGCATCTGATTATATTTAGCATAGAGAGATAATCTCTTGTATTCATAATCAACTGCGGCTTCAACAACAGCACGATCATGGTCGTAGATGTTGGCATAATCGTTAATCTTGTACCAGCCGTTGCTGCCTTTACGCTGTGCCTCGATTTCATCGTACGGATCAGCTAATTCACGATAGTATGCGCCGCCAATTCTAAAGCC
>JAZUMA010000037.1:0-108069 GCA_045603405.1 Alphaproteobacteria bacterium | reverse complement strand
CGCCCATGGTACTTCGTCTTAAGGCGCGGGAGAGTAGGTAGTTGCCAGTTCTTCTAATTACTGTTGAACCCTTTCTCCTCCTCCTTAAAACCCTCTCAAGCGAGCTTGAGAGGGTTTTTCTTTGTTTTTTTCTCTTTTTTTGCTGATAAAATACCTATAAAATCTAATAAAGTAGCTATAAAATGCTCATAAAAGAATTTAATATTTTTCTAATTTTGATTTTTGGGTAAAAGCTAATCTAACACTTCCAAGAGTTTTATCTTTTATTCTTGCTTGATTATATGCCTTTATCAGCTCTTTGTTGTCTTTACAAGTTTCTAAAATTGATTTTGCAAAATCACGTCCTTCATAACCAACGCCATAAGTGCTAAAATCAGAAGTCCATTTATACAATGTTTTTCCTAAAACTTCAGGACTATATGCTTCGCCTTTTTTGCTTTCGGATATTTTCTTCTTTGTATCAGAAAGCAATTGTTTGATTGAGGCTTCATATTTTGCTTGCACAAGAGAATTATCTTTTTCAGTAGGCTTAATACTTGATAATGCAGAAAAAGCAGTAAGTGGATTATCTTTATATACATCATTGATTAATAAATCAACAGATTTACTATAAACTAAAAAGTCAGAATCTTTACATGATTTAGTACAGGACAAAGCAACATATTCTTTTAATGAAGGGGAATCAAAATTATCTCTTGCATAATCTAAGGCCGCTAATGCTTCAAAATGAGAAACTTTTTCTCTTGAATTAGATAGAGAAAGTGAATCCATGCTATATTTAAGTGATACATGAGGCAGACAAACAACACGTTCCAGTAGGCGATCCTTCTTTTCTATTAATTGCTCATCGAGACCATTACATTCGCTGCTATTTGTAAAAAGGTTATATTCATGAGCATCCAATGAACATAGTCCAGAAAAGACGTTGATACGATTGGTATCTGATATTTCTGAAGCATTAAGAACCATACCACCTAAAGTCTTCATAAAAGCAGAAACAGTATTAATACAATCATGCGTAGCATATGTCATCATTGCATCATGAACCATATGTAAGTTCTTTCGCAATACTAAACAAGTGTCATTATCATTAGGATTTTTTGCATAGATTTCTAAAATTTTTTTTAAATCTGTTCCAAAATCATGATTCAGTTTATCTGTTTTAGAGTCCCAATCATTATCATTCCTTGTGCCAGTATATGTTTTCATATTCTTAAACACTTGCAACAATTCAGAAGCATTAGGAGAAAGAATCTGTTTGTCTTCATGGATTGTCTGTAATCTATTATCATTTTTCATTTATCTGTCCTCACTAAATATAATAAAAAAAGCCGCTTGATGAAAGCGACTGGAAGTTGGAAACTACTTATCTGAAATAGTGCGACATATTGACTGAACAGCGTATTTTGCCGCCTTCCAGCCATAGCCAGAAAGCGTGCAAAATTTAACGTCTTTACACCTAGACGCAGATAAAGAGGTTTCCACACCTCAGACAGGTTATCATCCTATCTGAAAAATAGGTTAGAGGGATTGAGTAAAAAAGTCAAAAGAATATTTTAATTTGTAAGAAATGTGGTATAGCTATTTCAGACGGCTTTTAGGCAAATTTATGCACAGGAAACGAAAATATACAAATTGAATTAATACAAATAGTTAGATTCTGAGAACATTCAAAGACAGGAAATATTTATATACCCATATATATATAAAAAGATAAAAATAAAAAAATATTATAAAAATAGTTGTATTATCAATTTATAAGATATAATACTGGTTATATTGTTAAATAAATATAACTAAAAATTGTATAATTTAGTTAAAAGGAGTATAAAATGCCAAAGAGTAATTGGACTATAATTAAGCAAATTGAATTATTTAACGAGTATATAGCAGATGAATGTTCTGAATATTTATATTATCAGCCGAGATATAACAGCAGAGTTTTTGAAAAAATAAAAAATGCCTCAATGCTTTTGGTTAATAATGCAATGCGGATACTTCGCAACCAAAATGCACTCATCTATACGGAAGAAAAGAAGGCGTTGACAGTTGAAGATACCAAAGAAATTTTGTTCAAAATATATCAAATTATTTTACTCTCAGAAATGCCGATTAATAAAGAAAATAAAATAAGAAAAATGATAAAAGACGATTTTAAGATAAATCCGGATAGGATTTTGCAAAGCAATCAGCCGACAGCATTGCAAGAAGTTCGAAATCGATTATTATTAAACGGCTATTAAAAACATACAGAGGCAAGAGAGAAGTGTATCTTGCCTTATTCTTTTTTATTCTGAATTTCCCATAAATATTGAAATTCACCATTTGATTTTAATAAGTCTTCTATTTTTCCTTGTTCAATAATTTTACCTTTATCTAAAACAATGACTCTATCCATCTCTTTTAGGGTAGAAAGACGATGAGCAATAGCAATTACGGTTTTATTTTTCATCAGGTTTTTCATGGCTTTTTGAATGTAGCGTTCCGCCTCGCTGTCAAGAGCAGAGGTGGCTTCATCTAAAATCAGTATTGAAGAGTTTTTCAAAATTGCGCGGGCAATTGCCACTCGTTGCCGCTGACCGCCGGAAAGTTTAACACCTTTTTCACCGACTTTAGTTTGATAGCCCTTAGGGAGAGCTTTGATAAATTCATCGGCATAAGCCTTTTTTGCCGCCTGCTCAATTTCACTTTGTTTGGCGTGTAGATGACCATAGGCAATATTTTGACTGATTGTACGATGAAAAAGAGAAGTATCTTGCGGAATAAGGGAAATGGCATCATGTAAACTATTCTGCTTGACATTGGCAATATTTTGCCCGTCGATTAAAATTTCACCATCTTCAATATCATAAGCGCGTTGCAGAAGATTAATCAATGTACTCTTGCCACTGCCGGAAATACCAACCAAACCAACTTTTTCTTTGGGCTTTATTTTTAAATTCAGCTTATTAAATACCTTTTTTCTATCATAGCGGAAAGTGACATTTTTAAACTCTATCTCGCCATTATTGATCTTGAGCTTTTTAGCACTTGGCTTATCAACAATTTCGTGTTTAACAATAAAGGGAGACATTGCTGCTTCTAAAGAACCGATGACAGAATTAAGATTGCTGATACGTCCCAATATATTTGAAAAAGAGCTCATAATCGTGTTCATTAACATTATGATTAAAGTTGCATCGCCAAGACTGATTTTTTGCACATACCATAACCTAATCAGCAACAGCATCATACTGATTTCAAACAGGCAAACAATGATATGCTGCAAGCGTAAACAGTTTTGAAATACATCTACGGCAATTAATCTGGCATCTTTACACTTATTAAAAAATTTGCGGATAAAAGATATTTCAAAATTTTCACTGCCACTGGCTTTAATATTTAAGGTATTGCTGATACTATCGGCTAAGACACCATGAAACTCGTCAAACATATTATCTACTTCTTTATTTAGATGACGAACCTTAAAACTCATCTTATAGGAAGCAAACACAGATATAGAACCGAAAATAAATACCAATAGCAGGAACATCAAATTGACACTGCCGATATAATACAAGTTAATTAAAACCAAAAATATGGTGCTATAAAGCTGTGAAATTACACTATGAGTTGTAGTTGCATAATCTGCACAATTGTTGACCTTTTGTGAGAGTTGACCGGTTTTTTGTGAAGAAAAATAATTTTCTGAATGTTTGGCTAAGTAATCAACCGCAAATAATCTGATTTTGGCTGCCATAAAATTACGCACGCGGTTTTCTTCCAATATCTCCCGAACCATGCGAAAAACAGATTGCCCGATATATGAGGCAAAAATAAGTGCCAAAAAATACCATACTTTGTACCAGGAAAAATCCTGCGGCGAGATTTTAGCAAAATAATCGACCATTTTGGAAAAATAAACCGGCACATAAACTTTTAACAACTGCAAAGAAAAAGCTAAAATAACTCCGACAAGCGCTAATTTGCGTGCGCCGTATAGAACTTCCCAAACAAATAACAGCGGATTGTGCGGAACTTTACGCATGTTCGGTATATTTTCAAATAACTTCATGTCCTATTCCTTCACCCCTAGCTGTTGCAATTTCCACAATTTGGCAAATTTGCCGTCTTTCTTCTTTTTAAGTGCATCAAATGTGCCGGATTCGACCACCTTACCATGCTCAAGATAAATGATTCTATCCATCTTGCGTAAAGTTGAAAGTCGGTGCGCAATAGCAATGACGGTTTGGTTACCTAAAAGATTGTTAATAGCTTCGGCAACAATGTTTTCAGATTCGCTATCAAGTGAAGAGGTTGCTTCATCTAATATCAATATCGGACTTTTGCGTAAGACGGCACGGGCAATGGCGATGCGTTGACGCTCACCGCCGGAAAGTTTGCATCCTCTGTCGCCGACCATAGAATTATAGCCATCATGAGTAGCTCGGATAAACTCATCGGCACAGGCAATTTTTGCTGCCCGCTTAATTTGTTTATCCGTTGCCTTTACCCCATAACCGATATTATCTTTTAAGCTACGATGAAACAGAATGGTTTCTTGCGGAATAATGGCTAAGTTTTGATGAAGGCTCGATTGTGTTATGGTTTTAATATCTTGACCGTCAATTAAAATCTGCCCTTCCACTATATCATAAGCACGTTGCAACAAGTTAATAAGTGTTGTTTTGCCATTGCCGGATAAACCGACAATACCTAGTTTTTCACCGGCCTTAATTTCTAAATTAAATCCATCAAAAATTCTTTTCTGTTCCGGATAAGCAAAGCCGACATTTTTAAACTCAATGTGTCCTTTTTTAACTTTCAGCGTTTTGGCATTAGGCACATCTTTGATTTCATGTTCATCAATAAACGGTTCCAAACCGGCTTGAATGTAAGAAAGATTATTCGCCAATCGGCGAAAGTCATCACATAATCCCATCAGCCACATAAAACCACCGTTTATGGTTAATAAAACAAAAACAATATCGCCGATATTGATTAAAGATTTGCTCCAGAGATAAACGGCAAAAGTAAGCATAATCCCGGAGCATAAATGAATAAAGCAACTGGCAAGTGTAAAAGAACTAAACCAAGCCAACATGGTTTTAGCTTTAATTTTGATATATTGCTGTAAAAGAGTTGCTAATCTTTTCTTTTCATATTCAAGACGGTTAAACTGTTTAACGAGGCGAATGTTGGCAATGGTATCGACAAGCCAACCGGAATATAAAGATTCTGATTTTCCTTGCATACTATGCAGGCGATTGCTAGTTCGGTTGGCATAATAATTAACAAGAATAACAAGAATGGTGCAAACAATAAATAAGAGACCAAGCCAAGCATTGATAAATGTTAACAATACAAACTTTAAGCATATATCACTAAGGCGATCCCATAACTGCGTGATAATAAGCGAAAGAGTATTTTGTAACGAATTGATTTGATTGGTTTTGGCAAGCAAAGTGCCGGTTTGTTTGTTGATGATATAGTTTACAGAATGACCGAAAATATAAGATAAAGCACGCCCGTAAATATGTTCTTGTAGCGGAAAATAAAGATGCTTTTGCCGATACATAATAGTTTGTTTGGGTAAGAAAATATTGATAGCATCACAAGCAATAATAAGGCATATGAACCATAGTGCCTGACGTAACGCTTCCGGTGTTGCACCGGATTTAATGCTTTCAACAAACTTTGCCAACAACCAGTTTAAAAAGTTAGCTAAACTTGTTTCGGCAAAGACAAGTAATATACAAATGATAAAAGTCCATTTAAAAGGTTTAATGCATTCACGCCATAAATATTGTAAAGATGTTTTAGGAAAAGGCGAATTATCAGTCATAGAATTACTCGTTAACAAGAAGATAGCCAAATTATAGGATAAGAAAGATTTATAAAGTGTAAAAATCACAACTCCGACGAAAAGAAAAAATTAAGAAAATAGATGTAAAGTAACACAAAAATGTTTTTTAAGGACTTGCAATGAAAAAAATTATTTTAGTACTGTTCTTGTTATTTGCTGTAATGCCGGTATTGGCGGCAGATACGATGGTGGTATTTAATCATAAAACGCTGATATATCATAAACCTAATTGCATTGCCGCTAGAAGATGTACCAAAAATTGTGTGAGAATGCCTAAAGAAAAAGCCGAAAAATTGGGAAGACCATGTGATATTTGCGGGGGATAGGCGAGGAGATATATAAAACATTTCTGGTTTAAAATAAAAAAACATCATCACGGATGGCATTTTATTCTAATAGTTGAAGCATATACTAATAAACAAAGAAACAAGGTAGTGGCTTAGCTAGCTATTTTATTAATAACTTTTTTTATTACATTTGCTTGTTCATTAAAATTAAATTTTGTTACCGGTATTCTTCCAATCATAGTGGTTTTTAGAAAATAATTTAATGTATCGAATGCTTTTAAAGTTTCTTCTGCTCCGCTACCACTACCTCCGGCACAGGCAATACAAATAATCCTCTTTCCTTTAATTTTTGAACTAACATTAAAAGCATCACATCTTTTTAATCTGTCAAAAAATGCTTTAGCAGACTCACTCATTTCGTGGAAATAAACAGGGGTAATAAATATATAAATATCAAATTTACTCATATTGTTATATATACTATTAAAGTCATCTTTTTGTATGCAAATATGCTTTTCTGCACAAATACCCCATCCTCTTTTTCCGCAAGCATTACACCTTTTAACATTTTTTTTATTTATACAAATATGTTCAACTTTTTGACCTTTTCTATCTAACTGTTCTTCACATTCTTTAACGCAAGAAAAGGTTAAACCAATTTTGTTAGGGATAAAACTATCCTCATTAACTTGATTATTACTGAAACTTAGAATCAGAACTCTCATAAGTTCACATAAACTCCTTGGCAAAATATGCTTTTTAAAACTATCTAAAAATTGCATATATCACAAAAAAAGTCAATTATAGACTTATAAATTTTCTTTAAAGTAAATATTAGAGCTAAACGATGATGGATAGAAGTGATAACCTGTCATTTTATATGATTTAAAATAAAAAAAGCCATCTTTACAGATAGCATTTTTTGTTCTAATGGCGGGAGCGACGGGGCTCTTCTTGCTTCGTAAGTTTCGCGATTTTATCGCTCAACAACGACGCTTCGGTCACCGCTTTTGTAATGTTCTCGCAACTTCGCTTCCGTTTGCGCGAAAACAAACAAAAGCGTCTGCTGCGTTATAAATTGTTCCACCGGAACAATTTCTTTTCCTCGCCCCGCGACGGTCGCGGTTTCAAACCAATCTCTGTCTGTAAGTTAAAGCAAAGAGGGTACCATTTTAGGTACCCTCTTTGCTTCAACTGGCGGGAGCGACGGGGCTCGAACCCGCGACCCCATGCGTGACAGGCATGTATTCTAACCAACTGAACTACGCCCCCATCAGAACAAACAAACTTATAGCTTGCAAAAATCATAAATGCAAGCCTTTTTTTTACTTTTTTGTGTTTTTTTCATAAAACAAAGCAAGTTTCAGTTTATGTGGAATTTTAATGCCGCGTACAAATGGATTCTGAATACAATATTGTTGCCATTGCTCTTCTGATAGATCTTTATCTTTATGGCGTGCTTCTTTAATAAACCAAATCCTTAAATCACTTTTTTGAATAAAAACATGTCCTAATGTCACAGAGGAAAAATCTGCCAGGCTTAACTTGTTTATTAATGTTTCTAAAGCCATAGCTTCCGGTGCATAAGCAGTGTCACCGATAGTTATCAATAATTGTCGGAGAACATAGAATTTTAATTCATTATGCCAGTCGTTAAAAACCGCATAATCAAAAGAACAACCAATGGTATGCCAAAAATTAACAGCCGAATTAATAGTATGCTGAACTAAATCTTCAATAAAAGAACGTGTCTTTTGTAATTGCTGTACAGCTTCGCATAAACGCTCGGCAGAAATATCTATTTTTTCTTCCAAAAGCGGTAAAAATTGCCGCATTTTAACTCGCAGAAAATCTGTACATTTATTTGATTCATCTTCTACCCAAGAGATATTTTTTTGACGCAAATATGTTTTTAAACAATCTGGATGGGTATAAAGTAAAGGACGAATAATAGAAATGCCATTAATCATAGAAATATCTTGAATGGCAGATAAACCAAAGAGACCGCTACCACGTTGTAAACGCATTAAAAAAGTCTCGGCTTGATCATACAAATGATGAGCTATTGCTAAATAAGAAATTTTATGTTGTTGACACCATTCACATAGCAAATGATAACGAGCATCGCGTGCTGCTTCTTCTATGCCGGTTTTAGGCTTTTGCCCTTGCCATGTTAAAATATGATGTTCAATACCATACTGTTTCATGATTTTAGAGACATATTCAGCTTCTTTTCGAGAAGACTGACGCAATTGATGATCAACAGTTAAAGCAACAAAATGATATTGAGGATAAGTTTCTTTAAACATTAAAGCTAATGCCAATGAATCAGCACCGCCGGAAACACCGATAGCAAAACTTTTAGCACGGATATGATGCTTTTTTAAAAAATCGTTGATTACTTGCAAGACATAGCCTTTGCTTCATCTGTTGCACGATCGGCAATACCAGGATTGACTTTGCCGAAAATCGTCGGAATATTGGTAAAAGCTGTACAGGCTTCTTCATTTTTACCCAATGCTTTCATGGAAAGACCTAATTTGAGTAAACAATCAGGGCCCTTTGTCCCTTCCGGATATTTGCTGTAACCTTCTTTAAAGGCTACTGCAGCTTTGGCAAAATTTTGTTGCTTATAGTAAACTTCTCCGAGCCAATATTGCGCATTCCCAGCAAGCGCATCTTTGGGATAAGAGCCTAAAAATTGTGAAAATTTCTCTTCGGCATTGCTTAAATTATTATCTTTTAAATCATTGAGAGCTTGTTCATATAAATCTTTTGGAGAAACACCCGCCGGTGCCTTAGGTAAAGGCTTGGCGGCAACAGGCGACGCATTTGCCGGTGCAGAAGAAGGTTTATTTCCGCTTTGTCGCTGCATTTGGTTAAAGCGTAGCTCAATATCTTTATCAAACATTTCCATCTTTTTTTCTAAGGTAGAAAGGCGGTATTCTATATTTTCAACTTTACCGTTCATATCGCGAATTAACTGGTCATATTCTCCTAAACGAACTTGTACATTAGAAACGGATTCGGCGGGAGCAGTTGCATCATTTTTTTCACGATAAAGCTGACGTTGGATAACAACAATATCATCTTTAATCTGATTTATTTCAGACTGCAAAGAATTCGTATTTTCCCATTGCGCAAAAGCAGGAGTTGCTAACAATAAAACCAAACAATATAAATAAGCCTTTTTCATCTTTTTCCTCAAAATAAACAAAACTAACATAAAATATAGTCTAAATATTTTATAACTCAACAAAAAAAAAGTATTCTTGCGAATACGTTTTTTATAAAACTGTTAAATTAAATTACTTACTTAATTCAACAACTGTTACGCCACGACGGCTCTTAGCATAAGCTTCTTCTGTATCGCCAGGGAAAGCATATTCTTTGCCATAAGAAACGGTAGCGATTCTGTCAGCAGCAACACCTTGAGATACTAAGTATTGTTTAACAGCTTCAGCACGGCGTTCACCTAATGCCAAGTTGTATTCAGCAGTACCTCTCTTATCGCAGTAACCTTGAACAACAACATTTACTTTATTGTTTTTGTTCAACCATGCTGCTTGAGTGTCAAGATCTGCAACAGCTTTTGGTGTTAAAGCAGAACTATCGAAATCAAAATAAACAGTTGTCGGTGCATTTTCTGCAAATTCACGAGCGAGTTTAGATTGGCAATCACTACCACCAAACCAGCTGCTAGTCGTAGAACAGCCTGACAATAAAACAACTGCACAAAGCAAGCTTAAAAGTTTTTTCATTTATTTTCTCCATATGGTTAAAATTCTTTTTAGCTAATAGTAAATACCCTAAAAAGGATACCTTCCAGTTAACTAGACAAAGGTAATTTAAGGAATAAAAGTAAATTTTTCAATAACAAACTGAACTTTTTGTGTATAAAAGATATATTTTAGGTTAAAAATGCTAAAACTAAAGACTTATTGCTCCAAATTTTTTAAAATTTTATCTCTTTGTGTTTCGATATCGAAATTTGGGCGAATGTTTAGCTGTGGGGCGATTCGCGTAATAATTTTGCCGCCGGTAGGAACGGCATTCCAGCCGGAAGTAACGAAACCATAGGTTTCTTTAAGCGGTTTAGGATAATCAATAATAACCATAACGGCATATTTAGGATCTGAAATCGGAAAGGCAGAAACAAAAGAAGTAATATTCTGTCCTTGAATATAGCGTCCGTTTTTATCCAGTTTATTGGCCGACCCGGTTTTACCGGCAACATCATATCCGGCAACATTAGCATTTTTTCCGGAACCGTAAATAACCACATCTCTTAACAATTTGCGCATATCCATGGAAGTTTGCTCGGAAATAACACGCCGTGTTTTTCGAGGTGCACTTTCTTGTATTAAAGTTGGGGGTGTATAAAGACCGCCGTTTAAGACTGCAGAAAAGGCAGTAATAATATGCAAAGGCGTAACAGAAATGCCATATCCATAAGCAGTGGTAGCTACCGTATCTTCCTGCCAACTTTTTTCACTACGATGAATAGGACGTCCCTTTTCATAAATTTCAAGATTCTCGATTTTATCCCAAAATCCCATATTTTTGAAAAATTGAATTTGCAGTTTTTTACCAACTCTGAGCGCCATTAATGCTGAGGCAATATTTGAGGAGTGAATAAGCGTTTCACCGACGGTTAACCATTTAGCGGGAACACGATAATCCGTAATCTTATGCCAACCCATTTTTAGCGGTTTAGTTGCATCAAATTTATCGGTGATTTTGATTTTGCCGCTATCAAGACCAAGAGCAGTGTTAAATACTTTGAATACGGAACCGGCCTCATAAACACCCAAAGTGGCAAAATTAAATTTAATGTCAGGATCGGTAAATTCTCGTTTATTTAAATCATAATCAGGGACAGAAGTAAGCGCAATGATTTCCGAAGTATTAATATCCATAACAATGGCTGTGGCACGCTCGGCCATAAATTTTTCCTTCGCCTTCACAAGTTCATCACGAACCGCATATTGTACACCTAAATCAATTGTCAAACGTAAATCTTTAGTGGAAGAATTAAGTCTGGAGTTAAGTGATTTTTCCAAACCGGCAATTCCCTCATTATCAATATCTGTATTACCTAAAACATGAGCCAACAAGTTTTTTTGCGGATAAACGCGAATCTCACTTGGTTCAAACTCTAATTCCGGAAAACCTAAGGCATTAACTTTTGCCTGTTGTTGCGGTGTCATATTGCGTCGAAGATAAGCAAACTTTGACTTACGAGATAATATTTTAAAAAAAGTTTCATATGTAGTATCCGGAAAGACCATATTGAGCTTTTGGGCAACTTCTTGCGGATTGGAAATTTTATAAGGATAGGTAATCAGATTAACGGTGGGAAGGTTCGTTGCAACAATAATACCGTTTCTATCTGTTATGCTTGCACGCTTGACCGGTGATATACTGCGAATTCTCGGTCTATAATAAGCAACACTTTCTTGGTGAAGTTGTATGCCGTTTATCAAACAAACGTTAAAGATGCGAAAAATAATGATGAGGTAAACTACAATAAAGAAACCTACCACATACAAAATGCGATTATGACACACAGATACAGCTTCATCTTCTGTTTCCCAACCGAAACTGCCTGAAGAGAAGTAAATCTCCTGCCCTGGGGTATAGGTAAATGTCTTTTTTCGTTTTGATAGACCTAATTTAACCACGTTACACTCATAAAAAAATTATCTCTCCGAATTAACGAGATGGCGTAATTGTCTGCTATTTTTAGCAAACATTGTCGGATTCCCGATTAATTCACCCTCTAATGGTAATGCAGAATAGTTAATAATTTGTTCAGGTTTGATAAAATCTAACGAAATATATTTACCGGCGAGCTCACGCAGACGCTCCGGATTGTTTAATTCACTCCAATCTGCCTCTAAAATATGAATATCACGAATATCATCTTTAATATCACGGTTAATCTGAGCTAATTCCTTTTCGAGATTTTGTACATCATTAGTCAGTACAAAATAATAAGAACCGATAACAACGGTTATTAAACACCATAAAATAGAAATAGCTGTTTTAACGTTACTCATGATTTAGTTCCTTTCTTTTAACGGCATATCTTAGTTTTGCGGAGCGAGCCCGCGGATTATAATTTATTTCGTCATCAGACGGTTTGACAGCTTTTGAGGCAAAGCTGAATATTTTATCAGCATCAACTTCTTGCGTAGTAGAAGCATAACGTGAAGTATGAATCTTTTTAGCTGTATTAAGGCTAAAAAAGTTTTTGACAATACGATCCTCAAGAGAATGAAAGTCAACAACAACCAACCGAGCTTCAGGTAAAAGACGCATCGTAGCGCCATTCAAACCTCTTTGCAACTCACCTAGCTCATCATTAACGGCAATACGCAAGGCTTGAAAAGTACGAGTCGCAGGATCAATCTGTCCGAAGCGCTTGGGCATAATCTGATAAATCAAATCTGCCAATTCGGTAGTTGTTTCAATGATTTTTTCTTTGCGATACTGAATAATTTTAGCAGCAATTTGACGTGATTTCTTTTCCTCGCCATAAAGATAAATGGTATCTGCTAAATCTTTTTCAGAATAAGTGTTAATAATATCTTTGGCGGAAAGACCGCTCATAGACATCCGCATATCAAGAGGAGCTTCTTTGCTAAATGAAAAACCGCGGAAATTATCATCTAATTGCATAGAGGAGACACCGATATCAAACACGGCACCATTAATTTTTTCAGAGATTAAATTTTGAAAATTGCCGAATGTGCCGGCCCTGAAATCGAACCTGTCGCCATAAGTTGCTTTAAGCTCTTGCGCTCGTCCAATAACTGACGGATCTCGGTCAAGCGCGATAACTTTACAATCAGCCGACTTTAAAATAGCTTCCGTATAACCGCCGTTACCGAAAGTGGCATCAACATATGTTTCATTATCTTTTGGAGAAAGATATTCCAAAACCTCTTTTAGCATAACCGGTATATGACGGACAGCTGGAGTCATTATTCGGCCTCCACTTTTAATGATGGACGATTGTTCTTAATCTTTTCGCGCAGGCGTTGCTCTTCTTTTGCCCAATTTTTATCACTCCAAATTTGAAATTTGCGCCCTTTGCCGACAAAAACAGCTGTATCAGTAATCTCGGCATGTTTTAACAGCTTTTCAGAAAGCATAATGCGACCGGTACTGTCAAAAGTAAAACGTTTGGCATCTCCGAAAACAAGATTGGTTAAGTCATCTTGAGTTTCAGAGAAGAAATCAGTACTGTTTTCAATATCTGTGGCAAGTTTATCTAACAAATCTTCTAAACAACCTTCAATACAAGGAGAAGTTAAACTGCGATAGCAAACAATTTCAGAGCCTAATTCTTTAACAATAGCACGATAATCTGCGGGCAAGGAAACACGTCCTTTCGCATCTACTTTATTGGTAACTGTATCTAAAAATAAAAAAGTTTTGCGCATTTAAAATCTCTTTTGTGTACACATTAACTATGGTATAACATGGTATTTTATGGGAATCAATGGAAAAATGCAAAAAATTATCATTTTTTTAACTTTTTTTATTTAAGTGCGCGTAGCGCGTTTAAAAACAAGGTGTTACAGATAAAATGAGGATGTGAATAAATAATAACAGCCACCTCTAAATAAACAACAAAACTGAAATAAAAAAAGCGCCCGTTTCCGAGCGCTCTCAAAAATAAAGGGTGTCGAGCCTCCTCGACTAAATCATCGCCATACCGCCGTTGACGTGAATGGTTTGACCGGTGATATATTGTGCTTCATCAGAGGCTAAGAAAGCAACAGTGTTGGCAATATCTTGCGCTTCACCGAGCTTACCTTCCGGGATTTTACTCAACAACTGGGCCTTAACATCATCAGGCAAAACATCTGTCATTGGAGTGCGAATAAAACCGGGAGCAATGGAGTTGACCGTAATGCCGCGAGAACCAACCTCTTGGGCGAGGCACTTATTCATGGCAATCATACCGGCTTTGGAAGCAGAGTAATTGGCTTGACCGGCATTACCCATAACACCGACAACCGAGGCAATGCCGATAATACGACCGAAACGGCGTTTCATCATGCCACGAACTGCAGCCTTGGCAAGTTTGAAACCGGCAGAAAGATTAACGTCTAAAACCAACTGCCAATCTTCATCACTCATGCGCATGAAAAGATTGTCACGAGTTAAGCCTGCATTATTTACCAAAATATCTATACGCCCCATTTTTTCTTCAACATTTGCAACCAGATTGTGAACATCATCAGAATTAGTGAGGTTAGCAACAAAACATTCAACTCGAGAACCAAGTTCTGCTTTAAGTTTTTCCATTGGTTCGGCGCGCATATCCGTTAAAGCAAGAGTGGCGCCTTGAGCATGCAAAGTGCGCGCAATTTTATCTCCAAGTCCTCCGGCAGCACCGGTAATTAAAGCAATTTTTCCATCTAAATTAAACATAAGTTTTTTTCCTTTCTTAAAAAGTTAAAGGTTTTGTGCCAATTCTTCAATATCTTGAATAGAGTACACGGAAAAAGAATTAACTTCTGCCAGACTCCGCTTGGCAATACCGGAGAGAACTTTGCCGGCACCGAGTTCAACAATGTCCGTGATATTATTATCACTGAAAAAAGACATTGTCTCTCTCCATCTGACGGTACCGGTAACTTGTGCAATCAAGTTTTTAATAATTTCTTTCTTATCTGTTTCAGGCTGAGCCGTAACATTTGCAACAATATTGATATTTGCATTGCGGGCTTCGACTTCCATAAAAGCTCGTGCCATAGCTTCTGCCGCCGGCTGCATTAAAGGGCTGTGAAAAGGTGCTGAAACCGGTAAACGAACGCATTTTTTAGCCCCGAATTCTGATGCAATTTCAATAGCTTTTTCAATAGCTTGGATGTGTCCGGATAAAACAACCTGCCCGCTTGAATTATCATTGGCGGCAACGCAATAATGGGACGCATCATTACATGCTTCAACTAAAGCACTGACATCTTGAAAAGATAAACCCAAAACGGCGGCCATACCGCCGACACCGACAGGAACAGCTTGTTGCATGGCTTCACCGCGGATACGAAGTAATTTAGCCGTATCTGTTAAAGAAAAAACACCGGCAGTACAGGCAGCTGCATATTCACCTAAAGAATGACCGGCAACATAAGTAGCTTTTTCTTTAAGACTAACTTTAAAATCTTTTTCCAAAACCCTGACAATAGCCATGGAAACAGCCATTAAAGCCGGTTGAGTATTCGCCGTCAAAGTAAGTTCTGCATCAGGGCCTTCTGTCATTATCTTATAAAGATCCTGGTTAAGAGCCTGATTAACCTCATCAAATACATCTTTTGCAGAACGAAAATTCTCTGCTAATTCTTTTCCCATGCCGACAAATTGTGATCCTTGTCCGGGGAAAACAAATGCATACTTCATTATTAAACTCCGATTTTTTATTATAATATTTGCCATTAAGCTAAATGAGTTGAAAGGAAAGTCAAGTTTTAAATCCTGCAAATGTGTATAGCTTAATTCGTAAAAGTGTTCTGTTTATAATGAAATTTGTTAAGCTTTTATTTAAAATTAGCCGCTAAAATCATCCTAAATAAGATTTTAATAAGGATTGAATAACGATGGCAAGAAAAAATAAGAAAGAAACAAACACAAATAAAAGTTGGATCGCAAAAATACCAAGCATAATGGTTGGGACAGGCTTAATTGTTTTTTGCGTAAGCTTGGTATTGGGAATGATCGGCTATAATCCGGCTGACGAATCTTTTAATGTTTCAAATTCAGATAAAATCAGTAATTTTATGGGAAGATTCGGTTCATACAGTGCGGATTTTATTGCTAACAGTTTTGGACTTGCCATTCTTATCTTTTTGATTCCTGTAGCGGTTTGGGGGTATTTATTAATCAAAAATCAAAAGATTTTAGAATTCCGTATCAGAATGTTAGCTGTGATTATAGGTATTATTCCGTTAGCGGGCATACTTTATCAATTTTGCGGCGAGACATTGGATAAATATAGTTTGCAAGGAAAATTCAGTTCACTGTTACCGGGATTTTTAATCAATTTATTTAAAGATTGGAAAATGACCGGTTACGAAAATGTAGCTGCATTAACGCTACAAGCTCTTATTGCATTAATGTCTTTTAATTTGGCAGTAGGAATAAGTTTCAGACAATGGGGAAGATTTTTCACAAAGGCAGGACACTTTATAGGAATTTCTTTGAAATATATGATAATGTTTATGATACGTCTGTGTAAGCCCAAATCACTGGTTTATACGAATGAAACGGTTTATGCTTCAAAGAGAAGCAGTAAAGAAAGAAAAGAACCGGTTTTGTCTGCTCAAGCTGAGGAAGAAGAAATAAATAACACAAATGAAACTTCAAAAGAAGAGTCTGTAACAAAGAAAAAAGCAACAATTAAGAAAGTAGCGGAGGTAATTCCGCTTCAACCGCAAAAGCAAAAAGAAGAAGACGGATATCAATTTCCGGATATTAATTTGTTAAGTCGGCCGAAAGAAAGGTTAGGACTAAGTATAAATGAAAAAGAATTAAACGAAACAGCTCGAGCACTGGAAGGCGTATTGGAAGAGTTTGGCGTACATGGGCAGATTGTAAAAATTCGTCCGGGTCCGGTAGTAACTTTATTTGAATTAGAGCCTGCTCCCGGAACAAAAACTTCCAGAGTAATCAGTTTAGCTGATGATATTGCGCGCTCGATGTCTGCTATTTCTGTGCGTATTGCCGTTGTGCCCGGATCGAACACCATTGGTATAGAAATTCCTAATGCTAAAAGAGAAACGGTGTGGCTAAGAGATTTGTTGGAAGATGTGAACTTTACCGATAGCAAAAATACATTAAATGTAGTACTAGGTAAAGATATTGGCGGCAAAAATGTTTATGCTGATTTAGCAAAAATGCCACACTTGTTGGTAGCAGGAACAACAGGTTCCGGTAAATCCGTCGGCGTCAATGCAATGATACTATCTCTGCTTTACAGAATGACGCCGGAAGAATGCAAGTTTATTTTAATTGATCCGAAGATGCTGGAATTCTCTATGTATAACGGTATTCCACATTTGTTAACACCGGTGATTACTGATCCGGCCAAAGCTGTTATCGGCTTAAAATGGGCGGTGCGTGAAATGGAAGAACGTTATAGGGCAATGGCTTGTTTATCAGTACGCAATATTAACGGCTATAATTTGAAATTAAAAGAGTTGCGTGAGAGGGGAGAAACACCGAAACGAACAATTCAGGTCGGGTTTGATCCGGAAACAGGAAAGCCGGAATATGAAGAACAATTATTGGATACAAAACCATTACCATATATAGTGATTGTGGTTGATGAAATGGCAGATTTAATGTTAGTTGCCGGCAAAGAAGTGGAAGCCGCTATTCAGCGTTTGGCACAGATGGCGCGTGCGGCAGGTATTCACTTAATCATGTCCACACAAAGGCCATCGGTAGATGTGATCACCGGTACGATTAAATCAAACTTCCCAACCAGAATTAGTTTCCAGGTGACATCTAAAATAGATAGCCGTACGATTTTAGGCGAGCAGGGCGCCGAACAGTTGCTTGGTAAAGGTGATATGTTATATATGCCGGCAGGATTGCGTCCGCAACGTATTCACGGCGGTTTTGTAAAAGATGAAGAAGTTGAAAGCGTAGTTGAATTTATTAAAGCACAGCGGCAGCCGGAATATGTTGATGAAGTAACCGCAGGTGAGTTAGAGATGAAAAATAAAGAAGCCGGAGCTTTATTTGATAGAACAAATATGGGTATGAGCGGTGGCAATAGTAATGATGATCTTTATGAACAAGCTGTGCAGATAGTAAGAAATGATAAAAAGGCTTCCACCAGTTATATTCAACGTCGTTTAGGCATTGGCTATAACAAAGCGGCGACAATCATTGAACGTATGGAAGCAGAAGGAGTCGTAACGGCAGCGGATCATGTGGGCAGAAGAGAAGTGATATAATCATACTATTGACAGATAAATGAATATTTGTTATTGCGACAAAGTTTGTTTGTCTTTGTATAAATTTTCTACTTTACTATTCATGTGTTGTAATGAAAACGCATGAATAATTTCTTTGAATACAACATAAGATAGAAAAACATTATCCTCTCCAAGCTTTCATCACTTTATCCATGCTGTTATTGACAATAGTGATTTCATTTTGCATTTTTTTGTTTTCATAAATCTTTAGAGCGGATTTGTAATAATCAAGCGCCTCTGAAAAGGCATTGCGGTCTTTTCCGATTTTGCCGATATTATAGTAAACATTGGCAATATTTTCTTGAATTTTTGCCCACATAACCGGATAAAGTTCTTTACGGTAAACCTGCTGTTTATTTTGATAACTCTTAATAGCAAGCATGGAAATATCTGCATTTTTAGAGAACATACCTAGTAAAGAAAGATAATAACCGAGATAACCCTCAATTTTAGACCAAAGCTCAGGAAAGGCAATTTTCGTATAAGTTTTTTCAGCTTCGCGGAGAAAATAAACGGCATCACGCAAAGCTTGCGTATCATTGGCAAATTTCCAATAACGGAAATAAAGTTGCGACAACTTAAAGGAAATAAGCGCAAAATCATATGGATAATTGTAATGGTCAAGATATTTTTGTGCGGTACGATAATTTGTGATAGCCTCACGGAACAGAACCCAATACCCCCCCATTTCTTGTTTAAGAGCTGTTTCATAAAGTTGAGCAATATTTTTATAAATGCAGCCGATATGGACATTCTGTGTAATCTCATTTTGATAAGCAAGAGCATTGTTGAATAACTCTTTAATCGAGTTGAATGTTTTTTGAGAAAGTTCGTTTTGCGCATAACTGAGATAAATAAGACCGGTTGCGTTCATAACATAAGGCGAGAGCAGTAATTTATCGTTAGAAGCAGTATGCCCTGTATTAAATTTGCTGATAATATTTTTTAATAATTTTTGTTTCAGATGTCGTAAATCTATTCGCTGCTCGCTAATAGCAGTAGCAATAATGCCGTTGATGATATTTTCCAGGACTTCTGGAAAGAAATTAACATGCTCAAAATATTCAGCAGGTACATAAATACTCTCTAAAATAGAGCAGGTAACATGATCCCAATCAGAATACGCATTAGCTGTTTGAAAATTAAGGCGAATATTTTCATTTTCCTGATATCCCCAAGCAACAACATCAGCGTTAAGCTTTTGCAAAATTGTATTGCCGGCATCAACTAAATCAAAAAAGTTACGCCCTTGTAGGTTAAGAAAATTTTTCTCAAAAGGTTCATCAAAATAACGGACATTGAAATTTGTATTTTTTTGCAATAAACGGGCAAAACCGCGAGCAAAACCGTAATTTCCGTATTCGGCAAAATCTACAACAACGATCTTCAACGTTTCAACTTTAGGTAAAATACGTTTTTTTTGAGCATTGTTTCCAAATAAGATTTGTATGAATTTTGCCATTTTATGCTCCGTCATTGTTTAGAGGATTTTTTTGAAAATAAACCCTTTATAGCCTTTTTACCAATTTTAGATAAAGAGAACAACTGTTCCGGTTTTGTATCCCCAGATAAAATTGATAAAAACCACAAATTGAGCATAACCGCAAAGAAAGGTAAGGCAAATCTTTCGGAAGCAGCAATTTGCATAAGTGATAAAACAATATCAATCAATAGAATTTTTAAAATACCGCGAGCAACACCATTCTCAAATTGCCCGTTATGGGATGATTTATAATAAGCTGTACTCATAAATAAATCAGTCGTTTTATCACGGATAATAAAATGATTGTAAAAGGATACGAAGATTTCTGTAACAAGATATGATGCGGCAACAAAAACAGAGGCTTCAGCAAATTCTGTTGCTGCAGAATGCATAAAGCAAGCCATGATAAACCCTAAAGAGACAAAAGCCCCGTGACTTATAACAATTTTTTCCGGAGGCCAACTAAAAAAAGTAAAAGATAGCATTATACCCAAATAAGCAAAGGCAATTACGCCGAATAATTGCGGAACGGCACCGAAATAAGCGAGTAAAACCATACTTCCCATGACAGCAGAAAATTGTAACGAAGCGATAGCACCCAGTCCATTAAGTAAACCTAATCCCTTTGCAAAAATAAAGATTAAAGCAACAACAGCGAATTTATCCTGCCACGAGGTTAGGTACTTGGGAAACAAAGCAAAATCATTCGGCTGCATAAAGACAATAATGGTTGAAGCAAGAAACAGAATAAAATTCGATAACCAAGCGACATCTAATAAGTAAGAAAAATAAATAAAGACGGCTAAAATTATGGGCAACAGAATGTTAATATAATGAGTTTGATGAACCATATCGGCAATTTGCGGAAATAAAAAATAAGCCAAGCTTCCGCCCAATAAGGTAACAGTAATAATATACCAAAAAGGATCTAGTTTAAAATCATAGTCTTCCGGAAAAACGTCTGTAGGGATTCTGCTTAAAACAAACGTCATAACAAAAAAGCATCCGAGAAAGATACCAATTCCATATGTCATCATTACAGTCATTATATACTCCAAACATATTTTTTACTAAACCTGATATATTATAACAAGAGTTTATTAAATTTTCCTTTGCAAAATTGCAATAAAAAAGCCATCAACACCGGAGAATTCTTTAAAATGTTGCGGTAAAATACGCAGAAATCCTTCTTTTGTAAGCATTTTATCGGTTCCCTTTAGAACTATGGGGGAAATAGAAAAATCAGCATGACGAGAAAGAAATTGTCTGATTTGCTTTTCGCCCTCTGCCTTAGCAAGAGAACATGTAGCATAAACCATTATACCGTCTTTTTTTAAGAATTTAATTGAGTGCTCCAAAAGTTTTTGTTGCAAAAGCGCCTGTTTTTTTACATCAGCAAGGGTTTTAGTGTGTAAAATCTCTGGATGTCGGCGATAAGTACCCGTAGCAGAGCATGGTGCATCAAGCAAGATAATATCGAATTTTTCATCTAGCTGTAAATCAAGAACATCCGCGCATAAAAGTCGTAAATTTTCTTCCAATTTTAAACGAGATATATTTTCCTTTAAACGTTGTAGCCGCGTTTCTGAAATATCAATTGCGGTGACATAAGCACCGGCATCAAGTAATTGTGCCGTTTTTCCTCCAGGTGCTGCGCACAAATCCAAAACATGTTTTCCCTTGATGTTAGCGAGACACTTAACCGGAAGAGCCGCTGCGGCATCTTGAACCCACCAAAGACCTTCTTGGTAAAGGGGAAGATTAGTAACTTTTGTATTGGCAGTAAGGCGAATACTACCTGTGGGTAAAACAAAATAATCATTAAAAGGAATAGAAACATCACTCTTTAAAGTAATATCTAACGGAGGCTCGAATGCAGAAAAACTTTCCATCTCTGCAATTTCTGCAACAGTGTAATCTTGCTTGAGAATTTTTATAAATTCATTACTGAAATACAAAGCTTTACGATTTTGCAATAAAGTATCTTTTTTTCGTAAGATATGGCGTAAGACAGCATTTACAAAATTAGCTCCAAAGGAATTTGTTTTTTTCTTGGCTATTTCCGTATAAGAATTAATAACGGCATAATCAGGTGTATCTAAGAAAAAAAGCTCGGTAATACCTAAATATAAAATAAGCTCGAGGCAATGTTGTTTGGAAGGAATTTTCTTTTTAACAAATTGCGGTAAGATATCTTTTTTGATAAAGGTAAGTTGACGGAAGAGAGTTAGAAAAAGCATATTGCAGAAAGGACGTTGCTCTATATCAATTTTATTTTTGATATCACTGAAAGAGACACCTTTAATGAGTATATCTTCTAATATTGCAACATAATCAAATCTGTTATCTGCCATAAAAAAACCTTTTAAAATAAATATTTATACAAAAGTTTAAATCTTTATTAAAACATATTTTATACTATTAAACAAAATTTATGTGGATGTAAAGGATAAAAAAATGATAAAACTTCGCTTATTTACAATAGTGTTTTTTCTAATGTTGCTATTGGGAAAAGGCTCAGTTGCGGAGGATAAAAATATTTATGCCGCTAAAGTACCTTTAGGCTGCTTGGAAAAAGAAATAGCCGTTAATAAAGAAGTTTCGCTCATCGATTTAATAAAAATAGGAATATGTAACAATCCGGCACTAAACGCAGATTATATGGGACTAAAAATCGGTGAAGCTAATTTAGGTGCAGCCAAATCGGAATATTTTCCGAATGTAAATTTAGGTGCGGGAATTGCTAAAAAAACTAACAAACAACAAAATCGGCATCACATTGAAAATGATCCGTATAATATTAATTTGGGTCTTTTTTTGTTGCTTTATGACTTTGGAGGGAGAACGGCCAGAGTGGATAGTTTTCGCTATTATTTAGCCAATGCCGGGTTTAATTATAACAGCGCCCTACAAAATTTGATATTAAATATCCATACACAATACTTTAAGTTGTTAGGAGCAAAGGAAGATTTGAAAAGCGCTCAAGCCAATGAAGCTATGTATAAAAAAGCATACGATGAAGCAAGCAGGAAATATGAGGTAGGGCTTGCCGCATTAAATGATAAATTACAAACCCAGACGAGTTATGAGCAGTCAAAGCTACAGGTTTTACAGATGCAAAATGCTGTTAAGCAATATCAAGGTGAGTTAGCGACAACACTAAATCTGCCGCCACAAACAACATTTAGATTAAAACAGCCACCGAAAGATAGAGATTTAACGGCACTGGGTAAGAAAGATACATTGGAAAAAATGATTGAGCAAGCGGTAAGAGAACGTGACGAAATTAAAGCACAAGAAATGGCGTTAAATGCCACAAATGCAACATTAAGAGATTTAAAATCCTCGCGTTACGGTGCCTTTTCACTGGCAGCGGAAAGCGGTTATAACAACAGCTGGAAAAGCAGTCGTTCATATAATCGCGATAATTCAATCGGCCTTAATTATAAAATACCGCTATTCACCGGATTTAATACCAGCTATAAAATTACTGCGACAAAATATAAAAGAGAACAAGAACGCTATAATCTTGAAAATTTAAGAAATCAGATTAAAAATGAAGTTTGGAGCGCATATCATAACTACCAAACAGCAATGAAATCATATGATGTCAGTAAGAAAGTATTAAAAAGTGCGGAAGAAAATGAGCGCGTTGCTTTCCGTTCATATGAAGTAGGAAGCACGGATATTATTAATCTTTTAACGGCTGAAACACAATTAGCAGAAGCAAGAGATGCGGTCATAAATGCTTTTTATACCGTACTTATTGATAAAGCAACGTTATATCGGGCAATCGGGAGGTTCTAATGAATAAGAAAAAAATATATGTAATATGCGGCATTATTTTAGCTTTTATACTAGGAATAATTTTGTTGGGAGCTAAAAAGAAAAGTATAACACCGGCAGATTTTGAAATGAGCACGGTAAAAAAAGGCAATTTAGCCTATGAAGTAACTGCAACCGGAACGATTAATCCGATTAATACTGTAACAGTCGGAACGCAGGTTTCCGGCATTGTAGAACAAGTGCTGGTGGATTATAATGATGATGTTAAAGAAGGACAAGTTTTAGCTTTATTGGATGCATCAACCTTAAAAGAACATATGGAAAAGTCTGAAGCATCTTATGAATTAGCGCAAGCTAAAGAACATAAAGCTAAAGTAAATTATGAAAGAATTAAAAAACTTTATCAAGATAAGTTGACATCATCTGCATCGCTGGAAGATGCAGAAGTTGCCTACAAAGAAGCATCGGCAAATGTATTGAATGCCAAAGCTGATTATAATATCTCCAAGAAAAATTTTGAATATGCGACTATTACTTCTCCGGTATCAGGAACGGTGATTTCAAAAGAGATAGAGCAGGGACAGACAGTGGCGGCAAGTTTTTCTACACCGACATTATTTGAAGTAGCGGAAGATTTATCTAAAATGCAAATTGAAGCTAGTATTTCTGAAGCGGATATTGGTTACATAAAGCCGGAAATGCCGGCAACTTTTACCGTAGACGCTTATCCGAATGACAAATTTTACGGCAAAATACGCCAAGTCAGATTGTCGCCGACAGAAGTTTCTAATGTTGTGATGTATACAGTTATTATAGAAATAGATAATTCATCAAGAAAACTATTGCCGGGAATGACTGCATCTGTAACAATAAGAGCACAAGAAGCAAATGATGTTTTGATGATTTCGGCGATGGCCTTGCAATTTAAACCGTCAGCTATGGTTAGAGGTGAGATGGATGTAAAGAAAATAGCAGATATTGATGAAACACAGGATATTGTTTATGTATTTGAAAAAGGAAAAATTGTGCCGAGAGTGATTACTAAAGGGCTTTCAGATATGACCAATGTTGAGATTAAAGAAGGGCTAAAAGAAGGAGAAAAAGTCATAGTTGAAGCTAATGAACCGAGGAAAAGAAGACCATGACCAAAAAAGAAGTTGTTATAGATGTTAAGGATGTATATAAGACTTATTTTATGGAGGGTGGAAACAGCCAAAAGGTATTAAAAGGTATTAATTTTTCCGTAAAAAGCGGAGAATTTGTGGCGATTATGGGGCCATCCGGTTCCGGTAAATCAACTTTGATGAATATTTTAGGTTGTTTGGATAAGCCGACATCAGGCACATATATTTTGGACGGACGAGATGTTTCTTTGAAAAACGACGTTGAATTAGCCAAAATTCGAGGTCAGACTATTGGTTTTGTTTTTCAAAATTTTAATTTGATGATGAAACGAACAATTGCAGATAACGTTTCTTTGCCATTGGTTTACCAAAATATTGACGAGAAAGAGCGTTATAACAGAGCCGTAAAAATGCTGGAACGGGTTAATTTAACCGGTTACCAGGACAGACTTCCGTCACAAATTTCAGGCGGCATGCAACAACGTGTAGCTATTGCACGAGCATTGATTAATAATCCGGCAATTATTTTTGCTGATGAGCCGACCGGAAATTTGGATTCTAAAACATCTGATGAAATTATGGAACTCTTTACCGCCTTGAATAAACAGGGGATAACCATTGTTTTAGTCACACACGAAGATGATGTGGCGGACTACGCAACAAGGATGATAAAAATCAGTGATGGTTATAAGGTTTATGATGGGTTGCGCAAAGAATACAGTAAAGAAAAGGAAATCAAATGCTGAAAGCGATACTAAAAGAAGCCTGGATATCAATAGCCGCGTATAAACTGCGGACATTTTTGACTATGCTCGGAATTATGATAGGTGTGGCCGCGGTGGTAATGATGGTCTCAGCCGGACAAGCAGTACAAAATTACATCACACAAAGTTTTGAATCCATGGGCAGTAATTTGATAGTTATCGGACCGGCAGAAATTGTGAGTGGCGGTGTACGCGGTGGAAGAGGTCTTCCGAGTGTAACCGTGGCTGATGTAGAAGCATTAAGTGAATTAAAAGACGTAGAAGCAACATCATTTATTATGCCGGCTGCAGTGCAAGCTGTATATGGTTCAAGTAACTATGGCGTAAGTGTCCGAGGGACAAATCCGGAATTTATTGTAATTAATAATTGGGAAATAGAAGACGGCATAATGTTTTCAGAAAAAGATGTAAAAGCCGCCAAACCATATGTTGTAATCGGGCAGACGGTTGTTAATGAGTTGTTTGGTTTACAAAACCCGTTAGGTAAAAATATAAGGCTTAAAGGAAAACCATTTACGGTTATCGGAACTTTGAAAGAAAAAGGTGATGGTTTAATGGGTGATGACCAAGATAATGTGATTTTAATGCCATGGACAACCGTAAGACAAAGATTGGAGGGATCAGATAGGCCGCAATATACAAGCATCGCTTTTGTGAAAGCTAAGACAGAAGACAAAATGGAAAATGTATCCAGACGCGTGGAATATATGTTACGCACAAGGCATCGCTTAAAAGAAGGGGTAAAAAATGATTTTACGATTCGCTTAATGACGGAAATGGTAGAAAAAGTGCGTTCGGTCGGCTTTATCCTTTCGGCATTATTGGCAGTGATAGCTTCTATTTCTTTAGTCGTCGGAAGTATTGGAATTATGAATATGATGTTGGTATCTGTAACTGAGAGAACAAGAGAAATTGGTACCAGAAAGGCACTGGGAGCACCGAATAATTGGATTATGACGCAATTTTTAGCTGAATCTATTTTGATATCGTTTATCGGCAGCTTTATCGGGATGATATTTGGGGTTATTTTCTCACAAATTGGTGGAGCAATATTAGGCTATGCCGTGCCGATATCAGTATGGTCGGTAATTGTGTCTGTAACCGTAGCTGTTGTTGTTGGTATCGTATCAGGATTAATGCCGGCATTAAAAGCAATGCACTTAAACCCGATAGATGCCTTGAGGTATCAATAAAAGCTTGACAAAATAATAAACATAACCTAGATTCCACCACATAAAACAATTATGATGTGAATTACTAATATTAACAATTAAATTAAAGACTTATGAATCAAACAAAACTTTTATTAGAAAATGCTCGTGAAGATTGTTCAGAAGCATTAGATGTTTTGATGATGGTATCAAAAGGTATGTTGTCAGCAACTATTAACGATACAATGTATGCTTATATGATTGCTTGCGACTGGTGTGAATGGACAAAAAATCCTAATTCAGGGGCGGGAAATCCTCTATTCGGAATAAAAAGTGATTTCAAATGGTTGCTGATGATGTTCCAAAGTTACGCTGATGATTTGGGCGCAAATTTGGTGTTGAATAAAGATTTGATTAAAGAAGTTTTTGTAACGCTTAATCCCCATCTTATTGAGTTTTGGAGAAGTCCTAATCCAACATTAAAGAGCGAAACTAAAATGTTTCTTCGTTCTTTGCGTTTTACAGCAAAATTCTTTGAAGATAAGTTTGGTGATAATGACTTCAACGAAATCTTGGATAGAAATCAAGTGCCGCCAATGAGTGAATTGAGTAAATTAAGTAACCCATTAATTTAAAAATTATGACTTTAGGTATTCTGTTATCAATTGCTTTTTGTGAAGTGTGCTATGTGTTCTACGTGATTATCAGCGCACTTAATCGTATCTGATAACCTTTAAAAACCATTGCTGACTTGATTGTTAGCAATGGTTTTGGTTAATATAAACATTTGAAAGATTAAGCTCTTTCACCTTTAAGACGTTTATAGGCTTTTTCATAGCCGATAAGCGGGAGTAAAGTTTTAATTTCCGGTCCGTTTGCCTCGGCGGTTAATGCCATACGGATAGGGTGGAACAAATCTTTACCCTTACGACCGGTAGCGGTTTTAACTTCATTTATCCAGGCATTAAAAGTATCTACAGTAAAGTTGCCTTTGGGAAGCATATCCGCTGCTAAAGAAGTATAAGCGGCATCTTCCATTACCGGAGTAATTTCTTTATTACATATATTATCCCAAACTTTAATATCGACAGCTTTATCTAAATTACCACGAACTTCATGCCAGAAATTTTCACTGACACCGAAATTATCCTTTAACGCAGAATAAGGCATATTGCGTATCAGATGGGTGTTGAATTTCTTTAACTCTTCTTCATCAAATTTTGGTTGCGCGCGACCGATCTTAGAAAAATCAAGTGTTTTAGCCAAATCGTTTAGAGAATAAAACGGGGTAATTGCATCGGAGGTACCGAGTTTAGCTAAGAAAGAACAAATTGACATGGCTTCAATCCCCTCTGCACGCAACTCGCGGATACCAAGACTGCCAAGACGCTTAGATAATTTTCCTTCTTTACCGGTTAATAAAGGCAGATGCGCAAAAGTTGGAACTGTACCGCCGACGGCTTTAAACATCTGAATCTGTGCCGCTGTATTGGTCACATGGTCTTCACCGCGAACAATATGTGTTATCTTAAAATCAACATCATCAATAACCGAAGGCAGATGATAAAGATAACTACCATCTTCACGGATAATAATCGGATCAGAAAGCTTTTTGGCATCATATTTACAAACACCTCGCACGACATCATTCCATGCAATCTCTTCATCAACCAACTTAAAACGATAGTGAGGTTTGCGACCTTCAGCTTCAAACTTAGCAATATCCTCTGCAGTATAGCTTAATGCTTGACGATCATAAATCGGCGGCAAGCCTTTGGCTAACAAACGTTTGCGCTTAAACTCAAGTTCTTCCGGCGTATCATAACAAGCATAAATGCGACCGGCTTGCTTTAGTTTTTCAACAACTTCATTATAACGGTCAAAACGTGCCGACTGGCGCGCCTCTTCATCCCAAGTAATGCCGAGCCAGATAAGAGCATCACGGACCCCGTCTTCATATTCTTTCTTGGAACGAACTCTATCTGTATCATCGATTCTTAGCAATAAAGAACCACCCATCTTTTTCGTCCAGAGATAGTTGAAAAGAGCAGTTCTAACATTGCCTATATGTATCCAACCGGTCGGACTTGGTGCAAATCTAACTTTTATGTTTGCCATTTAATTATCCTCTATCATAAATACTTTTCGTCATATCATAGCGAGGAAAATTATAATTTCAATCTTTCTTTCGGTAAAAAACAAAAAAATCTTGCAATTATGAAATAAAGCCTATAAATAATAACCGAAAATAATTTTAAATAAGGAGAAAATATATGCCTTCTGTTGTAAATGGCGATTTATGTGTTAAGTGCGGTAGCTGTGCAGGTGTTTGCCCGGTAGAAGCTTTCCACATTGCTGATAACCAATACATTGTTGATCCTGATACATGCATTGACTGTGGTGTTTGCATTTCTGAATGCCCACAAGGTGCAATTACTTCTGACGGTGAAGCCGAAGAAAAGTGGATTAAAGTAAATGCTGATGAAGCAAAAACTGCTCCAAGCGCTTACTAATATCAATAAAAAATGTGTGAAAGACTTAAAAAAGGCAAACTTTTTTAAGTCTTTTATTGTTTACATGGCGATGAAATGTTATATACCGAAGACTATCTATTAAACAAAAGAGTAAAAATATTTCAGCCGATGGACGGCTACAGAGCAGCAATTGATGCTGTTTTTTTGGCAGCGATAGTCGATGAAAAAAAAATTAAAGAAGGAATGAAAATATTAGATGTCGGTTCGGGAACAGGAGCTGTTTCAATATGCTTGGCAGAGCGCTTAAAAGATAAAAGGATAGGAATAACCGGTCTGGAAATTCAAAAAGAATTGGTAGAACTCTCTAATTTAAGTGCAATAAGTAACGGATTTAATTTTTTGCATTATGAATTATGTGATATCCGAGAAAAAAATAATGATAAAGCCGGTAATTTTGATTTTGTAGTGACAAACCCGCCTTATAGCGACCATGATATGCCTTCGCCGAACGAGAGTAAAAAACAAGCGCATAATATGGAAAATTTTGATTTAACCAAATGGTTATCAGCCTGTTTGAAAATGCTGAAACCGAAAGGATTTATTGCTCTGATTAATCGAACTGAGGCCTTAAATGAGATTTTAAGAGCAATGCATAACAAGGTGGGGAATATACAAATTTTACCACTCTATTCAAAAGAAGGGAAGATTGCAAAAAGAATTTTAATTTTGGCGGAAAAGGGAAGCCGTGCGCCGACAAAAATTTTGCCGCCGCTGTATACACATGATAATGAGGGAAACTATAGTAAAGAAGCCGAAAAAATTTTACGGAAGGCTCAAGGATATTTTGATTTATAGCCGATTTTGTGGTGCGTTAAGGGAAAATTTATGATATACTGCTAGCATGTGCTGTGAGGGTATGAGATTATGTATAATGCGATGTTAAATGTTAGGATAAGTGGGATGGTGGCTTTGCAAGGAGCTAAGCTATTGATTTGTTTATATCTTGGCGTTACTGAGAAAAATTTAATTAACATTTTAGCCAATGCATTGTCACATAAAGTGAATAGTTCTTTGCGGGATTTTTTGTGCGGTGTGAATTGAGAGAGATTGAGAGATGCCAGATGTAATAGATGTTCCTGTTTTTAAGAATTTAGAAGAGGTTAAAAAGTGGAGAGAACAGCATCCTGTAATGGATAGAAAAGCAGAATTAATATATTTTGATAGGCTTCAAAGATTGGCAGATGCAGAATTTAAAGGGTTAAAAAATATAGAGAGTTATGTTCCAGCAGAGCATACAGATGATTTTTGGAAATACAATAATGTTTTTGATAGTGATGTTTATCGGCAGGAAGTGAATCGAATACTTCCTCATAATCAATTTGATGAAGCTCCAACAGTAGATCAAATAAAAAAATGGGTTGAGGAGGATATTTTATATTCTAGTCCTAGTATAGAGAGTCCAACAAGTATTCCTTTTGCAGAAAAAGAATTGGGTATTAAGCTTAGTGGAGATTATAAATTTCCAGATGGTATGACAAGCATTGAGTATGGGAAGCAAAGATTTTTTAGATATGGTGGGTCCGGAGTTGCGCCGTTTGAAGACTTTGGCTATAAAGAATTAACAGAGGGTTGTAGCCAAAGAGAGGCGTATGTCGAAGTTTGGAAAAGAATTCATTATAACAAAGATATGGTGATTGAAAACTTAAAAAAAGATTTTATGGAATTATGTGAGTTAAATCCAGAGTTGCGAAAAGTTAAAGTTGAAACTGCTAATAAGTTGTGGTCAGCAATTGATGGTGCCCTCTATAATTTTCCAGCGGATGACATTAAATTGTTTGTTTCAGCAGATGAGCTGTTAAATTTAAATGATGAAGAGTTATTTAAAGTTGAATGTATGGAAGCAGGGATAAGACCTCCTGAGCATTTAAATTGGAGGTTATCTGAGGATACAAGAAAAAAAATTATAGCACAGCTAAAAGAAAAGTCTGAATATCAATTATCAGATGTTTATAAGAAAACAGGAGTGTTTGGTGTTCAGTATATTGATCGATCCACAGGGGAAATATTGCTAAAAGTTAGTTCTGCGGATTATCGTGGAGCGATGGCAGAGATGATGAGTTGGCCAGAGAATTTAAAAAATGTGGCGAAATCAGTAGAACAATCGGTTGCGGAATCAGGGGAACAGACTGCGGAAAAAACGGTGGAAAGAGCGGCAACTAAATCGACCATGAAAACAGAGAATAGGTTGGCGGTCAGAAAGGTTGGTAATGCCTTATTTGCGGCTAATAAAGCTTATGATGAGGTATTTGATAGAAATGTGGCAAAATTAATGGAAATGGATGCGCCACAGTGGATGAAAAATGTCGATAAAGCTATGGGTAAAGTGGTTGATAATAAGGCAACCAGATATACGGCACAGCAATTGCAAAAAGCGGCAGAAGTATTTGTGAAAACACCGACCGGTGAAAAGATTGCCGCGCAGGTAGCTGCTTCTTATGCTAAAATCGGTGGGCGTGCGGCGGTGGCTAGTGCTGCCAAAAAAATACCATTGGTTTGTGTTGGTATTGCTTGTGCAATGGCAAAAGAGCGTTTTGAAAAAGGTGATTATGTTAAAGGCAGTTTGGAAGTAGTTTCCGGTATTGCTGCTTGTGTTCCGATTTTTGGGACGGCGGTTAGTCTGGGAATTGATGCCGGAGTGTTAGCCAGTGATTTAAGTGAAGCAGGATTGTTTGCGCATGAAACCATGCAAGCTGATCCGAACAGTCACATGGCGGCAGAAAGTACATTTGTAGATAAGCCGATTATTGTTAATCAGGAAAAGCTTGTTAAAAAAGTTGATAAACTCGCAGAAGCTAAAAAGAAGGCAGAAAGTAAAAAGAAAGCCCAAAAGTTTGAAAAGAATTTATATAAATATGGCAGTAAGCAAGCAGATTTTTTTGAGAGATAAAAGACAATAAAAAAGGGAGCTAAAAGCTCCCTTAAAATTTTCTATCAATTCTATTTAAGCATTCAATATGGCATATAACTCATTTGCCGATCGCGCCTTACGCAACTTTTCACAACTGCCTTCTGTCTTTAAAATACGAGAAAGCGTTGCTAAAGCTGTTAAATGATCAGCCCCACTGTTTTCCGGACTGATGAGCATAAATACTAAATCAACCGGTTTGCCGTCAAGGGCATCAAAATCAACCGGTTCTTCCAAACGAGCAAATAAACCGCAGACCTTATCTAAACCTTCAATTCTGGCATGCGGAAAAGCAACACCCTCACCATAGCCTGTAGACCCAAGATTCTCACGTTCCCAAACGGCTTCAAAAACAACACGCTCATCGACACCGGCGATAGCCGCTATGCGATTGGACATTTCCTGAACCAACTCGCGCTTACCAGAAGCTTGAATACGATCAAGCACAGCATCTTTGGAAATTATGTCTGCAATATTCATATTGTAAATCCTCAAAAATTAATTGTCTGCCTTAGGTTCTACCCAACCGATATTACCATCTTTGCGACGATAAACCATGCTGATGTGATTGTTAGCTGAGTTTCTGAACATCAAAGCACATTCATTACCTAAATCCATATACATAACCGCTTCACTAACGGTACATACCGGAATATTTGCATCTGTTTCGGCAATGGTTAACGGTGCATTTTCATTAACATCAACTTCATCATCTTGCTCTACCAAGGGTAAAACAGCAGAGTAGGCCAATTCAGCCAAGCCGATTTTACTCTTATGGGCACTCAATTTAGTCTTGTGACGGCGTAGACGGGTAGCTATATGTGCATTTGCATTATCAAACGCAGAATACGGGTCACCGGCAGAGCCTGAGCCACGAACAACAATGTTCTTAGCCGGATGAACTAAAATTTCCGTGCTAAAATCTTCCCCATCTTTAGAAAAAGCTACGGAACAGCTGATAGGCGCACTAAAATACTTCTCAACGGAACCGTTAATAGCATCTTCAACATGTTTGCGTAATTTATCGCTGATATCAACTTGCTTTCCTGATAATGTAACTTTCATCTTATTTCCCTTCTTTGATAAATGTTTTCTGTTAAAATAATAGCTTCAAAAAGTCTAAAAAGTCAATACAAAAGCCAAATTAAATCGAAAAATTTTCACCCAAATATACTTTTCTGACTTCTTGACTGGCAACAATTTCTTCCGGCTTTCCTTCCATTAAAACGGAGCCATCATGTAAAATATATGCACGATCAACAATATCCAAGGTCTCTCTAACATTATGATCTGTAATCAATACACCTAAACCGCGATTCTTTAGTTGAGCAATAAGCTCTCTAATTTCATTAACTGCAATCGGATCAATACCGGCAAGCGGCTCATCTAATAAAATAAAACTAGGCTGACCGGCTAAAGCTCGCGCAATCTCTAAACGGCGTCTTTCCCCACCGGAAAGAGAGATAGATGGAGATTTTCTTAAATGCGCAATAGAAAATTCGTTCAAAAGTTCTTCAAGCATTTTTTGTTGTTGTTCCTTATCGTCAACAACAATTTCTAAAACGGCTTTAATATTATCTTCTACGGTCAAATTACGAAAAATAGAAGCTTCTTGCGGAAGATAACCAATTCCCATACGTGCACGTTTATACATAGGCATATATGTAATATCTTCACCATCAATGTGAACATCGCCGTAATCCGGCGTAATTAGACCGGTAACACAATAAAAACAAGTTGTTTTTCCGGCTCCGTTAGGCCCAAGCAAACCGACAGCCTCTCCGCAACGAACATTTAACGAGACATTTCTCAAGACACTCCTGTTTTTGTATCTTTTTCCAATATTAAAAATTTCTAAGACAGATTTTTTTTGCGTTTCAGGTTGTTTCATCACTACTTATCCTTTGATTTTTTCTTAAAAGAACTCTCAAATAACTTACCAAAGACACGATTACCTTTCTGAGCAATTAAACGGCTTTTCGAGGTTGTAAAATCAGAAATAGCTTTATCACCACGAACCTGATTACCGTTTTTCGTAATAATAACGTTATGTTCAAGTTCTGCAAAATTCTTTTTTATATAATACACACCGCTTTCGGCCTCTGCAGTTCCATCTGCCTGAGCGATATGAACATGACTGTAGAGTCGAAATTCATCTTTGGTCTGAAAGTAGACGGCTTTAGGGGCTGTAATTACTCCACCATCTTTTTCAATGCGAACGGCATCAAGCAAAGTAAATGTTTTTTTATCAAAATCATAAATCCCCTTTTTCGCGGTTGCTCTGTAACCGCTTTTACCGGTAATAAGAACATTGTCTTGAAGTATAAATGTTTTATTAATATCATCAAAAAGACCGCTGTCTCCATACGCAGTATAACCATTAGCGTCAATAATTTTAACATTCTTTGATAATTTGAATTGCTTGAGATCTGCACTGTATTCACTATGGTCTGCATAAGCTTTTTTACCGCTGTTCTGAATTTCTATATGTCCATTAGCATAGGCTTGCGATATTTCAAAATTTTTAGTATCTTTAAAGAAAACAGTCAATTCATCAGCCTTAAGAGAGTCTTTCCCTTTTTGCAGAAAAGCATTTGGTGATATAAATTTATTTTCATGCAAAAACAAAATAGCTTTATCAGGTGTGCGCAACTCAATATCTGTATTTTGCATAAAAACATGACCGATAAGGGTAATAATTCCTTTTTTCTTATCAAAAGTAAATTCATCCGCCTTAAAGTAGCGATTCTCTCCTTTTCCGATAATCTGTTCATGACCAAAGCCGAATTCTTTAGCGAAATTATATGTTGCGCTTTGGGTTATTATAGTCATAGCATGGTCATAGTCACCTTTAATATCTCCAATCAACTCTAAATTTTGTGTTGTTTGATTATACACACCTTTTAGTGCAGAAACAGCAATAGTCTTACCTTTATCCAGTGTTTCGGCTGTGGGAGAGGTTAAATCATAAATTTTTGTGTTTGGTTCTTTTTCTTCAACAATTAGTGCTTTAAGAGTACTAAATTGATTATCTTTTTCAACAATTTCAAAAACAGTGTTTTTCATCCGAAATTTTTCAAAGTAAATTCTATCTTCTTCAGCCATAGAAAACGTAGATTCAGAATTGGCTTCAAAGTCAAACAAAATAGCACCCAAGCCCAATAAAAGAGCTGTCAGACAAGGAAGAAATAACTTAAAAAAACGAACAATCTTTGTGCGCCGCGTAACATAAATCTTTTCCTCTTCTTCTAAAAGATTTTTTTCGCCACTGAAAAAACTGTCAATCTTTTTTGTGTCAAACACTGCTACGCAACTCCTGCTTTTAAGCAATCATGAATATGAATAACACCAACAGGTTTCTGCTTTTCAGTAACAAAAAGATTTGTGATTCCACGGCCGGTGTTGTTCATTATATTAACAGCATCAACAATCAAAGCATCCGGAGAGATAACTTTAGGATTCTTTGTCATAACCTTGACAACTTTTTCTGTAATTAGATCAGGTGACATCCAACGGCGCAAATCACCATCAGTTATAATCCCTACCAATTGACCTGAGGTGTTAATAATGCCGACACAACCAAGCATTTTTTCTGTCATAATTAATAGAGCTTCCTGCATATTAGCATCTTCTTTAACTAAAGGAATTTCTTCACCCTTATGCATAATATCGGAAACATGACAGAGCATTGCCCCCAATTTTCCGCCCGGATGGCGCTGCCTGAAGTCTGCAGCGGAAAACCCCCTTCTTTCCATTAAATCAATAGCTAAAACATCTCCTAAAACTAAGGTTGCCGTAGTGGAGGAAGTTGGCGCTAAACCTAATGGACAAGCCTCACCATTATCTGGTAATTTCAAAACCAATGTAGCATTTTTACCAAGAGCACTTTGCGGATTTTTAGTAATAGCTATTAAGGGAATATTATGACGCTTAGCATATATTAAAATGTCAGATAACTCTTTCGATTCGCCACTGTAAGAAATGGCAATAATGACATCGTCATCCGCAATCATACCTAAATCACCATGGCTGGCCTCACCAGGATGTACAAAAAACGAAACGGTGCCGGTTGATGCAAATGTTGCTGCTATTTTACGACCGATATGACCTGATTTACCCATCCCAGTGACGATAACACGCCCTTTTGTATTTTGCAATATATCCAAAGCTTCTGATAAAGTCTGGTTTAAACTATTTTTTAAAATCTCTAAAGTTTCAATTTCACGATCAATTGTTGTTACAGCATATTGAATATCGTTAAACGGTATAGAATCTTTCAAAACTGCAGAACATGGTGTTGTCATTTTTTTACCTCACAAAAAATCAAGTAATAAGACAATGCCACAATTTTTCTAAATGTGCAAGACATATTTATGATATAAATAAGAAATGTAAATTAAAAACAACTATAATTTTTGCTCAAAATTTCCAAAGCTATTTTGCTGCCAATAATGAAGATCAAAATCTAAAGATTTTATATCTTTCCAATATTGGCGAGCATTTTGTAAAGATAATTCATCATTACCATCAAATATATTCAGTACACGCTCATACATACCTAACTTCTCAATGGGTAAATAAGCGCCGTCTGCCAAAATAAGCAACTCAGCATGATTTTCATTTTCTTCTTGTGAAGAAATAAAAATAGGCTGATCTTCTGTAAAGCCGTCTTTTTTAGAACCATGAGGCAAAAAAGTTTCATCGGCATAGGTCCATAGCAGAGTATTAATAAACTCTACACGCTCATCAACACCTAAAAATATTTTTATTTTTTTACCCGAGGCATAAGCTTTTTCACAAAGTTTAGGTAAAATTTGGTCTAAGGTTGATTTTTGCAGATGATAAAAGTCAATTCTAGTCATTTTCTGTTGGAACCTCAATTTGCACATAAAAAGTATTATCTAACCCTTGAATAAGCAGAGAGAGAGGGCGATAATCATCAATAATTGCATTACGAACATTTTCTAATAAATTATCTGCACTATAAATATCTGATTGATCAGATTCCAGGATAATATCTCCTTCTTTTATTCCTTTACCTTGCAACGGAGAACGACTTTCCATCTTAACAATGGTTAAACCGCGCGGCTCAGCATCTTTAACGGCAATACCTAATTCTGAAATATAAAAAACACTAGCATCGTTTCCTTGATAATTATATCTATTGTACTCTACCAACGCTTTATTAGCAATGTCTTTAATAGCTTTTTGAGGCATTTCTTGAATGCGAACAACAAGTTTTACAACCTCACCTGAACTGAGAACTTTCAATTTTAAGATCTGTGTCGGCTCCATCTTTTCAGTATAAACCATAAAAGCACTTAAATCATCTGCAGAGATATCATTATAAGAAACAATAATATCTCCTACACGCAAACCTTCTTTGTATGCATTTGATTCTTCATCAATCTCAGTAACAACAAAGCCGGATTGATCAGTATAACGATCAATTCCGTTTGCCACTGTTAAGCCCAGCCAGCCGCGTTGTACTTTGCCTCTTTCCATTAACTGTGTTACAATCCAACTAATCATGTTTGACGGCAGGGCAAAGCCAATACCGCTTGCACCGGATACAGAAAAAATTGCACTGTTTATACCGATAACTTCACCTGACAAATTAAACATCGGTCCACCGGAATTTCCTTGGTTTATTGCAGCATCTGTCTGAATATATTGTTGTTCTCCTAACCCGATAGAGCGCGATTTAGCCGAAATGATACCTTGCGACACACTGACACCTAAACCATAGGGATTCCCAAAAGTCAAAACAGTATCACCGATGCGAGCTTTATCCGCATCTCCGAAGATAACCGGCTTAAAATCAGGGAGTTTTTTATCAGTATTGATAATTTTTAAGATAGCTAAATCACTGGGCAAATCAACAGCTACAACTTTTGCCGTGAAATATTTGCCACTGTTTGTTACAATAGAAATACTTTTGGCATTTTTTATAACATGATTATTTGTCAGCACATAGCCTTCTTTACGGATAAAAAAACCTGATCCGAGTGATTCTTTACCATTCATATCCGGATTAATAATTAAATTATCAACAGTTTCATCATCACTGATAATTTGGCGTTCCGTTGAAATGTTAACAACGGAGGGCATAACATCTTCTACCAAATCAGCATAAGATTCATATGCTTCTGCAGAGGGCATAAAAAGAAATAAACCAGCAATAATAAACCGTAGTTGCATGAAACAAGCCTCACTTTAATGATTTACCGAAAAAGTGAAAAAATTCACCTTCTGGAGCCAAAATAAGAGAAGTTTCTCCATCAAAAGAATTACGATATGCTTCTAAAGACCTGTAAAAAGCATAAAAATCAGGGTCAACACTGGTTGCCTTATTCCATATTTCGGTAGCTATTTTGTCTCCTTCACCCTTTATTTTTTGTGCTTCTTTTTCAGCGGTGGCAATAGTAATCGTTGCCGTCTTGTCGGCCGTTGCTCGAATTTCTTGTGCTTGCTTTTCACCAGCGGCACGATAGCCTTTTGCTTCACGAATACGTTCCGTTTTCATTCGTTCGTTGATTGCCTGTGATAATTCAACCGGTAAATCTGCGCGCCGAATACGAACATCTGCTACTTCTACCCCAATCTGCGCGGCATCTCTTTTAACTGCCTCACTTATTTTGCGCATAATCTCGGTGCGTTTTTCTGAAAGCAATTCTATTAAAGAGAAAGTTGCCAAGACATTGCGCGCAGAAGAATTAACTATTTCCTGTAGACGATTTTGTGCCTGATATTCATTACGAACGGTTTTATAAAAAATAAGCGGCTCAATAATTCTGTAACGCGAAAACGTATCAACATCTAATCTTTTTTTATCTTTCAGGACAACCTCTTGTGCCGGAGGCTCCAAATTGAGAAGTCGCTTGTCATAAAAAACGACATGTTGGATAAACGGAATTTTTATTTTTAGTCCCGGTTCTTGTATCAAACGTACCGGATCGCCGAATTGCAGGACAATGGCTTGCTCTGGCTGTTGAACAACATAAAATGATTGCATGGCCAAAATAAGAATAAAGGCAATGCCTATTAAAATGAAATGTAAATTTTTCTTTATCATAAATACCTCTCCTGCATTATTTTATAGGTAAAACCGGTAGCATACTTGAACTTCTTTCACCTGGTTCCATAATAACTTTTTTGGTCTTTTTAAACACATTTTCTAACGTTTCCAAATACAGGCGCTTTGCTGTAACAATTTTTCCTGTCTTATATGCGTCATACACAGAAGAAAAACGTTTTGCCTCGCCCTCAGCTCGATTAATAACAGCTTGTCGATAAGCTTCTGCTTCTTGTGTACGCTTAATTGCCTCACCTTCAGCTTTAGGCAAAACCTCATTAGCATAAGCTTCAGCTTCATTTTTAAAACGCTCGGCATCTGTCTTTGCCCTTTGAACTTCATTAAAAGCTTCGACAACTTGTGCCGGAGGATCTGCTTTTTGTAACTTTACACGAACAATGTTAACACCTGTTTCAAAGTCATCTAGCAGCTTCTGCAATTCAGCCTTTGTATCTTCTTCTATAATATTACGATTGCCGGTAATAACATCTTCCATTTTCGATTGCCCGATAATTTCGCGCAACACTGATTGAGCCGCAACTTTAACGGTTGATTCCGGCAAACGGGTTTTAAAAAGAAAATCTTTAGCATCTTTGATATTCCAAACAACAGTCAAATTGATATCAACAATATTTTCATCACCGGTCAGCATATGGCTTTCTGTCAGCTCGCTGATTGAACCACGAGCATTGAAATCATTATCGGATATACCAAGGTTAATGCTCCGTTCTTTGCTTATATCAACAATAAGAACTTCTTCAATCGGATAGGGGAAATGATAGTGTAAACCGGCATCTGTCGTTTCTATATATTTACCTAAACGCAAAATAACGCCTTGCTCACTTGGTTGAACTTGGTAAAAACCGGAAACAAGCCAAAGAAATAATATAATACCTAATATAATCTTGTAATAACCGTTAAAGTCGTTCTTAGAATGTTGCATTTTGGCTATTTTAGCCGTAAAATCAGTGACTTTTGACTTTGGTGAGACCATTTCGTTAGACGGATCCCACGGATTAATAGAATGAATGCTTGGTATTTTTGCCATTAAATTTATCCTCAAATATAAATATCCAAATTTTACTGGAAAAATAATACAAAGCTTGTATAAAAACAATATGAAAAAAATCTATCCACATTAAGGAATTATGAAATGTCAAATGAAAATAGCAATAAAAATTTAGTTTTAAAATATTTTAATTCTGCAGAAATTATTGCGCTGAAAGAAATAGATAATCGGTTAGTTATAAGTTTGAAAGCAGTAGAAGATAAAAATAAAAGCGAAAAATTAAAAGAGGAACTGCAAAAAAATAATCCGTACAAAAAAATAAATATATTATTTATTAACGATAAAAAAGAAACAGCAGTTGAAGATGAAAAGTGGAGGATAAATGGGGTAAAAAATATAATTGCTGTAGCTTCAGGCAAAGGAGGAGTTGGAAAATCGACAACAGCGGTAAATATATCATTGGCTTTAGCTAATCAAGGGGTAAAAGTTGCATTGTTTGATGCGGATATCTATGGTCCTTCTTTGCCGACAATGTTGGGGTACAAAACGATACCACCCTATTCAACTGATGGAAAATATTTTGAACCATTTGCAGAATGCGGTATTAAATCCATGTCTATCGGTAGTATGATACAAGAAAACACGGCTTTAATCTGGAGAGGAGCAAAAGCTTGTGGGGCAATTGAGCAATTATTGACGCAGACAAATTGGGGAGAAATTGATGTTATGGTGATGGATATGCCGCCTGGGACCGGCGATATTCAAATAACAATCTCACAAAAACTAGATCTGAATGGTGCTGTCATTGTGTCTACGCCGCAAGATATAGCTTTGATTGATGCAATTAGAGGTATCACAATGTTTAATAAAATAGGTATTCCCGTGCTAGGAATTATAGAAAATATGAGCTATTATGTATGCGAAAAATGTGGGCATAGAGCAGATATTTTTGGTCATGCCAGCGCAGCAAAAACTGCCACACAACATGGAATACCTTTTTTAGGAGAAATCCCATTACATTATGATATTCGCTATAATGCAGATAATGGAACGCCGATAGTGCTGAGCGCACCGGACAGCATTTATGCGAAAGCTTATGAAGAAATTGCCAAAAAACTTATAAAAGAACTTAAAATTTAGAAACAGTTACTATTTTTATAAAAATCTTTTCTTTGTTTGCGAGGTCTTCCCCATAAATTACCGATACCATTGATCGGTTGAACCTGATGGATGCTGTTAAAATCAAAAGTGCGAGAGAAAAACACAGATGTTGCTTTAGTGTAATTGTCCATTGGACTAAAGCCGTAAAAGTCAATTTGTAATAACCCTGCGTTCTTTAACATTTTAATAGCGGATACATACTCCTCGCTGGTATTAACCCGATCACTATCATCAAGAATGATAAAACCGCCGTTTCTAAGATATTTAACAGCTTGTTTAGCGCACTCTGCACGGCATTTACCATCAATAACAATAACATCAAAAAAAGCATTTTCTTTTGCAATCGAACTGTAATAATCAGCGCCTTCTTGTATGAGATTGATAATAAGATTATCAAATTTAAATTCGTCTTGCCATTTATGATACCATTGTTCATTATCTTCTATACTGATGACTTTCTTTGCTCTATGAGCCCAAAAAGGAGAAGAATAGCCGCAGCCATATTCAAAAATATACTTATCGCTGTAATCAAATTGCGATAAATATTCAATAGCCGGATATGTATACCAAGGTATAGGCTGTCCGTATTTATCAAGGCATAACTTTTCATCAATAGAGCGTGCAATGGCAAAATCCTTTTGCCATATTTCAATAAATTTCAGGAAACGAGAACTATACATAAAATATCAAAAAATATTAAGATTTCTTTCCAGCACGAACATAAGCAATAGCCGCATGTTCTTCGCAATAAGTTTGTCCTGTTTTAACACGCTTGCCACAGAAACAAAAATCATCATCGCGAGGGTCACCTAGTGGCCAACGGCAAGTATGATTGTCTAACTTTATTAAAGGAATATTTGTTTCCTCTGCAGGTAAAGAGGTCAGAACAGCATCAGAAACTTCTTTAACAGGAATATCCTCTGTAGCTTGGTGCTTTTTTTTAGCTGTTTTGATAGGGCTGCTTTGTTTTGTTTGCGGATTCGGTTTGGAAACCTCTTTGTTCGGAAGTTTTTTTATAGGAGATGGTCTAGCCGTTAAACACAAACGATGAACTTTTCCTATAATAGAATTTTTTGTAACATTTAAGGCTTTGGCAATCTGCCCGGTTGTCATGCCGCGATCCCACATTTTTTTTAATTCTTCAACAGCTTCATCGGTCCAAATCATATTTTTGCTCCCACATTAATTATATTTATTCAAACAATAATCTATTTAGTTTAAAATTGCAAGTATAACGTTTTTTTAATTTTATTTTATTAAAATGAACTGACATAATGATAGGAAAAGAGATGTTTAAATCAATTGTTATAGGTGCTTTTTTGCTATTTGCCGCAAATAATAGCTTTGCCAGAGCGAGCGACTTCGAAAAATATTTTAACGTAGATATGCAAATTCCTTTGCCAGATTTGGAAATGTATTATAAAAAAATTACAGATACAAGCGCTCTTTACAACAAAGGCTACAAATCACGTTGGGATATCGGAAACAGATTCAAAAGAGAATTTAGTCAAACAATTAAATTTTATGGTATGAGTGAAGGACGAATAAAGGCAGAGTATGAAGACGAGCTATTAGAGCTTCTAAGATGGCTGCCGAAAGAATATTATCCTTATATAGGCCCGATGTTACATGAAGTGCCGGGTATGCCTGAGAAAATATTAAATATGCCAGGAATTAAGGAAACAAAGAATAAATTTCCTGAAAAAATTGCTGATCGCTTTATCGGAATTGAAAATATAGAATATTTATCTCCAAGATTGTACTTTTTGTTAATGCCTGACTTATGGGAGAAAAAACAAGAGGATATGGAAGAGCAACCAAAGCCGACACAAGCTAAAAAACCACACATAAACATAGATATGCTACAACTACTAAAGGCACCTGTAAAACAACGCCAAAAAACTGCAGAAAAGAAACAAGGCCAAGCAAATGTAATGTCTAAAAAAAGATTAAGTGTGGCAGATGGCTTAAGAACAATAAATCCGACGCTGACCTCTAAGTTGACAACAAAAGATGTGGAAGCTTTTGTGACAACGCTCGATCCTATTATGGAATGGGGACTGAAGGATGATATGAAAAATTATGCCAAACTGATTATCGGCGAGGTAATGTTGAATGAATGGGAAAAAGATCAGGGAACAGCATTGGATCAAAATGATTTAAAAGATATTGTCAACCCTTGTCAGAGGCTGGTTCTGAAAACACGATTTTCCGGACAGTATGAAGAATTTGCACAAATAGTTGCCGAACAAGGATTCTCTCCTGAAGAGTGGGGGTACACCTGCGATAAAACGATTAAAGCTTTTCGTGTAGCTGAAGCAAACTTACCAATGGCTCACGCTATAGAATATCATCGCCGAGGTTATTATAATCAATATATTGATCGATTACCATTGAAATGGCAACAACAAATGTATGCAACAGAAGCAGCTTTGATAAAAATGTACACCGTTTTTAAAGAAGACATAGTTGCCGTAAATTCTTATAAGGATAAAATACGAGAAAAAATCATAAAAATGCACGGAGTTATGTTGACAGGTCCGATAATTTATTAAAAAAATTAAAAAAAACAGTTGCATTTCTGAGATGTTTTGTGTATAAGCTCTGATAAAAGCGTAAAAATCTAGCAAAGAAGGATAAAACAATGGCTCGTGTAACAGTAGAAGACTGTGTTGAAAAAATTCCTAACCGCTATGAACTTTTATTGGTTGCCGCACAAAGGGCGAAAGACATTTCTGCCGGTGCCCCGATTAAAGTTGAAAGGGACAATGATAAAAATTCTGTTGTAGCTTTAAGAGAAATTGCAGAAGGGCATGCCAATATTGAAGATTTACAAAGATCTCTGGTAATGGGCTTGCAAAAGTATGTTGAAGTTGAAGAACCTGAAGAAGAGGAACTTGAAATTATAGCTGCAGAAAAAGAGTTATCGGAGTTAGATAATCAGTTTGACGGTGATTTAATATTGGATGCAACTCTGGCAGAGAATATGCAGATTGAGGATAGTCAAGGTGAAACATTAGACATGGACGCAGATGATCTGGCCTTAGACGATGTTGACATGGACGATGATTTACTTGATGGTAAAGACGATTTCGCAGAGGATATAGATAGTTTGGATGAATAAATAAGCAATCTTATCAGTTAGTTACAATAAGAAAGCAGGTTTGAGTATAAACTCATCTTGCTTTTTTTTTATTATAAGCTATAATAAAAGACTGGTAAGAGAAGGTTGTAAGATATGCTTAGACAGTACGAATTAGTAGATTTAGTTAAATCATATGATCCGAATGCAGATGAAGACGCATTAAATAAAGCTTATGTATTTGCCATGAAAAAACATGGGGCGCAGAAGAGAACATCTGGGGACCCGTATTATTCGCATCCGATTGAAGTTGCTGGTATATTAACTAAGTTCAGATTGGATTGCAACTCAATTATTGCCGGCTTATTGCATGATACAGTAGAAGATACGGACACGACAATAGAAGAAATTAAAGACCTTTTCGGACCGCAAGTTGCTGCAATTGTTGATGGTGTAACAAAATTAGCCATTATTGAACAAAAATCAGGTTCAAGTAAGCAAGCAGAGAATTTTCGTAAACTTTTATTAGCAATGTCGGATGATATTCGTGTTTTATTAATAAAATTAGCAGATAGGTTGCATAATATCAGAACACTACATTTTTGCCCGGAAGAAAAAAGAAAAAGAATAGCAAAGGAAACCTTAGACATTTACGCACCTCTGGCTGAGCGCATTGGTATGCAGGAGATAAAGACCGAATTAGAAGAAATTGCTTTTTCAGAATTACATAAAGAAGCACACGATTCGATAGTAGCTCGTTTAAATTTTTTAAGAGAACAAGGGAGCAATCTAGTCCCGAAAATCATTAACCAGCTTGAAAAAGATATGGCTGATAACGGCGTTCAGGCCATCGTAACCGGCAGAGAAAAATCACCATATTCAATTTGGCGAAAAATGCAGCTGAAAAATGCATCATTCGAACAGCTTTCGGATATTATGGCTTTTCGTATCTGCGTAGATGATATCGCAGCATGTTATCAGGCATTGGGAATAATTCATAGCAAGTATCATATGGTTCCGCGCAGATTTAAAGATTATATATCTACTCCTAAGCCAAATGGTTATCAATCTATTCATACCGGAGTTATCGGACCGGAAAATACGCGTATTGAAATTCAGATTCGTACCCACGAGATGCATGAGATTAACGAAAAAGGTGTTGCTGCACATTGGGCTTATAAACAGGGAGAAAAGGTAGCCGGAAGTAGTTTCAGGTGGATTCGTGAGCTATTGGAGATTTTGGAGCAGGCGCAAAATCCTGACGAATTTTTAGAAAATACAAAACTAGAAATGTACAATGATCAAGTCTTCTGTTTTACACCTAAAGGAGATTTAATAGGACTTCCTTATGGTTCAACGCCTGTTGATTTTGCTTATGCTGTACATTCAAGCGTAGGAGACCACTGCGTAGGAGCTAAAATTAATGGTGAAATTAAACCGGTACGCAATGTTTTGCAAAATGGTGACCAAGTAGAGATATTAACTTCTAAGGCTCAGCATCCGTCAATAGAATGGGAACGTTTTGTTGTTACAGGAAAAGCCAAAGCTGCAATTAGGAGATATGTGCGTGCTTGCAAGCGAGAACAATTTTTATTGCTTGGCAAAGATATCTTAGAAAAACTATTCAAGCAGGAAAAACTGGAATTTGATGAGAAAGCAGTAAATGCTACATTATCACATTTTGAATGTGAAAGCTTAGAAGATTTATATGCTAAAGTTGGTGAAGGACTGGTAACAGGGTGGGATGTACTAAGAACTGTTTATCCGGCCTATAAACAATCAAAAATTACGCAAGTAGTTAATTCAATTAAGAAGTCAAAACCCAAAAAGAAAAAAGGTAATGAACTGAAAATAGAGGGCTTGATTAGTGGAATGGCTGTTCATTTTGCCGGTTGTTGCCACCCGTTACCGGGAGATAGAATTGTTGGTATTGTAACTACGGGTAAAGGCGTTGCGGTACATGCTATGTCATGTAAAACATTGGAGAAATATGCTGATGAACCGGAAAGATGGCTAGATATTTCTTGGGGAGAAGACGCTCAAATAGAAACACATACGGCGCGTATTAAGGTAATGATCAGTAATGAACCTGGTGCATTAGGAGAACTCTCTAATTTAATAGCAAGACAAAATGCAAACATTACCAACTTGAATATTGTTTATCGAACGATTAGTTATTTTGAGATATTAATTGATTTAGATGTTAAAAATACGGAACATCTGAACGAAATTATAACTGCACTAAAATCATCCAAGGTGATTAGTTTTGTTTCAAGAGCATAGGAGCAAGGAATGTCCCTGATACAGAAAGTGGGACGAGAACTGACAAAATTATATATAAAAATTCTAAACTGCTTAGAGCGAATAAAAGGAACATCGAAAAGCGTTGCCAAGGGATTTGCCACAGGTGTTTCAGTATCATTTACTCCATTTGTCGGGTTTCACTTATTAATAGCCCTGTTTCTTTGCAAATTGCTTAAACAAAACGGAGTCGCAGCATCTATAGGAACGATTATCGGCAATCCATGGACATTTCCTTTAATCTGGTATTTAACCTGGCATTGTGGTTACATGATTTTAGATAAGCCGGCGATACAAATGCCGGAAGATTTCAGCGTATTTTTTAAAGAACTGGTTTATGCGGTAATAATGCTTGACTTTAAGGCTTTTTTCGACGATATTTGGCCCATATTCTACCCGATGTTGGTAGGATGTGTGCCGTTTTGTGTCGGTATATGGTGGCTAATTTATAAAACATTATTTTATGTTTTAAGTAATGTTGCTAAAAAAGGAGAGAGTTCCAATGATACTCGGAGTAGGATGCGATATTGTCAAGATTTCGAGATTTGCCAAAGAGGAAAAATTCTTGCGGAGATTCATGAAAAAATATCTGACAACAAAAGAGACAGAAGAGATATTGAGTAAAAAAGAAAATCAAAAAAATGAGGGCTTAATTTTAGCGGTGGCAACGCGCTTTGCCGGTAAAGAAGCAATAGCTAAAGCGCTAGGGACTGGTTTCCAAGATGGGATAACCCTAAAAGATATTGAGATAGTTCATGATAAACTCGGATGTCCCCACGCAACACTTTTCAGCAATGCATTGCACAGAGCTTACGAACTTTCCAAAAACCAAGAAATTATTATGCATATTACGTTGTCGAATGAAAAAGAATATGCTAATGCTGTGGCCGTATTAGAAAGTATTTAGAAGGAAAGACAATAAAAAATCGGGCAATGCCCGATTTTTAAACAACAACGCCAACACCATTAGCCCTGACGAGTTTTATATTTCGGATTCTTTTTGTTAATTACATAAAGACGACCTTTACGGCGAACCAATTTGCAATCTCTATCACGATCCTTTTTTGATTTTAAAGAACTATATACTTTCATTTTTTATTCCTCAGTATTAATTTTAGCAAAACATAAGCTAAATGATTTAATTTGTCAAATCATTTTTTAACTTGCATTAGAATTAATTATACTTATAATTACAAAAACAATATCAATCAGAGGTATACAGATGAAATTCTTTTTGCCCTTTATGTTCACTCTCTTTTTTGTAATATCAGCAAAGGCAGATTATTTAGAAGATGTAAAGAATATGGGATACATTTCAGGCGAAGGTATTGCCTGCGGGGCAAAACGTTATAAAGCCTACGAAACTGTAGCAAGAGCCTATTTAGTAAGTGCTGCGGATTCTGATGAGCAACAGGCTGAGGGAATGAAGGTATACAATGAAGCAAAAGCACGCGCTTACCTTTTTAAAAGACACGATGGCTTGTATGATTGTGCAGAGATTAATGCACGATTTGATAAACAAAAAATATTTACAACCAAACTTTATAAAAATGGTAAGATGAAGATGCCTGACGGTAAAATAATTGTTCCGAGACAGGAATATGATGCAACACAGCTCTACGATAAAGACAGAGATGAGCGCGAAAAATTAAATGAACTATATGACCGCATAATGACCCAAAAAAGAAAACAAGCTCAAAAAGAGGGCATTTATGAAAAAATTAAAAAAGCTGAACGCCAATAGGATTAATCTGTAAAAATTAAAGAGGAAACAAAGATGGCCACATATCAATACATATATGTAATGCAGAATTTGAGTAAGGTTTTTCCGGGAGGAAAAGAACTATTTAAAGATATCAGTTTATCTTTTTTCCCGGGAGCCAAAATAGGAGTACTTGGTGTAAATGGAGCCGGAAAGTCAACATTATTAAAAATTATGGCCGGAGTGGATAAAGAATTTAATGGAGAAGCTTGGGCTGCTGAAGGAGTCAAAGTCGGGTATTTGGAACAGGAACCACAACTTGATCCGCACAAAACTGTAATGGAAAATGTGATGGATGGTTTAGGTGAGACCGTAAATCTTTTGAAAAAATTTGAAGAAGTATCTATGAAATTTGCTGAACCCATGAGTGATGAAAAGATGAATGCCTTAATTGAAGAACAGGCACTGTTGCAAGAAAAAATAGACGCAGTAAATGGTTGGGATATTGAAAGAACTGTACAAATTGCCATGGATGCTTTACGTTGTCCGCCGGCAGATGCAGAGGTTACTAAACTTTCCGGCGGAGAAAAAAGAAGAGTGGCTCTTTGCCGATTATTACTATCAAAACCGGATATGCTACTGCTTGATGAACCGACTAATCATTTGGATGCAGAATCAGTCGCATGGCTGGAACACCACTTGCGTGATTATAAGGGGACGGTCGTAATGGTGACACACGATCGTTATTTTTTGGATAATGTGACTGGATGGATATTAGAACTGGATCGGGGGCAAGGCATACCTTACGAAGGAAATTATACATCTTGGCTGGAACAAAAGCAAAAACGTGTTGAACAGGAAGCGCGTGATGAAAGTGCTCGCCAGAAAACTTTAGCCAATGAATTAGAATGGATTAGAAAAAATCCGAAAGCACGTCAGGCTAAATCAAAAGCGCGTATTAATGCTTATGAAGAATTGCTGGCAGAGGCAGGAAAAGAGGAAATAACTCAGGCTCATATTAATATTCCGATGAGCAACAGATTAGGGGATATGGTAATTGAGGCAAAAAATATTTCTAAAGCTTATGGGGATAAAGTTTTAATTGATAACTTATCATTTAAAATTCCAAAAGGTGCAATAGTAGGAATTATTGGCCCGAACGGGGCAGGGAAAACAACACTGTTTCGGATGATAACAGGGCAGGAAAAACCGGATTCCGGAGAGATAGTTATTGGCGAAACGGTTGACCTCGGTTACGTTGATCAAAGCCGCGATGAACTAAATCCTGAAAAGAATATATGGGAAGAAATCTCAGATGGGTTGGACATTATTGAATTAGGTAAAAAACAAATTTCTTCGCGAACATATGTAGGGCAATTCAATTTTAAAGGAACAGATCAACAGAAGAAAATCGGGCAACTATCCGGTGGTGAACGAAATCGCGTGCATATGGCAAAAATGCTGAAAAAAGGAGCTAATGTGATTTTGCTTGATGAACCGACAAACGATTTAGATGTGGATACGTTACGTTCTTTGGAAGAAGGAATTATGAATTATCCGGGATGTGTTTTAGTAACCTCACATGACAGATGGTTTTTAGACCGTTTAGCAACGCATATTCTAGCTTATGAGGACGACGGACATGTGGAATGGTTTGAAGGGAATTTTGAGGATTATGAAAAGGATAAGATTCATCGACTTGGGGAGGACGCTTGTAATCCGCACCGCGTGCGTTACAAAAAATTGGAAAGATAGAAAAAGAAGATACTTATTTGAAAAATTTTAATTATGGCATAAAGTCAATTAATGCCATACCGGTATTGGGATCAAGACGGAAAAACCAGTCTTCATATAAAATACTGTTCTCTTCTAAAAAGCGTTTAGCTTGATAAGAAAGGATATTTGCCGCGTGTGGTACGATGGATAGCCAATAATCATCTTGATTATAAAAAAGATTTAACTCATAAACAAGACCGCTGAAAGTTGTAATCTCATATGTTTTCTTCATTTTATAATCAGTAGGATGGAAGTGACTGGCTTTTTTGACTTCAATAGCACTTAAATACCATAAAAGGCCTATTAAATCTTTTAATTGGGGCAATTCTTGATCCGTTTCAACAGATTTGAAAATATCTCCTGCAAAACGACGATACGCACTAAACGTATCAGTGCGAATGAATTTAATTTCCTCATCAGAAACAGCTAAAAGCGGAAGTTGTATCCAATCAGTGACAACAGAAGATAAGTTAAATGAACCGTTGAGTTGATATAAAATGTTTTTTTTGTTAAGCATAGCGTAATGGAATTTATTTTGTGCTTCTTTGGGAATAATAACAGCTTCATCAATAACTTTTCCGTGTCTATCAAAAGAAGTGATTGAGAAAGAATTTTTTGCCAAATTATTAAGAGTATTTTGATCAACATAATCTGCACGATATATTGTCGTTAAAAGAATTAATTTCATAAAAGAATTTATCTTTATAAAATCGGCAAAATAGTTATCAGCCTCTTTAACACGCCAAAAGTTTTCATTTTTTTCTAAAGTGATAATAGTTCCATTTGCAAATTTTAAGCGAAAGGATGTAACGGCAGGATTATTTTTTGTTTGCTCAAAGAAATAGTTACCGCGAGACATGGACAGAACACGTTGCATATTTTGATATCCGCCCCATAATAGAAGAGGGATTGTTAAGCAAAGAATAAAAAAAGCTGCTTTAAGATGTTTGCGCATTAGAAATAAGCCTCCTGATACGATAAAGTTTAAGCCTTTTATGAATAAGTACGATAAGAGCAATCAATATGAGAAAAATAATCGGAATAATAAAGATAAAAAGTATACTTAAAGAAACAACAATTAACCGATAATCATCAAAGACGGTTGCATAAGCCTGCCCTAGTTTATCTTGAGCTTCTTCTAAGGATTGTGCTAAATCGTAGCTGTTTGCTAAATTTTTAGCAGAAAGAAGTCCTTGAGATATAAAATTTTGCTGTGCAGATTTTTGTTCCTTATTAAATTGGGAAACCTTGTATTCCAGCTGTTCGATTCTATTTTGATAACGCTCTTTAACGGATTTTAAAATAGCTTCGCCGATGCTCGAAATATTTAATACAGAGTGCTTATAATAAATGTTGTTTTCAATGTTTTCTTGTAAAGAAAAATCGAGTAAGCGGAGAATAAATAGCAGATTATCAGCAATAGGAATATTTTCATAAAAACCAAGAGAACTTGAATCTTCTGTAAGATAAATGTAATCCTTTAAAAAATCAGTGTCATAGAAAAAAAACAGGGAACCATCTTTTTGAGAAAGAGGCTTAATAGATTCCTCTGTTGCTGCCATTTGCAAATAATCAGAAATAAAATGACCGCTTGATTTTGCTGCAATAACTGCATTGCTAAAAGTTAAGAGAGAAGAAACTTTATATGTGGAAGATGAGACCAAATCAATAGAACCGACTTTGTTAACTAAGACAGAACGAATACCATTGGAAGAAATAATATCTGTCGGATAAGCCGGTCCGAAAGCATAAATTTCCCCATTTTCTGTATAAGTAATAGGATTTTCTGGTAGAGGTATAATTCCATAGTTTGCGATAAATTTTTTTAAAATAAGTGCATTCTGAGGTGTTTCTACAGTTGGGTCAGCGAAAATTAAGAGTGTACCTCCGTTAAGGATATATTGCTCCATTGCTAACAGAAACTCTGTAGACAGTTCATTCGGATTAATAACTAAAACAGCAGAATAAGAGGACGGAATAAAATTAACAGGAAACGATGTGTGTGTAAGTGTATAAAATTCATTCAAAACATTTTTTAAGCCATTCATATTGCTCCAGTCTTCTGTTGGAGCAATAACAGCGACATTTCTTTTTGGTAAAGAAAAACGGCGAAGAGTGCGTATAACATCTGCTTCAAGTAAATCTTGTCTCAAAGGATTAAAAGAATCAATGGTGGCAAAATTCCCTTCATTATCTGTGAAATCTGCTACCAGAAAAATCTTATGCCCAAAAGAATCTTCAGAGTACGGAACGGAACGCCTCATAAGGACTCTCTCCTGATTGCTGAAAGGTTCTACATAAACAATTTCTGTACGGATACTACCCAGAGATGCGCGCTCAATTAGAGCTAAAAATTGTTCGACATATGCCGCATAAATAGCATAACCAGAAAGAGTATCTTCACGTTTATCTTTTGATTCATAAAGTGTAATATCGATTCTTTTGTTATTTTTTTTCAAAAAAGAAACACTTTGTGCAGATAAAGTATACTTTTTTGTTTGAGTCATATCTATAGAATTGGTGAAACTGTAACCGACACCAAGGATAATAAATACAAAAATGCCCAAAACCAATAAAATAAATACAGCTAATTTTTTTCTATAGTGGATGGAATTATCGCGCTGACAGGTAATAAAAATGACATTAAGCCAAAGACATAAAATCGTACCGACAACAAAATAGAGGACATTAACCCAAGAAAATACGCCATTAAGAAAAGCATTATAATGTGAATCAAAACATAAGTAATCTAAAGAAAAAACGGTTTGAAATAAAGACAAAGGAACCAGTTTAATTTCTATAACAATAAAAAGAACAAAGATGGTTGATAAATAGCATATGATACTGTTACGCTGACAAGCAGAAATCATACAGCCTAAGGCTGTAAAAAATAATCCGCATAGCCATAATCCGCAATAGGCAAGAAAAACAGCATTCCAATCAATGAATGATAAAAAAGAAGTAATAATTAAAAAGGGAACAGAACAAAATATCATTAAATTGAAAAAGGCAAAAGCAGCGCAGAATTTTGCAAAAACTAATGTGGTATAACTAATGGGCTGTGTAAGTAATAACTCAAGTGTTCCGCTCTTTATTTCATCAGTCCAAGAGCGCATTGTTAAAGCAGGAATAAATAGCATTAAAATAAAAGGCTGCAAAGAGATATAAGAGTTTATAGGATTTGTCTCTCTTAAAAAATAATTTCCTAGATAAAGTGCCGTAATAAAAGATAGAAAGCAATAACATCCTAACACAATATAGGCGTTTAAATGCGAAAAATAAGCACAAAAATCTTTGCGAAACTGTATCCAAAACTTTGTCATTTCGATTTCCTCAATTGTTTGCTTATAATGCGAAAAGCATCATTTAAATTTTGTGTTTGCGAGAGTCTTCTAAATTCTGACATAGAAGAATCATGAATAATAGTGCCATGAGCCAGCATTATAACCCGATCTGCAATATCGGCATCTTCTAGAACATGTGTTGAAATTAAAACAGTATTTTTCTTAGCATATTGTTTAATGAATGTTCGAATGTCTTGTCGTTGATTGGGATCAAGTCCATCCGTAGGTTCATCGAGAATAAGAAAAGACGGCTGATGCATAACTGCTCCGGCAATTTCAACACGTTTTTTATAACCTTTGGAGAGAAAACCGATAGGTTGGTCTAAAACATCAATAATATTCATTCGTTTAGCTGTAGAAAACAGAGTTTCATCAATATCTTTTATTTGCCAAACTTTTCCGAGCCAAAGCAGAAAGTCATAAACAGACATATCTTGATATAAAGAAGATATCTCAGGGACATAAGCAACATCAGACAAGGCTTTAATGCGATTTTTTATAATATCATTTTCATTTATTAAAACACAGCCGGTTGAAGGAGACATATAACCGCAAATAAGACGCATTAAAGTTGATTTTCCGGCGCCGTTTTCTCCGACAAGAGCCGTAATTTCCCCTTCCTTAAGCGAAAAACTAATATTAGTTAAAACTTGTTTTTGATTAAAATTCTTGCTTATATTTTTAATCTCAATCATATTTTTTCCTTTAACAGACTTAATACTAAAGTTAGAATAACAAAAAATGTTTAAAATTTTCACAATTTAGGCAAAAATATAAAAACATAGATGACAAAAAATTATTTATGGAATATAAAGAAATAAATTGATAATAAATGGAGAGAATTTTGGAAGAAAAATATACAAGAGAAGAAATAAAATCCATAAGAGACGGCTTATTTGCTTTTCTGATGATAATTGTAATTGTTTTTATAACAATTTCTCATAATGCATCTATTAAAAGAAAAAATTTAGGTCGCTCATATAATATTTATGCCCGCTTTGGTCGAACTGACGGGTTGCAGGTAGGTGATGTTGTGAGAATGTCCGGAATTACAATTGGAAGAGTTGTTGCTTCGGATTTAGATGAAAACTTCAACTCTAAGCTGACATTAGCTATAGATTCAGGATATAAAATTCCGGCAGATAGTAGTGCTTCTATTGTAAGCTTCGGATTGTTAGGTGGTAAATATGTAGAGATTGAAGTCGGTGGAGATGAAGAATATATAAAAGCCGAAGATAGCTTAAACTATACACAAGATGCAATGATTTTAGAAGAGTTACTGGATAGAATTATATCTATGGGAAAAGCAAAGAAGGCCAACAAAAATAGGGAAAAATTGTTAACAGAAACAGACAAAGGAGAGCATGAAAATGAATAAAAGACCTGTTGAAACAATTATGGGGATAGTGGTTTTGGTTGTAGCCGCGGTATTTATGTGGTTTGCTTATAGAGTATCTGATTTACAGGTTGTTAAAGGTTATGAACTTAATGCGCGCTTTATTAAAGTAGGAGGATTAAATACCGGAGCAGACGTTCGGATTAATGGTATAAAAATAGGAACGGTGATTGACCAAAAAGTTAATCCTGAGGATTATATGGTGGATGTTAAATTAAGCATTCTGCCGAATATTTTATTGCCTAAAGATAGTGTCATAATGGTGTCAGGAGATGGTTTGATGGGGGAGAAATTTATTAAAATAGAGCCAGGGCGCTCAGCCGAAAAATTACAGCCAGGGAGTACGGTAGCAAAAACAAAAGATGCAAAATCTTTAGAAGATATGGTTGGTGAAATAATTTTTATGGTGACAAATAATGATGAAGAGAGTTAATTTTTTAAATTGTTTATGTATAACAGTTGCTGGGGTTATACCAGCCGTTGCGCAAGCAAAGGAAGTCGCAACGAATGCGGCGCTGATGCAAGCAATGGACAAAGTGACAGGGCGAGTAAATAAGATTACAGTACCTGTAAATTCTAAAGTATCATATGGTGATTTTTCTTTAGTCTTACGAGCATGTAAAAAAAGACCGGCAGAAGAAACACCTGAAAATTTTGCTTTTATTGATGTGACCGATAAGAGTTTCGGTAAAGATGAATATAATATATTTCGCGGTTGGGTTGTGTCTTCAACGCCTGGAATTAGTGCTATTGAACACCCAATATACGATATCTGGCTGCTGGAATGCATAGACACAGAAATAGATAAGAATACACTTCTGTCGGAGAATGAATTGGAGGCGCGCGATAAACTGCCGGCAAAGGAAATAATGTTGGCAAGAGAAGAAAATCAAGAAAAGATAGAAGAAGAGAAAGAAGGAAATCAAAAAGAGCCTAAAGTTATTAAGATTAAGGAATTTATTCAAGAAGATCGTGATATAGAAAAAAATATTAAAGAAATGCCGGCCTATATAGCTGAGACACCATCAGATTATGTGAGTGATATAGAAGAAGGGGCAGAACCTGAAAATCTTCTATTATTTACTAAGATGCAAGAACTGGAAGCAGAAAAAGCATCTACACCGGATGAAAAAGACAGCATAGATAAAGAACTGTCTCTTGCCATAGATAATGAAATAAAAAAATTAAATGACCAGTAAATAGAAGGTTACACTTAACATAGCATAAAGCAAGGCTACGGCTAAAAGATATTTTTGCCACTTTATAGGTGTTGCTTTAGTAAGCACGATAAATGAAGGGAGAATGCCTATCACTTTAAGCCTTGTATCTGAAGAACAAATATACGGATAGTCCATAGCATACTTAACACCATAAAAGAAAATTGTGAAATAAAGAACAGTAAAAAATAAAGATAAAATTTTCTCCTGTTTAAATCTATATGTAAATAACAGAAAAAATGCAGCAAATAAGGTAAGGAGATGAATAACAATATTTAATGCATACAAGATAAAGCCGATAACATAAGCCAAGGATAAATCTTCAGCCATACGCCATTCTCCAAAGAGCTCCGTTTTTATAAAAGCCAGTTCAATATTAGCATCAGAGTGATAAGGAACATTAATAAAAGGAATGAACAATTCCTTGAAATCAGAAATTCTATCCAAAAGGGACAGATATTTAAAATTTTGCCCGCTGGGTGATGTATCAGGAATATTATAAAAAGGCATATCATATAAAATATGATTACGGATAACCCATATTAAAGATAGTGGTACGGCAATAATAATAAAACAACAAATATGATTAAGAATAACGCGTTTAAAAGGAAAACCTAATTCTGCAATAAACAATACACAGAAAGCAGGGACGAATAAAAGAATTGATAATTTAGTTAAAGCTCCAAGCGAGAAAAAGAAAGCAGCCCAAAGAATGTAATGAAGTTGTTTTTTCTGTTGCCAAGAAATAATGTAATATAAGCTTAGCAAAGAAAACAGTAAAAGCAAAGCATCATCAGAAATATAACCGGAGAGCAGGAAAAGTGTTGGATTAAAGACAAAGAAAATAAGAGAGGTGTAAAGACAATTTTTCTGAGGAAAGAGGTGTTTTAGTAAGGCACAGGAGACAATAGTAGATGCTGTAATGTAGAATAAAGAAATATATTGTAATCCCTCTTGCGCTAGAACAGTGGAACCCCAGAACTTAATTTCCAAAAAGTAAATACAACCGGAAATAAAAAAGTGCAGTGGCTGATGGAAGAAATAATACAAGTGCCAAGGATTAAAATGAATAAAATTGATTCCGTCTTTTGTGATATGCTTCATATAAGCCAAAACAGCCGATAAATCATGTTGTCGAATATTGATGGGTGTCAGCTGAATATAATAAAGATGCAAAAAAAAGGCGATGGCCAAAAGTAGAAAAATGTATATATTTTTTTCATTATTTCTTTGCCAAACAATAAGAGATGTAATAACTATTTCACCAATTAACAAAAAAAGATTGCTATGAAATAAAAGAAAAAGAAAAAAGAAAATAAATATAGTAGCGGTAACCACATACTTATAAATAGAACAAGTGTAACAGGATAATAAAATAACGGATAGAACGACATAGCAAACAGCATCAGCTTGTAGTACCAAAGAATTAAAGAATATGCCTGCTGTAATAAGAAACAACAAGCATATAAAAAAAGTTATTAGGAGTGGCCTTTTTAACAGAATGTAAAACACTCACATCCCCTTTAAATATCATTTGAAGGGCAAGGCTCTCCGGCAACACATCTATGATAAACTTTTGCCCGACGATAACCTGTCAAACCTTTGTATTCCATTGTATGTACATATAAATTTTTAACAGTAATTATAAAACTAAGAACGGCAGAAGTTCCACGATCATCTAGAGCATAGACTTTAACTAAATAACTCCCCTCATCTTCCAAAGTCGGGGTTCCGCTTAGTGTACGCGTATAAGGATTATAAGACAGCCATGCCGGCAGATTAGTAGCACCGATCGAACCGGCTGTTGTTCTATACGGACCTTTCCAGTTTATTCTGTCGAAGACTTCCTCAGGAATAACAACATGAACTAAAGAACCGGTACCGACAGTTATATCAGGAACTAACGCCTGCGATGAAACATCAACAGGCGGTTTTTTTCCAGATAAAGACAACTTTGCTCCTTTAGGGGCGGAATAAAAAATCCCGTCTCGCCATTTATCAAGTGATTCATGTATCTGTACGGCTATGCTGGATGGACTTTCATTTAACATATATTGTGGGACCGCATCCATACCGACACTGGCATATAACCGACCGATAGCCTCTTGAACATCGATGTAAGCTAAGAATGCATTCGCCTCATCAATAATAGCTCTTGCCGATTCAAGATGGCTAATTGTTCTGTTGCTACCCTCTCGTGTAGTAATATCTTCTGCTATATCTTCAGATGTTGTGGCAACCCCCATGCTCAGATAATAATTCTCTACAGCAGACTGATACATTGCCCAAGAAAGATAAACTTGGTTAAGAATAATATGAGTCATTCTTTGTCGAGCGAGGGAATTATAAGTATCCGAGCCTTGATATCTGACATCTTCAAAAAGTGTCATTGCTAAATCATTCGATTCTTTTGACCATTTTCTGTTGTAATAGCTTGGATTTTGTCTGTAGTCACTGTTATTAACATCATCAGAACCTTTTATAACAAGCTCAAGCTCCTCAGGAGATGTCATAGTGTCAAAAATTTTAAGTTCAGGACGATTCGTTAAAGCAAGCCATTCTAATTGAGACATTTTAGCGCGTAGAGACGGAATAGTAAAATTACCATACTCTGAACCGGCTAATTTAATTTCGGTAGAAGGATACAATCCGAGCAAACCGGCAAATTCAGTTTGAGCCGTTTCTAATTTTCTTCTTAAATTAGCTAACTCTTGAATATTTTCCAAATATTTGCGTTTCTTTAAAAGAGCAGAGGTTGAGGGAGACTGTCCGTACTGCGTCATATCATTAGTACATGCATTAATTTCATCGACCACACGAACCAAATATTCATTCATATCATCAATGACCGGAATAAGACGCTGTGCAGCAAGTGCTTTCCAGTACAAAGTGCGAGCTTCCAACATAATATTGTTTATAACTGCACGGCTTTGTTCTTCTGCCTTTACTTCTTGATTACCAAATTCATTTTCATAACAAAAAGCAGAAACATCAAGCAAGTTCCAAGAAGCTCTCAAATCAGCAGGAACGGCAGATGCAGATGAAGCACCGCTATAACCTAAATTCGCAGCGATACCCGGCAGAGCTGTGGGAGAAATATTATTTTTAATCAAATTTTCTCTATATGTTGCGAGGCGTCTGGAGTAGTTATATTTTAAAGCAAGAGCCATTGCCATGTACATATCAATAGGCTTGCTTATTTTAGAAGGAGTCTCTGTATACATATTTTGCATATCTACATCTGCTCTGACAGCTCTGTCCCAATCTGAATAATAGGCGGACATAACGGGAGCTTCGCTAATTGTCTGATCAGTAATTTCTGTGGACGAACACGCAGCCAAAGCAACGGCTACCCCTCCAATAAAACAAATAATCTTTTTCATTAAATTATCCCTCAAACGTTATCGTTCATTAAAACTTTTACACTAATTATTTTTTAATTGATAGTATTTTATTTGATTTTATACAACTTTCATATAAAATACAAATGAGGTTAATTTCACAGGGTAGGAAAATGTTAGATATATTTTACACTTTATTTAAATATAAAGAAAAAGCCAAAAAGGATCAGCTAGGATATTATCCGGAAAAAGTTGATGTTAAAGCCTTTCCAGAAAGAAGGTATTTATGGACTTCACGTTTTTTGGTGATTCTTTCATGCATAAGTATATGCATTAATATGATATTAGGAAGCATATTGGTTGTGATGATACCATCTAAGAGAATGGCTGTTTATCCGATGCAACTTGATACGGAGCTACATAGTATATACAAGATGAGCAAAAATGAAACAAGTGTATTTGCCGGAGATTTAGTTACGGAAAGCCTTCTGGCTCAATACATAACAGAAAGATACACTATTGAAAACGGTCCGGATAAAATGCTGTTTTTGGATAAATTGAAAATGAAATATGGAGAGAAAGGATTCGTTCATTTAGCTTCTAGTGAAGAAACTCTGAGAACATTTGAAACAACAGAAAAACCATATGCGGAATATCTGCAACAAAATGGTGTGCAACGCCAGGTAAAAATATCACGCATTTATCCTGTCTCAATGGATTTTTGGCAGGTTAGATTCCAAACAATAGATACAGCACCAGATATGTCTGCAGAGGAATTTATGGAGCTAATGCAGATTGACGTTAATAATGTTGCTAATCCTTTAAAGCAAGGAGACCCTTTAATCAATAAATGGGTAGCTACGGTGAGAATGCAATTCAATTTTTCAAAATATGAGAATAAAGATTTAGGCTTAAGAAATCCCTACGGATTAACAGTAACAAGTTATGATCTTTCTTATCAGGGAAGCAATGTTAAAACGAAACGTTGATTGTAAACTTTTTTAGATTTGTTTACCATTTATTGAATAAATCGCATATAGGATAACCATAGTTTTGAATAATTAGATTAAGGATTTATATTTATGAGTAAAAGTGCATTGGAAGTTTTTGATAACACACTCGTACCGATGGTAATAGAACAGACATCGAGAGGAGAGCGTTCGTTTGATATTTTTTCGAGATTATTAAAAGAGCGTATAATCTTTTTAACAGGAGAAGTAAATGATGAGGTTTCAGCGTTGGTTTGTGCGCAACTTCTCTTTTTAGAGTCGGAAAATCCGAAAAAAGATATTTTTCTATATATCAATTCTCCTGGTGGTATTGTTACATCAGGTTTGGCAATGTATGATACGATGCAATATATATCATGTGATGTTACAACATTATGTATAGGGCAAGCCTGTTCCATGGGGTCATTTTTATTAGCCGGCGGCACGAAAGGAAAAAGATTCTCTTTACCGAATTCAAGAATTATGATTCATCAACCTTCCGGTGGTGCACGAGGTAAGGCATCTGATATCGAAATTCAAGCCAAAGAAATTTTGGAATTAAAAAAGCGCTTGAATAAAATTTATGCCGAAAATACCGGAAATAAATTATCTGTGATTGAGAAAGCGATGGACAGAGATAATTTTATGAGTCCGGAAGAAGCAAAAGACTTTGGCTTAATTGATCATATTGTTAAAAATCGTTTGGAAATTATAAAATAGGAGAGCAACATGAGTGACACTGAAGATAATGTATTACACTGCTCTTTCTGTGGTAAGAGCCAAAATGAGGTAAAGAAATTAATAGCCGGACGTGGCGTATACATTTGTGACGAATGTATAGATGTTTGTATCAATATTGTTTCACAAGAAGTAAAAGAAGAGCGGCGCGCCGAAGAAGCCGAGTTGCAGGAACATTTGCCGACACCTTCTAAAATAAAAGAATTTTTGGATCAATATGTCATTGGGCAGGAATACGCCAAAAAAGTTTTATCTGTGGCGGTTTATAACCATTATAAAAGACTAAATAATATTCGTAAAAATCCGGATATCGAGATTTCAAAATCGAATGTAATTTTAATCGGCTCTACCGGTTCAGGTAAAACATTATTGGCTCAGACACTGGCGAAAGTTTTGGATGTCCCGTTTGCCATTGCCGATGCTACAACTTTAACCGAAGCAGGATATGTTGGAGAAGATGTTGAAAATATTGTCTTAAAGTTAGTGCAAGCAGCAAATTACGACATCGAAAAGGCTGAGCGTGGAATTGTTTATATTGATGAAATTGATAAAATCACTCGTAAAACTGATGGCCCGTCTATTACGCGTGATGTATCTGGTGAGGGTGTGCAACAAGCTTTGTTAAAAATCATTGAAGGCACGGTTGCCAATATTCCGCCGCAAGGTGGACGTAAACATCCGCAACAGGAATTTTTGCATGTAGACACAACTAATATTCTTTTCATTTGCGGTGGTGCATTTGCCGGATTGGAGAAGATTATCGGTCGTCGCGGGCAGGAAACATCTATCGGATTCGGTGCGCAAATTAAGGATGCTAAAGAGAAGAGTTTAGGTGAAATCTATAAAGACGTGCAGCCGGAAGACTTGTTGAAATATGGCTTGATTCCGGAATTTGTGGGTCGTTTGCCGGTTATTGCAACGTTAGATGACTTAAACGAAGAGGCTTTGATTAAAGTGCTGACCGAACCGAAAAATGCCTTAATTAAGCAATATAAAACATTGTTTGATATGGAAGATGTTAAATTAACCATTACTGATGATGCACTGATTGCGATTGCGAAAAAAGCAATTGAACGCAAAACCGGTGCACGCGGCTTGCGGGCAATTATGGAAGAAAATCTGTTGGAATTAATGTATGATATTCCGGATAAGAAAGATATCAGTGAAATCGTTGTCAACGCCAACGTGATTACAGAGGGAAAAGCGCCGGTCTTTGTGAAGAAAAAACATAAGAAAAGCGCATAAGGAAATAAAGAGCAGGCTAAAAAGCCTGCTTTTTTAAATCTATTTACAATATAATTTTTTTCTATATGATGTAGCAAAACGATTGAATTAAGAGGAAGATTAGATGAAAATTAAAAATGTACTTTTAGCTTTTTTGGTTATAATTTCACTTAGTGCATGTGATGACAGAAAAGAAGTTGCAAAACCAAATGAAAAGCCAACGCTTAAAATTGGTGTAATTATGGCCTTTACTGGAGCAGATCCGGAAGGGGCAAATAATGCTAAAAATGCATTGCTTTTTGTTAAAGAGAAAAAATTAAGTTCTTCCCCATTTAACTATGAGCTTATTTTTGAAGATAGTAAAGGCGAGCCAGCGAGAGGAATAACGGTTGCTAAAAAATTAATAGATTATGATAAAGTTGATGTGATTTTCAGCAATATATCAGCTGTTTCCAAAGCTATTTCTCCTCATATAGAAAGAGAAAAAGTCATACATATCGCTTTTTCATCAGATAAAGAAACAGCAAAGAGTAAAAATAGTTTTGTATTTTGGATTTCAGCTGAAGAATATGCCGATAAAATGTATAAATTACTTCAAAAACTAAATGCTAAAAATGTAGTTGCTTTAGTAAATTCAGATATTACTTCAGCTCAGCGTTATGAAGCATTAAATACTTTAATAAAAGATGCCGACATAAAAATGTATAAAGAAGATATAATTTCCGGAACAAAGGATTTTAGAATAACAATAAATAAAATACTTGATAAAAAACCGGATTTATTGCTATTACTTGCGCCTCTTCCGGAACTGGATATAATTGCAAAACAAGTCAGAGAGACAGGTAGCAATATTATGATTACCTCTATGGATTTTATAAATTACAGCTCACACAAAGATTTGTTTGAAGGAAGCATTTACATTAGTACAAATGATGGTGATAGAAAAGCAGTTAAGGAAATCATGGACGCCATCAACACTAAAAATCCTTTTGCACTTGCATATATGAATGATGCATTAATGCTTATCGATAAAGCTGTGAAAGATTTCTATCAACGCTATAAAACGATTCCTACCGGGGAAAAACTAGCAGAAGAAATATTAAAAATTAGGTTATTCCAGGGGGCTGTAGGCGATATTGTAATTAAAGAAGATGGCGTCATAAATCCCCAAGCAGTTGTAAAAGAAATTAAAGATGGCTATCCGATAACGGTTAAAGACTAATTCTTTTATCTAAATCTCTTTACCCCGTTAGCGATTCGCATTAAGGTAAAGCTGGCAGCTTGTTCGGCAGGAATATCAGTGGTTTTGCAATCACGCTCTGTCTGATAAAGTAAATCTAATGCACTTAAAATGCGGGTTCTGTTCCAAACTTTTAATTGACCGCTGAAAGCATCTTTTCTGAAAAACATTAACGGTGGACGAATGGATGCAATCGTTTTTTCAATCGTATCACCTTTTTCTATTTTGACGGCACAATCCAGTAACTTCATAAAATGATAGGAAAGCGTACGAATGATTGTAACCGGATTCTCCCCCTCGAAAATAAGACGATTATATGAGGCAATCGCTTTATCTGTTTGTCCGAGTGCTACAAAATAACATAAATCTTCTTGTGAAGAAGCAGAAGTGTCGCTGATAACGGTTAAGATATCCTGAACAGAAATAGTCTTGCTTGCCCCCATATAGGTAATAAGTTTATCAAGCTCATTTTGACTTATTTTGCGGTCATTTGATAGGCGGGAGCAGAGAAGTTGAAAAACACTTCTATCGATTCGAAAGCCATTCTTATCTATAAATTTAGCGGCAAAGGCGGCAATATCACCATCCCTATCATCATAGCAACCGATACCGTAAAAGGTATTATCATCTTTAGCTAAAACGGCAAGAGAGTCTTTGGTCTTAAGCGTTAAAGATGTAATCACCAATAAACTATCGGAAGAACTTTCCGCTAATAGCTCTTTGAGAGTTTTGGTTAATAGATTCGTTGCTTCTTTAATAACAACAACGCGTCGTCCTCCCATTAAAGATTGTGCATTAAATTCTGCATATAATGCGCCGACATCTGCACTAATATCAGACATCTCCAAGTAACTGACATGGAAAGCGTCATAAATATCAGGTGACACAGCCTTTATAAATTGCTGAGAAAGCGTGTTTACCATACCTTCATTGCTACCATAAATAACAACGGCACGCAAAGTGCAGGGAAGAGATTTCGTGATACTTTCAACTTGTTCCGGCTTAATATTCATCCGGATTGCCTCGCTTTGTTTGTAAAGAATGGAAGTAAGCCCCTAGCCTTAATGAAATATCATTGGCAATAATTTTAGCAGCATTTTTCTCATTCTTTTTCTGCGCAAAGGTTGTCGAATACGGATCGCGCAAAATATCATAACCGAGATAAGCAACGCTGTTACCACTTAACAAATGCTTATGTTCACGGTCTTTAAGTTCATAAAAAACTTTATAAATTACCTTCTTACGCGTAGCAGTAATATCATTTCTTAAAGCCTGATCAATTTCTTGCTTTTCAATTTTTGTGACGCTGAGATAATATTTAGGTGACTTTGGTGTTCCTTTTGGTGTTAATTTATCAAGTAAGTCATTGCGAATGAGCTGACCGATTCTATCCTGCATAAGCTCGACTTTAACGCTGGCCATTTCTTCCTTAATACCGGTGTCAAACTCACTATCATAATACCAATCACTATCTGATTTCTTTTCAACATAAAGTGGCTCAAATCCGCATCCGGCGATAAGAGCTATAAAAACCGAAATGGCTATATTTTTACGACTACACAACAATGTTTACAATCCTATTTGGTACAACAATGATTTTCTTGGGCTCGGTATTTGCCAACTGCTTGGCAACATTTTCTAATAAGCGAGCTGCAGCAATAACTTTTTCTTTATCTGCATCACGCTCGACTTCAATCGTACCGCGCATTTTACCGTTAATTTGTACGGCAACGGTAACGGTATTTTCTTTGGCAAGCTCAGCATTACCTTGCGGCCAACTTTCTTTAACAATAAACGTTGTATTACCTAAACGAGCCCACATCTCTTCAGCTAAATGCGGAGCAAATGGTGCAACTAATTTTAATAACACAACATACATTTCTTTAGGAATAATATTTAATGAAGCCAGATAATTTACATAAGTCATCAAAGATGAAACTGCAGTATTAAATTTCATCTGATCAATACGCTCACTGACCTCTAAGATGCATTTATGCATAACTTGTAAATCTTTTTTAGAAAGTTCTGCGGTACCTACTTTTGTAAACAACGCAAAAATCTTATTAACAAAACGATAGACCCCGTTTAAACTTTCGTCTGACCACATAGCTGTTTGGTCAAATGGGCCGATAAACATCTCATACATTCTAAATGCATCAGCTCCGTAAGCATTAATAACTTCATCCGGATTAATTACATTACCGCGAGATTTAGACATCTTTTCGCCATTTTCTGCCAGTATCATTCCGTGAGAAGTTCTTTTATTATAAGGCTCAGGAGTCGGTACATACCCGCAATCATAAAGGAATTTATGCCAAAAGCGGGAATATAACAAGTGAAGAGTTGTATGCTCCATACCGCCGTTATACCAATCGACATTCATCCAATATTTAAGCGCTTCCTTGGATGCGAATTCTTTATCATTATGCGGATCACAGTACCTTAAAAAATACCAGGAAGAACCGGCCCAGTTTGGCATAACATCTGTTTCACGTCTTGCTTTAGCACCGCATTTAGGACAAGTCGTGTTAACCCAATCTGTTGCTTTAGCTAAAGGTGAATCACCATTATCATTGGGCAAGAAATCAGAAATTTCCGGTAATTCAAGCGGTAACTCACTTTCCGGTATCGGTTGCCAACCGCAATGCTCGCAATAAACCATCGGAATAGGCTCACCCCAATAACGCTGGCGTGAAAATACCCAATCGCGTAATTTGAAATTTGTTTTAGCTTCACCAAACCCATTTTTATGAGCATAATCAATGGCGGCTTTAATACCATCTACTTTACCCATACCGTTAAGGAAACCTGAATTGATATGGTTTCCGTCCTCCTCAAAAGCTTTTTCTGAAATATCACCGCCTTCTAATACCTGTATGATTGGCAAATTAAACACCTTCGCAAAATCATAGTCACGCTGGTCATGTGCAGGAACTGCCATAATAGCTCCGGTACCGTAGCCTGTTAAAACATAATCGGAAATAAATATCGGAATAAGCTCATCATTATAAGGATTTTTAGCTTTAATGCCCTTTAACTCAACACCTGTTTTTGAATCATCAGCTGTACGCTGTAAATCAGACTTTTTGGCGGCCTCATTAACATAAGTACAGACTTCTTGCGGATTCTTAAATTTATTCATCAAAGTTTGGACATATTCATGCTCCGGAGCAACCACCATATAAGTTACACCAAAAGCGGTATCCGGACGCGTTGTATAAACGCGTAGCTTTTTACCCAAAAATTGGCCATCATCATCTGTTAATTCAAAATCAAGTTCTGCACCATGCGAACGGCCGATCCAGTTAATTTGCTGAGACTTAACACGATCAATAAAATCAACAGTATCTAAATCATCAATTAGGCGGTCAGCATACTTTGTAATTGCAATCATCCATTGCTCTTTATCTTTGCGCACAACTTCTGCACCGCAACGCTCACAATGACCGTTAACAACTTCTTCATTGGCTAAACCGACCTTGCACGACGGACACCAGTTAATAGCAATTTTATCTTTATAGGCCAGACCTTTTTCATAGAATTTTAAAAACATCCATTGTGTCCATTTATAATACTCCGGATCACAGGTATTAAAGCATCTGTCCCAATCAAAAGAAAAACCGATAGATTTTAACTGTCTTGTAAAATTAGCAATGTTTTGTTTTGTAGAAACAGCCGGATGGATACCTGTTTTAACCGCATAATTTTCTGCCGGTAAACCAAAGGCATCAAACCCCATCGGGTACAAAACATTCAACCCTTCCATACGCTTTTTACGCGCAATAACATCAAGTGCAGTATATGAACGAGGATGCCCAACATGTAATCCTGCACCGGATGGGTAAGGAAATTCAACTAAAGCATAAAATTTTTCTTTGTTTGGGTCAATTTCAACTTTATAGGTTTTTTCATCTTCCCAAATTTTTTGCCATTTATGTTCTATAGTTTTAAAGTTATAGCGTTCTTCTATTGCCCAATCTTTTTTCCATTCTTCGAACGAAGATTTTCCGTTATATCTAGCATTTGCAGTCATTCTTTTATCCTGTTTCTTAAATATTCTCAAAAGTTAAACCAAGGATAGCATAACAAAAAAAAATTACAATCGATTTTAAAATTTTTTTAAAGATGTAAACATTATAAAGATGTATTTTTTGAAACTTTTACAATATGTTCTTCATTAGCAGTAACTTTATCTTGAAGCTTATCTAAAAACCAATCCATATTTTCCTGTTCGGAAATAATCATTTGATAGAACCGCTTACGATACTCAATAACCATGCTGACTTCTGATATTTCTACATCAACTGCCTGAATCTGATTTTCGGCACCACGGATAAGCTTGAATTTAACCGGAATTTTTTCAATACTAACATCTTTGGTGAGCTTGGGAGGTATAACAGAACAAGAAACATTCGTAAACTTAGGGTATTCGGTGACGCTATCGATAGAAAAATCTATAGTATCCGCATCAAATTCAAAAGAAGCCTGTTTATATAAGCTTAAGACGTAGCGTTGAAATAAATCATGATAACGTTTTTTTTGTTCATCGCTCATTAAACGCGCATATTTGCCGATGACAAATTTGGAAACGTAATCTAAATTGACATCTTCTAACATCATTTTATCAAGTTTGGCATATTTTGTAGCTATATCGTGCATACCCAATGTTTCTATCAATTCGTAACCCTTATTGTTCGCCCATTGCCTGGCATCACTGCTGACGACAGCAACAGATTGTGCATAAAGCGGTTTTATGAACATTAAAAAAGCTAAAATACAAATTTTTAATAACTTTATCATTGCTACATCCCTCTATAATATACAACGAATTCTAGCAGAGAAAGTTTAAAAAAAAATAAATTATTTAAGTTCCCATAAACCCTCAAAAGGCGTTGGCTTATAAAGAGTACGGATAAGTTCGGGATTAAACTGTTGCGCATATTTCCTTTCCCCGTAAAGTCTGAAAGACATAGCATCAAAATAATTTGCGGCATATACAAATTTAGGACGTTGTTGTATAATAATCTGATTTAAATCAATCTTTTTTAAATTATATTCTTGTTCCATCACCGGAATCAACATATCAAATTGAAACCAATAGAAACTGACATCAGGACGATAAACATTAAAAATCATACTATTTCCATTCATAAACATATCATCGGGCTTCGAATTTTTATGAGTCCACTCAACCAATTGATAATGTTCATAGCAATTATTAGTGGAAATAGATCGCTCTAGTTGATTATACAAATGTCCTAAATTTAAAAATAGAACGATAGTGAGTACAGCACTGATAATTTTATGTGCTGGCATTAGTTTATCAGCCAAAACGGAAAGTAAAAGCGAAGAGAGTATTACAAGCAGAGTGTAATAATGTGGATAAGGTGCAAAATAAAACCCACGCATTAAAAACTCTGCACCGAAAAGTAGTGCCGTTATCTTAAAATAAGTATTTTCCTTTCTATAAAACCAAACAGCGCAGAAAACAACAATACCAAAAACACTGAAAATAAGATTATTAAACCAAAAACCACCACGCACATAATATGATAATAAAGCATGATTAAGCCGATAATTCGCTTCCAAATATTCCCATAAAAAATCTTTAACATAAAAAAAGCTTAAAAATAATGATAATAACAAAATTGATGGGAGTGAAGCCAAAATAGCCATATTTATTTTCAGTTTTTTAGACCAAATTAACCATAGCAAAATAACTTCTACGACAAGAAGTAACAAAGTAATTTTTTGTAAAAATAAAAAGGAAAAGGTAAAACAAAGAAAAGATATTGTCAAAAAGCTAAGTTTGTTGGTTCTTAATGTTTGAAATAAATAATAAACCCCAGCAATAAAGCAAAGGTTCATAAAATTATCCGGACGGAATTGATAAGAATGATAAATGGTAACAATATGACTAAGATAAAATGCAATGGCCAACCATGAATTTTTTTTATCTCCCCAAAATAAGGCTATTTTATAGATGTAAAAACAAGTAAATACTGAAGCTAATGCACTGATAAAACGCATGACATAAAAAATAATTGCATGATTATAAAATAGGCGAACAATTGGCGCAGATAAATACCATAAAAGCGGATTATGATGTTCTAAAAAATCTTTATAAGGAAGTTTTCCGATAGAAACCAACCAAGAAGCATGTAAGTGTTCATATTCATCAACAATTAGAAAGCCGGAAAAAACAAAAGCATAAGCGATGATTAATGCTGCTGCTATGGTAAAAATTTTTAATATACGAATAAACGCTGCATCATCAAAACTAGCTAATTGTGTATCAAAAAAATGCTTAATACTATTCATGACTACGCTGCTTGTTTTTCTTCATGATAATCCGATTCGGTATTAACTGACCAAATATCTTCTCGGTTATCAATTTTACCTAAAATATAATCTACAGTTTTCATAGCCGCTAATGTAGAGTGGTCCATGTTATTGTAACGATGCATACCATTACGCCCGACCGGATAAAGATTATCAATTTGTTTAAGATATTCTTTGACAACATCAAATTTGTCATAGCTGCCGAAATAAGCCGGATAGGCCTTTTTGACTTTATGAGTGTAAGCATCAAGCACATCTTTTTTCTCAAAAATACCGATTTTATCTGCTTCATTAACGGCAAAGTCAATAAAGGTTTTATCATCATCCGTCCAGATTTTATCTTGCTCATTGCAAAAATATTCCAAACCGATCCAAACTTTATGTTCAAAATCATCAACAAGATAGGGGCTCCAGTTATTAAAAACTTGAATGCGCCCTAATTTGACTTCTCGCTCTTGCACATAAATCCAAGTATCCGGAACAATGTTGTTAACAGTTTTAATAGCGGTCGTATTTTTTAATTTTAATTTATTAAGCAAAACACCGACAACTCGGAAGTCACGATACATTAGACCATCAGCCACAGATGAAACTTTCTCCGGAACATCATTCATTGAGCTAATCAAATCTTTAACCGGCATAGTCGAAATAAAAATATCTCCTTCATAAACGGAAGTTTTACCTTTTTCATCTGTTGCTTCAACGGCAACAATGCGGTTATCCTGTTTTATCAGACGTAAGACTTTTTGCTTAAGCAAAATCTTACCGCCTTTTTCTTCAACCATATTAGCAACATTTTGCCAAAGATGCCCGGGACCGAATTTAGGATAAAAGAAACTTTCAATAAAGCTGGTTTCAACAGCTCCTTGTTTTTTGCCGGTTAAATTTTGTGCCATTTGCTTTAATACTTTTAAGATTGAAATACCTTTGATACGCTGGGCACCCCATTCAGCAGATATTTTATCACAATCAATACCCCACAATTTTTCGGTATAATCTTTAAAAAACGTCAGATATAATTCCTTGCCGAAACGGTTAATCATAAAGTCTTGTAGCGATTTCTCTTCTTTAATCGGGAAAGCTAAAGCCTTCAGATATGAACAACCGATTTTAAACATACGCCATAGACCCAGTCCCTTTATGGTATTCATATTTAAGCTGACCGGATAACTAAAGAATGTTTTAAGGTAATAAATACGGGATAGGCGCGGACGTTTGAGCATAACGCGGTCAGTTTTTTGCGGATCAGGAGCTTTCTTTAATTTGGAAAGTTCAACCTCGCGATTGAGCATAATATCATCTTTAGAAGGCTTGCCTTGCAAAGGAAGAATAGAAAGCCACCAATTCATGACTCTATCTGATTTTGTAAAAAAGCGGTGCCCTCCCATATCAATTTTATTATTCTTATAATCAAGTGTGGCACTGATGCCTCCGACAAAATCATTTTCTTCTAAGACAATAGGGACAACATCCGAGCGGTTCAATAATTCATAAGCGGCGGTCAAACCTGCGGGGCCGGCACCGATAATAATCGCTTTTTTAGGCATATACATCCTCCCTTATAATAAAATCTTATCTATAAACCATATAAGTACCAGATATTTTCATATTTTTCAATGATGAAAAAAAGAGGTGTTGATATAAAAAAAAGAGAGTGCATAAGCACTCTCTTTTTAACGGTATATTCTAAAATATTAGAACAATACTTTAACACGCAAGCCAACCTCATGAGATTGTTTGATGTAATCAGTAGAAGAATCTCCGTCTAAGAAATAAGAACCGTATACACCAAGTGCAACGTTTTCTTTAACGTAGTAATCAGCTGCAGCATCTAACCACCATTCATGAGTGTTTTTATCATGGGTGTTGAAGTCATAGCGGATAGCAGCATCCAAAGCATATTTACCTGTGTAATAGTGCAAGCCGGCAGATAAAGATTGATCTATCTCTCTGCTGTAATTATCAATCTCGCTGTCTAATCCATAAATACCATAAGCAGTTAAACCATCAGCTAATTCGTAGCCAAGTTTTAACTCACCGCCAAGATATTTTACCCAACGAGCATCACTATTTTTGTGACCATAAAAGTCTTTCGGGTTATAAGTTGTATAATGCCCTGAAGCTTGGAAAAGCAAACCATTGCAAAGGCGAGTTGTATACTTAGCACCTAAATTATATTCGAAGTTATGATCATTATTGTACCAACCTTCTCTATCAAAAAGATTTGCAATACCAGCATTAACGCTGAATTGGTCTGTGATACCATATTCTAACTCTTCTGAAGCATAAAGGCCATCATCAGCCCACCAGTGATGTCTTGCTTTTTCACGAGTAAGACCTAAACGTGTATCAGACATAATCTGCCCTTTGCCCGGAACAGAAAAAGCACCAGTTAAATCTTGTGCCATTGCCTGAGAGGCAAACAAAACAGCGGCCGAAGCCAATAACATAGTTTTATAGTTCATCGATAAACTCCTTTATCTAGTTTCATATAAATAACCCTACGGTTATGCTAAGACTATAAAACTAAATCGTTAATAACAAGTAAAAAAGTTTAATTATACCATAACATAGTATTAAATAATATTACAAAAAAGAGAGGTAACAAGACCTCTCTTAATCATAAAGACATATAGCTGTATACTATTTCTTTAGAACGGCAACGCCGGGAAGTTCTTTGCCTTCCATCCATTCTAAGAAAGCACCGCCTGCAGTTGAAATGTAGGTAAATTTACTTGCAACACCGGCATTTTCTAACGCAGAAACAGTATCACCGCCACCGGCAACAGAAGTTAGCTTACCGGCTTGAGTTAATTCTGCAGCATGTGCAGCAACTTTATTGGTAGCATTATCGAACGGCTTCATTTCAAACACACCGAGAGGACCGTTCCAAACCAAAGTTTTGCATTCATCTAATTTAAGATTAATTGCAGTAATTGTCTTTTCGCCGACATCAAGCAAGCTCCAACCTTCTGCCGGAATAGCATCTAAACTAACGGTTTTATGCTCAGCCATGGGCTTGAATTCCTTAGAAACAACTACATCCAATGGCAAGACAATTTCACAGTTATTTGCTTTTGCTGCTGCCATAATTTCTTTGGCTGTGTCCAACATATCCATCTGCACAAGCGAATTGCTCTCATTGATGGTATCAATTCCACTTGCCTTCATAAAGGTGTGAGCCATACCGCCGGAAATAACTAGCTTATTAACTTTTTTAACTAAATTATTTAGCAAATCCAATTTAGTAGAAACTTTTGAACCGCCGACAATGGCAATTAACGGACGGACAGGATTATTTAAGCCGGTTGAAAGTGCATTAACTTCTTCTGCCATTAATAAACCCATTGCAGCCGGACGCAATTTAGCTGCTGCAACCATGGATGCGTGTGCGCGGTGAGCAGTTGAGAAGGCATCGGAAACATATAAATCAACAGGTTTAACTAATTCTGCGGCAAAAGCTTCGTCGCCTTTCTTTTCTTCATTATAAAAACGAAGATTTTCGAGCAGTAAAACTTCATCTTGGTTCATGTTTTTGATTGCATTAACAACTTTTTCTCCGATACAATCATCAACAAAAACAACTTTTTTACCTAAGGCTCTTTCTAAGTCTTTAACAATATGGGAAAGGGAATTTTTCATATCACCTTTTCCTTCCGGACGCCCGAAGTGAGAGACAACCACAACTTTAGCACCTTCATTCATTAAAGTCTTGATAGTTGGAACTGTGCGATCAATTCGAGCGGTATTGGTTACATTAAAATTTTCATCCATAGGTACATTTAAATCAGCACGCAACATAACGACTTTACCTGATAAAGAGCCTAAATCTTTAATTGTTTTATATTCTGTCATTCAAATATTCCTTATATAAAGAACCCCCGCCTTTGTGCAAAAGACGGGGATTAAGATAAAATGATTAGCCGTTAACTTTTGCCATATGAGCGATGAGGTCTAATACTTTATTAGAATATCCCCATTCATTATCATACCAGCTTACAACTTTAACAAAAGTAGGGGTCAATTGAATACCTGCTTTGGCATCAAAAATAGATGTATGTGCATCGCCCAAGAAATCAGATGAAACAACAGCATCTTCAGTATAACCCAAAATACCTTTTAATTCACCTTCAGATGCTTTCTTCATCGCTGCACAAATTTCATCATAAGTAGCAGGCTTTGCCAAATTAACAGTTAAATCAACTACAGAAACATCCAATGTTGGAACACGGAAAGACATACCGGTTAATTTGCCGTTTAATGACGGAATAACTTTACCAACAGCTTTTGCCGCACCGGTTGATGACGGAATAATGTTACCACTTGCCGCACGACCACCACGCCAATCTTTTACAGAAGGACCATCAACTGTTTTTTGTGTGGCTGTTGTTGAGTGAACGGTTGTCATTAAACCTTCGGTAATGCCAAAAACATCATGTAAAACTTTAGCAACAGGGGCCAAGCAGTTAGTTGTGCAAGATGCGTTGGAAACAAATTGTGTGCCTTTAACATAAGCATCAGTGTTAACACCGCAAACAAACATCGGAGTATCATCTTTTGACGGAGCAGACATAACAACATATTTAGCACCGGCATCAATATGACCTTGGGCTTTTTCTTTAGTTAAGAATAAACCAGTCGATTCGACAACATATTCAGCGCCGACTTCATTCCACTTCAAATCAGCCGGATTCTTTTCAGCTGTAACACGGATAGCCTTGCCGTTAACAACGAGCTTGCCGTCTTTAACTTCAACAGTGCCGTCAAACTTGCCATGCATTGTATCATATTTAAGCATATAAGCCATATAATCAACATCAATTAAGTCATTAATGCCGACAATTTCAATATCATTTCTTTTTTGAGCAGCACGGAACACCAAGCGGCCGATGCGTCCAAAACCATTAATACCGACGCGAATAGTCATATTATTATCCTTCCTAAATTTAATGTGCGGCAGCCCCGCACGGCATATATATTTTTAAATCGAGCATAAATTAACACCAATTCCTGATTTTTCAAGTAAAATTTTAAAAATGGTGGGGAAATAACGCTAATATACAAAAAAAGCCTGCCGTAAAAGGCAGGCTTTTCAAGTTTAAGCAAATCAAATCTATGAGCGTCTATTTCTAACAGCAAGAGCTTTGGTAACAGCCTGCTGTAATGTTGATTGGTAATCATCTAGTTCTTTTGCAGTAATCTTTCTGCCTTTGAAAAAGTTTGCAATAAACTCTGAACCATCATCACTATACTTATCAATACTAAGATTCCCGCTTAAGCCGTTCTTTTTTGCTGCTTCTTGATAAGCCTTATTAACTTGATCAAGTTTTTTGGCTTGATTTCCTTTTTTCTTTGCAGAAACAGTTGGAGCTGCATTTTCAACCATAACTTTGGTATTTTTAGCTTTTAAGTCTAAAACTTGTTTAGCTGTGGCGACACCAGTATCTCTCTGCATCAAATCTTCATTACTTCTGAAAGCAGTAATATCAGGGTCTTGTACTTGAACATTTTGTACATATTGATAGTTAATAGTCAATGAAGAAGGAACCTCTACAAAAGCTGTTTGCCGAGGAATAACACCACGTTGTTCAAAATATCTGTCAAACTTAGGTCCAGAAGCGGAAGTGGGTCTTTGTTTTCTTGTACGCCATTGTTTTAATGTCAGCTTTTCATCGCAACCATTATTATGAACGCGGTCTACATAAATACGTTTACTGTATGTCCAGCCATCGCGTGTCTTATTTTTATGAACACCATCAACTGCAGCTTTAACAACAGACTCGGATGTAATTGTATCTCCGCAATTGATGGATTTCATGATAGCGGTAACAGCTACACCATGAGGCTCTGTAACAGCTAAAACAGCAGCAATATAAGCAAACTGATCAGGTGTTAAACCCTCAGCAATACCACCTTTAGCAAACCATACTTTCGGAGCTTCAGCAACGATTTTCTCATAAGTGTCGTCACCTAATTTTTTACGAGCATAGTCAATGTCTTTTTTGCTTAAGCCTCTGTTTTCAACACCACCGCGTTCAGCAACATAGCCAGCACCTGGTGTTCCAACACTGATAGTGTCTGAATCCGCTAAAATTTTAACTGTAACACTGTCTGTATAAACACTTTGATCAGCGACTACAGAATCAGATGCTTGACTTGAATTCGCAGCATTTATTGAATCTGTTTTTACTTTGGTAGATGCACTGTAAGAGTACTGAATTTTATTAGTATCTAAAGTGTCTTCATCAACTGGAACAAACGTATCAATATCATCTGCTGTATCAAATTTATTTGCATCAACGAAATCTGTTTGCTGATTGTCAATAACATTAGAAGACTGAATTAATCCTTTACCTGCGGAAGCAGTTGAAGATATTGTATCTACATCTACGAAATCTGTTTGCGGATTTTCAACCATAACTTTGGTATTTTGGGCTTTTAAGTCTAAAACTTGTTCAGCTGTGGCGACACCAGTAATCTTTGGAGAAGCCAGACGTTCATTAGATTTAAACTCTTGAACAACAATAGGATCAGAAGTAACAGTTTGGACATAAGCCGTATCCACATGCAGAGAAGAAGAAGCCTCTTCGAAAGATGTTTGAGGTTTTTCAGCAACAATAGAATCTTCTACAGTAGCAACTTGTTCAACAACAGGAACAGCAGCTTCTTCTACCTTAGCTTGCCGAACCGTAGTAGACGCTTGATGTTTTACTTTAGCTACTTTTTTAGCAGCATGTTGGCGACCTGTATATAAAACTTTAGCATCACCACAAGGATTTTGAATACCGATAGCGTATTTTTGTTTATAACCCTTGTCTAGGGAAATAAATAAATCGCTACAATTATTAGGTAATTGTGTTTCATCACAGAAGAATTCATCTAAAGCCTGAGCTACATAAGCTGCCTTAACACGCTCTGCAGAAACGTTAAGTCTTTCAGCTTCAGTTGCATTTGGGTAAAAAGAACGAACGTATCTGTATTCATTAAGAACTTCATCACGGGTTCTGTTAGGGAAATGTTTTTCCATAATTTCATTTGTTAAACAATAAGTAGCATATTCATAACCACTAACGTCTTTTCCATTAATCTGTTTATTTTTGAAGGTGTTATTAAGGAAATTTATAGTACTTTCCAAATCCTTAGGATGTACACGAGTGCTATCCACCGGAACTACATAAGTTTGCTTAGACACATTTGCGCTGTTAGTACTACCATCAACAACATCAGAAGAACTAAAAACACCATTAGGAAGTTTGAAAGTATCTCTAGCAGAAGGCTGTTCTACAGGAGATTGCTTATTGCCATTAGAACAAGCCATTAATAAAGCGGCAAAAGAAACAGTTGCGGCTACTTGAAGGCGTCTAGTGCATTTATTACTTAAAATTTTAACCCTGGCTGTTGGAGCTCTATGGAAAATAGATCTAATCGATTTTTCAACATTAACAACGCTTGCACGATATTTTGTTATAATAGAAGCACCACGAACAGGCACTTTCTGCGCAAAATCATTCACATTTGAAAAGAAAGATTTTCCTTCTGACTTTAAATCTCCAACAACTTTTCTCCAAGACTTTTTAACGGAATGGAAAAACCAAGAGCGCGTAAGCTGATGATTTTTGGTACCAGCTAAATTTTCTGCATAGGCATTATTAAGTGCCGTGCATGCAGTAGCCTGTGCAGCTTCATTTTGAGCAACATAATCAACCGTGTGACCATCATCATTCATGACGACACAAGATTGGTTAAATTTGTCCTTTAATTTCTCTAACATCGAGGAAATAAAAGAACTATCAAGATTAGCAATCTTAGATAACTGAGTTTCTATATGCGAAAGATCACTCGGACTAATATTTTCGCCGTATGCAGAAACAATACGATGAGCTTCATTAACGGCATTAGCGCGACGAGCTTTTCTCAAATCAAACAAGTTCATAGACTTGCTATTAGACTTAAATGGACGTGTTTTTTTTGACACCTTACTTCTCCTAAAACAACTTGAATTTAAAGGCAGTATATACTAAAAAAAACATAATTTCAACAACTTTTTTTGTCAATTTTAAATATTTTTTAAAAAAATTGTCAAATATTGCGCGAAAACAGAAAAAATGTTGCGAAATTGAGATTAGAGAAGTATAAAAACGAAAAATAAAAACAAATGAGGTATTGAATGCGTGTAGATTTATTTGATTTTGAAATGGATAAAGAGTTAATTGCTAAAGAGCCTGCGACTCCGCGAGATCACTCAAGATTACTTGATTTAACAGAAGAAAATACGATAAAAGATCGTCATTTTTATGATTTGCCTGACATTTTACAAAAAGGGGATATTTTGGTCTTTAATAATACCAAAGTTATTCCGGCACGTTTATATGGCAAAAAAGGAGATGCAGAAGTAGAAGTAACATTATATCATCCGGATACAGGTAAAACCTGGTGGGCTTTTATAAAAAACTCTAAAAGATTGAAGATAGGAGATATTGTTAATTTTTATACCGAAGAAATTGCTGCCGAAAACACTGATTTTAGAGCAAAAGTATTGCAAAAAAATGCTGAAGACGGTGTCTTATTGGAATTTTTGTGTGAAGTAGATGCTTTGGGAAAAATGCTGGAAAAATATGGTTTGATGCCGTTACCGCCATACATTAAGAGAGATAAACCGACAACAGGTATATGGAATAAATACAATGATAAAGAGAATTACCAAACCATATATGCCAAATATGAAGGAGCAGTAGCTGCACCGACTGCAGGACTGCATTTTACCGATGACGTTTTGTACCGACTTGATGAAAAAGGTATAACAAAAGTATTTTTAACCCTACATGTTGGGGCAGGGACTTTTTTACCGGTTAAAACAGATGATACAAAAGATCATAAAATGCACGCCGAATACGGAATTATTACACCGGAGGCCTGCGAAATTATCAATAAAGCCAAAAAAGAAGGCAGAAGAATTATTGCCGTCGGTACAACGTCTGTTAGGCTTTTGGAAAGTGCTGCTGATGATAAAGGTATACTACATCCTTTTAACGGGGAAACCTCAATTTTTATCACCCCGGGTTATAAATTTAAAATGATTGATTACATTATTACAAATTTTCATTTACCAAAATCAACTTTATTTATGCTCATATGTGCCATTGCCGGAACAGAAAGAATGAAAGAAGCTTATAAGCATGCAATTAAAGAAAAATACAGGTTTTATTCGTATGGGGATAGCTCTATATTAAAATGTGTAAATAAAATTTAACTATTCTGCTTTAGAATACCACAAAATAAATTATTTAACGGAGTATTTTAAGGTGCGATTTGGTTTTGAACTGGATAAGGTGTTTTTATTTAGTAAGAATGCAATCTTGCCGTTAATCATTTTGGGAGCATTTTTAGTATATTTTTTCTCAATTACGGAATTTACGGAAGAAACATATCACTCTTTGCATATTGGGTTTATGTTGACAGCTTTGGCGACATTACTGACCTCTTTCTTTTTTAAAATACCAAGCCAGGTTCTCTCCGTATCAATTATATATATAAGCTATTTGATTATTAACAGTTGCCGATATAATTATGGCGAAGACTATATGTTTTCTGCAAGTTACAATATATGGTGCATGCTTTTGCTTCCTAATCTGCTTTTAGCACACTTTATTTTTACGAAAAATAAGTATGGGAAATATTGGAGTTTTTTCTATATTTTTCTTTTTCTGGAGACAGCTTTAATCGAAAAATTGCAGAACCAAAGTATAGATGCCGATTCGTACTATTTTTATAATCATATCGGAATGCTAAATTATCCGGCATTTTTCCTTTCTTTATTTTGTATTTTGATTTTAGCAATCAAACAGATAACAAAAGGCAGGATTCTCAATGCATCTGTATTATTTTCAACTGTTTCAATATTTATTGGAATATATTTTTCAGATAATTTGTTTGCATTCAGCTTGTTCTTTTTAGCAGCGACAATAATAGAGCTTTTTTCTACCATATATTACACATATTATATTCAATTAAGAGATGAACAGTTAGATGTACCTAATCTAAAGGCTTTTATTAAGGATGCAGAGAAGAAATATCCGCTAAAATATAGTATTGCCTTAATGTATATAGATGAGTATAACCGCTTGATAAAAAGATTTGGCGAGCATAAGGCCTTAATATTAAAGAAAATGTTTTTACGTCGTATACATAAAGCAAAACCTGGGCTATTAATTTATAATTATAGACCTGATGCTTTGATTTTGGCTTTTATGAATACCAATGCCGCTGAAAGTTTTGAAATAGCTGAAGAAATTCGGCGTCTGTTAGCCAAATCCATATTTATTTTTAATGAAAATAATCACCTGCAACTAACAGTAACACAATGCATAAGCGAGAAAAAACGCAGTGATGCTGACGCAACAGACGTCTTAATACGCGCTGAAGAAAATTTGCAAAAAGCATGTAAATTTACGCGCAATATTACAATAAAAGCTTAAGATAGTTTTTTATGTATACTGCGGTGTAAGATAAATAGTCCGAGTAATAAAAAGGGAACGGATAAAAGCTGCCCTAAAGTGACATTCCTGAACAAGAAACCGATTTGTTGATCAGGCTCTCTGAAAAACTCCATGCACATTCTGGAGACTGCATATACAATTAAAAAACAGGCAGAAATAATGCCGCTATGCTCACGGATAAAAGCTTTTCGCCAAAGAAAATTTAAAATAAGCAACATCAAAATACCTTCACTAAAAGCCTCATATATTTGCGAAGGATGGCGTGGAAGGTAGCCACCGTTTGGAAACTTAACAGCCCAAGGAACATCTGTAACGCGTCCCCATAATTCCCCATTAATAAAATTAGCAATTCGACCGAGAAAAATTCCGATTGGAACATATAAAGCGACAATATCCGTAATTTTTAAAAAAGGAATTTTTTGTTTAATTGAAAAGAAATATAAACCGAGAATAACGCCAAGTATACCCCCATGAAAAGACATACCGCCATGCCAAACGGCAAAGATTTCTACCGGATGATGGAAAAAATAAGCACTACCGTAGAAAAGAATATAGCCCAACCTTCCACCCAAAAGAATCCCCAAAGTTGTATAAAAGACCAAATCATCTAATTGTGCAGAAGTAATTGCTAGGTTATATTTTTTTATATTGAGCTTGGTAAGCCACCAGGCAAAAAGAATGCCGAAGAGATAAGCCAAAGCATACCAGCGAATGGTTAAAGCTCCAATAGAAAAGGCAATAGGGGATATATTAGGGAAATCAATATACATGAGATAATCTCTCGTAAACAAGTGAAAAAACATGACCTAAACTTAGCCTAATAAAAAAATTTAATCCACACAAAAAAAATAAAAAAACGTTATGTTTTATTAACATATTGAAAAATAATAATTATTTTTTAGAAAAAAGTTACTTTTTAGTTAAAAAAGTGGAAAAGTGCATATAGAGATTGTTTTTAATGCGAGAACAGTTAAAACATAAATAAAAATAGCAAAGGCAGAAAAATGAACGCAATTCCACAACAAGAATTATATAATCCTTTAGATACAATAGAATACTTGTTTTCAAGAGATCAGGTTTCATGTGATCGGCGCAAAGAGAACGAACTTGTTGCGGAAGTTTTGGGAAAATGGGATAACATGCTAATCTTTTTTGCTTTTGAAGAACATATGCGCTGTCTCCACATTTCATGTCTTTTAAATATAGAAACAATAGCGGTTGATCGTGGCAAAATGTTCGAATTACTGGCTTTGCTCAATGAAAATTTGTGGTTAGGGCATTTCTCATATTGGAGTGAGCAAAAAATGCCTATTTTTAAGCATTCAATGATTTTACAAGATAATGAAGAGCTCTTTATGAATAAAATCAGTAAAATCATAGAACTCGCCATTATGGAGTGCGAACGAGTATATCCTATATTTAATGCGGTTATGAAACAAAATATATCTCCGGCACAAGCGCTATATGCCGAAGCAATGATTATGTGATATTATATAAATTTTAGGCGATATAAAATAAATAAAATCAGGCATAGTTGGATAAAAACAGTGGCAAAAAAAGTTGCCATGTAGCTCCTTTTCTTATTTTTATGATGAAAAACTTTTTGCCCGATGATAGCACCTATTGTTCCGCCAAGAAACTCTAGGGTATGCAGATGAAACTCAGGAATACGCCATTGCCCATGCTTTGCTAACATTTTATCTCGCCCATATGCAATAAATGTAAATAAATTAATCAAAGGGAGGTGAAATAACAAGAAAAGTAAAAAAGCGGATTGACTGAAAGGATTTATTTTCCACTGATAGTGATTTTCAAACCAGTAGGCTAAAAAAATCATTGCAACACTGAAAAAAATGAAAAAAATATTCTTTTGCAAGCCTTTAAACACAAAAAATAGAGTAAAGAGAATTGCAGAAAATGTAATAACCATTACGCCTCCGATCAAGATATCCACATACCATAAAAAAAATCAAAAGTAAATTAAAAACTTAAGGATTTTTTAATTGCTTTAGTACTAAAAAGTAGATAACAATAAATAATTTTATTTAGGAGAAGCCCTATGAAAAAAGTTTTAAGTGTAATAGCCTGCAGTGTTTTAGCAGCCTGCTCCTGCAGTGATAATCAATGGGAAGATGTAGATGTAACAACCTATGAAGAACCCGTTTATGAAGAAGAAGTTGTTGAACCGGCTCCTGCTCCGGAACCGGTAGCAGCACCGCAACCTGCATGTCCTTGTGCTGTACAGCCGGTTTGCTATCAACCTGTTTGCTATCAGCCGTGTCCATGCATGGTACAGCCGGTGCAACCTGTTGTGATGCCTGCACCACAACCGAAAATAACAACAACGAAAAAAATTATTACTACAACCACAACGATGGAAGAACCTTGCGGAAAGCCTATTTGTGAGCCGGTTGTAACCACACATGAAGAAGTTTTGCCGACAGAGGTCAATTACACGAATACACCGGTTGATTATTCAGGGTATGGACAACCAGTGACAGTTTCTGCTCCGGTACAGAGTAACTATGATCCATATCGCCAGGAAGTTGTTGATATGCGTGCCTCCGCTCCGAGAGTAGACGCAACAATCGCAGCTAAATATTCTCCGGAAGCATATAATGTTGTTGCAACCAGAGCAACGAATCGCATGTTGCAAGACATGGCTGCCTATACCAATGGTGGTGCTAAAACAGCATATTTGAATGATACAAAGATATTGAGTTCCGATTTACCATACGGCAGCCACCGCTTAAAGACTGCAACAAAAGACATTATTGATGGTTCAAGAGTTTTGAATTTGGTAAACACACCGAACAATGCAGATTATATCATCGACTCGGCTACGGATTGGTATGTCGCCAATAATGCCGCTCCTGCTTTGCAATATAGATTATCTTTATTGGATAGAAGCGGAAGAAAAGTTAATGAATGGGTAGAGGTTATCAGACAAGTACAGGAATAATCCTTTATGGTGATAAATCTTAAGAGACTGTCTGTCTTTGTTGCACTTTTTCTTTTGTTACAGGTGTCAAAGGCAGGCAGTTTTTTATTGTCTGAAAAAAGTATAGAGTATGCTCAAAATAGTGCAGAGCAAATAATTCCATTGATTTACATCAAAAATATAGAATATTTTAATCATACACAATCAGCAGCTTATACACCCTATATAACAGAATATTTAACTTCAGAACCAAGTATAGTTGTTACAGAAGATGAAGAATTAGCTGATTATGAACTTATTCCTAAACTGTTACAATCACAAACAGCACCATTAAATGAAGATAATTTTCGCTACAATATGTCGGTGAGTGTTGAACTTAGGGTAAGAGGCGGTATAAAAATAGCATCAGTTGAAAAAAACAGATACATTATAATTAAAAAAGAGCAAGATGTTCAGAAAATATCTCAGCAATTGCTTAAAAGGTTATTGCAAGAAGCACTTAGCTCACTAATACGAAAAATCAAAAATAACCAGTTAAATCAAGGCTGAATTATTTAGATAAAAGGAAAGTGGCCGGTCCATCATTAATAAGATTGACCTTCATATCTGCCTGAAAAATACCGGTTTGTGGTGTAATTCCTGACTGCTTAAGTTTATCAAGAAAATAATAATACATAGTTTCAGCCTGAGCAGGATTTTCTGCATGCTCAAATCCTGGGCGATTACCTCGGGATGTATCTGCAGCCAAAGTAAATTGGGAGATAACCAAAAGCTCTCCATGTATATCTTGTACTGATAGATTCATTTTCGCTTGCTCATCTTCAAAAATACGCAAATTGACCAATTTATGAGCAAGAAAGTCAGCTTGCTCATTAGTATCACCTTTTTCGATTCCTAAAAAAACAAGGAGTCCTTGTTTAATTTGTCCGACAATTTTATGGTCAACTTCAACCGATGCCTGTAAAACTCTTTGTACAAGTAATTTCATGAAAACTCCTTAATTTGCGTAAAATAGATATGCGAATAAAATAGCAGCAATAATGCCGGCTAAATCTGAGAAAAGAGCATATTTTAGCGCATATCTTGTTTTAGAAATATTAATAGCGCCAAAATAAACTGTTAGAACATAAAAAGTGGTTTCAGTCGACCCCTGAATAACTGATGAAGTAAAAGCTGCAAAACTGTCTGCCCCGAAATTATTCATTGTTTCCAGCATCATTGCTCGAGCTCCGCTACCGGAAAATGGTTTCATAAATGCTGTCGGTAAGGCATCGGTAAAACGCGAATCTATATGCAGGTAATTAAAAATAGTTTTACAGCCGTCAGTGATGAAATCTAAAACGCCGGAAGCACGAAATACGCCGATAGCGACTAACATTGCCAGTAAATAAGGTAAAATGCGTATAGCAACAGTAAAACCTTCCTTAGCTCCTTCGACAAATACTTCATAGCAAGCTACTTTTTGTTTAAGGCAAAGGACAAAAATACTGCAAATAAGAATAAATAATAAGCTGTTACCGAGGGTAGATGATACGGCTAATCTTTTTTCAGGTTCCAACATATAAAAACCGAAAGACAAAGATAAAATGATCAATAAAAAGCAGGAAAAAAACTTAATCAGAAGCGGATTCCGTAAATTAATATGCTGTTTTAAGGCAACACAGAAGAATCCGACTAAAGTAGATACAGAAGTAGCCAATAAGATTGGCACAAAAACATCTGTCGGATGAGAAGCACCAAGCTGCGAACGATACATAAAAATCGTAATAGGTATTAAAGTAACCGAAGAAGCATTAAGAATCATAAAAAGAATTTGCGCATCGCTGGCTGTATCTTTTTGCTTATTATGCGTTTGCAATTGTTCCATAGCTTTAATACCCATAGGGGTAGCAGCATTATCAAGCCCCAAAAAATTGGCAGTCATATTTAAAACAACAGAGGAAATAGCCGGACTGTTTGCGGGTATATCTTTCATAATAATTTGAAAGAGAGGCGAGAGTTTATGAGAAATAAGTGTTGCAAGACCGGAAGTCTCAATCAGTTTAAGGACACCTAACCAAAAACTCAAAATACCGATAAGACCCAGAGAAATGTCTACGGCTGCTTGAGCATTTTGGAAAATAGATTCAATAATTTTATTGATGATTGAAACATCTTGTAAAAATATAAGATGATAAAAAGCAGTGATTGCGGAAATTAAAAAAAATCCTACCCATAAAATATTAATCATTAATTCCTCATTTAGCAAATATTTAAGATATTAAAGATACTATAAACGTAAAAGGTTTAAAAATCCTCAAAGGAAAATGCAGAATGGAAGAAAACTCACTAAACCAAAAGAAAAAAGAAGAATTTACTCGGTATTACCAAGAAAAAATTAAGCCTCAATTGGAAATATGGGAAAAAAAACGCCTGAAGTATCTTGGCATATTTTTTGTAATATGCCTTTTAACGCTAATATGGATAATGGCATTATTTGTTAATTTTAATGGAGAACTGGTATCTGCTCTAAACAGTTGGGGATTGGTTATTTGTTTACTGGTTTTATGTTTGTGTTTTCCTCTGTTTTTATATTATCAACGCAGCAAAGAAAGTATATTGCCTTTGTTGATTAATTTTTTTGGAGATTTCTCATACCAGTATCGTCCGCAACTCCCTTTTACTATCTTAGAGCAGTCAAAAACAGTTAAAACAGACGAATCAATTCGGAGTGATGATGCTTTTTATGGTAAATACAATAATGTAAAAGTAAGTATAATCGAATATATCACGCAGAGATGTACACAGAAAAAAACAGCAGAACAAAGCAATGTAATAGAAACGAAAAAGACATACGGAATATTTTTTTCGGTACAGATGAATAAAAAATTTATCGGGCAAACGATAGTTGTTGAAGATAAAGGACTGCGTAATAGATTTATTCATTATAAAGGTCTTGAGCATGTACGTCTAGAAGATCCTCTTTTTGAAAAAGCCTTTGAGGTCTACGGCGATGACCAAATTGAGGCAAGATATATTTTAACTACTGCTATGATTGAGGAAATGCTGAAACTGAAAAGAAATTTTGCACAGATTAGTTTCAGCTTCTTTGCCGAGCAAGTGTTAATAAATATAAGAACAAAAAAGAACCAGTTTGAGTGCACAAACTTTTTTCGTTCATTATTAAACGAAAAAGCAATAGAAAAAACGTTTACCCAAATAGATACATTATTTTCAATTATTCGTATATTGCAATTGAACCAAAATAAGATATTCTAAAGATCGTTGTTAAGAGTACGGATTGTCTGCAGAGCCTCATCATAAAGAGTTTTATTTGTCTGTATGGACAACCTGATGTTTGATTTAGCCAATTCTTCATTAGTCCCGCAATCATACCTTTCTGATGTTGTCAAAACACCATGAAAAGGAATGCCACGTTGAATGGCTAAATTAAGTGCATCGGTTAGGTTAATTTCGCCATTATTACCTTTGGTAACCAGTGGAAGTAAATCTAAAACCATATTAGGTATGATATAAGGTCCCATACTGGCAAAATCAGAATTAATTTCTTCTAATTTAGGTTTTTCAATAACACCGTCGGCTGAAACAATATTTCCTTTTAGAGAAACATTGTTAAGAACCCCATAACGGGATATTTGCTCGCGCGGAAATTGTATGACATTTTCAACAATGCCGCCGTAGTTCTCATAGACTTCTAAAAGTTGCGATAAGATACCTTTTTTAGGACATACATACACATCATCAACCCACATAACCATAAAATCACGGGTACCGATTAAATCTTTGGCACACAAGACAGCATGACCATTGCCTTTAGGCTGTTTTTGACAAGCAAAAGAAAATTTAATATTGTTGGGTACCGTTCTTTTTAAAGCTTCTTGTAGCTCAAGTTTATCAGGAGATAATAATGTTTGTTCTAGAGATGGATTTGGCGAGAAATAACGTTCATACATCATTTTATTGTTCTCATCACTATATACGAATATAATTTCTTTGACACCGGCTTCAGTACAGGCATCGACGGCATATTGAATAATAGGTATACTATTAAGACATAAAAAACCTTTGTGCATGGCTTTTGTGGCAGGCAGATTGCGAGTTGATAAACCGGCAACAGGTAAAACGACTACTTCTGGTCTTATAAACATAATGAAACTCCTTGCAAACAACAACCATTATAAATAAAGAAGAAGTTTATGCAATCATAAAGATAAACTATTTCACACTAAGAGACATATTTTTGGCGATGTATCCACTGAAAGGAAGAAAGGTATCACTGGAAACAAAGAGATATTTTTCGATAGGATAAATATATTGAGGAATATCTGTTGTGTGATAGCGCAACATGCTTTTACCGATGTTTCCGCTAAAAGATATGGGGCGTTTAGTTATATGATCAGTAATAAGTGTACTATCAGATTTAATATTTATCGGTTGGTCGCGTTGTTCAAATAGAAGTGTACTTAAATAAGGTGAATTATCAAAATTAAGTGCGACTTCCGGTTCTATGGAAAAGGAAGAATTAAAATCATTCCCCTGTTGGTTAACAACGGCTTTAAGTCCTCTAATACTTTTCTTAAACCCCGATTTTAAATTTAAATCATGCGTATCCCCATCTGTATTATTTTTAGATGATGAAATAAGTGTATTTGCGGTAAAAGCTTTCTTTTCGGCTGGAAAATCAGTAAATAAAGGCTCAAAAGCAAGAATAGAAGACGATTTGACTGCAGAAGGACCAGTTAAAATAGTGTGAATGGTTTCTTGAGCTTGCTTTAGTAAAGTAAAATCCTGCGGTTGTTCATTTGAAACAGATATAGATGATTCTTTATGAGTATTCGCATCAGCAACAATTATTTTTTCCTGAGTATCAAGAGATAGGTCTTGTACTACAGAAGATATGTTGGTAGACACACCTTCGATGGCAATAGGATTTTCAGCTGAAATAATATGAGAAATTTTAGATTCTTGAATAAGCTCTGATAACCCTTTGTTAATTTCCGGCAGAGTCAAAAAAGCCGTCTGTTCTTTTTTTTTACGAGCAACATTTTTTAAGGGTAATAAGTTATTCTTCTTTGTTTCGTTTTTTTTTATTTTGTTGTTCAGAGAAGGAATCATGGTTGTCGGTTGCTGTGTATCGATAGCGTCTATTTCATGAGGTGGAAAAATGATATAATGTTCATCGTCATCGGCGGAAAGATCCAAAGCAGATCTAAACTTGCGGAGACTACTCAATATTTGCTTGTTCATCCGTTCTGTATAAGCAATAAGCGTCTGCAAGGCTTGAGTGGTCAGCTGATTTTTTTCTTTCATTTCTGAAACACTGTTGGTCTCAACTATATTAACATAATTTTCACGCATTTTACTATGTAATGTACGGATTTTTTCCATGTCAACAGCAACAATTTCCTTACCTTCTTTAAGACTATAAACAACATCTTCAGAGAGAGAATTTTCTGAATTTTGTAATAATTTTATTTGAGCTAAGTAGGCATCAGATAAACTCGTATAATAAGAAGCATTATGTGAGGCAACATCATACACCCAGGCAATTTTATCAAATAAATCTTCAAAAATATATTTACTATCTAAGATGAAATTATCTTCCAACGATTTAGGGATAAATGACAATTTAGACCTTATAGTACTTAACTGTGCTTCTATTTCCATTAAATCTTTTTCTTGAGGATTATTATTCATTGTATCTGCCATTCTAGACAAAGTCTGTTCAACATCTGCAATATCTTTTAAATTGTTATTGTAAGTATCATGAATGTCCGTACGAACGGTTTGAGGTTTATACTTAGAAATATATTGATTCATTTGAGAAACATTTTTTAATTCAGCATCAATTTGCCTATTTATATTGTCAATTTTATCACTTAGCTTTTGCTTCTGCACTTTGGCTTGTTTTTCTTTTGCTTCTTCTATCATAGACTCTGTTTCACCAATCCGTTTTAAACTTTCTGATAAATCAGCACTAACAGTTGGATTTGCTAAGTTACCGTCAAAAGTATATTTTAAGACATCAGAAAATGAAGCGTTACGATAGATAGTATCAAAGTTTGCTGTAAACAACCAATTACTCAAGTTAAGATCAAGGCTCATGGATAAATTAGCTACCGGAGATTCTAATAATGTATTATCGGTGATAAGAACACCATTAGAGATTGTAAAATCTCCGCTAATTTTAGCAAAGGGGCTTGAACCATTCTTTAAATCATTAAGAATATTACTCTCGAGACCTTCAGTTGTTTTTCTTTGCTCTAACTCAAATTTAATTAAATCTAAATCCCATCCCTTAATAGCTGTGGAAGTTACAACAAAATTTCCTTTTGCGGAAAGATTTTCAAAGAAATCTTTTGCCGAAGGTATTATTGATTTAAAATGCCCGGTTGTATTTAACCGACCACTCTGAATTTCATAAATCGTTCCACCTAAAGTCGGTAGCAGAAAAGATTGAACATTGTAATCTCCTTCAATCTCGGGAACATTATTAACATTTAACATAAAGGTTAAATCAATAGCGCTTTCATCATTTTTAATATTAAATTTTGACACCTGAAGCAAACCATCATTTAAGTTACTTTCAAAAGCGGCCGAGGTATATGTTTTGTTATGATAAACGAGTTGCTGTGCAGTAGAAGAGATATTATAATTAATCTTTTTCAAAGAAGAATAGTCAATTTTATCCGCAAGGATATCAGGCTTAACAATAAAAGTATGCGTTTTTTCTTCTGCAGGAGTGATAATTTGCAGCTTACTTAAATTTAAGTATCTGTCAGCATCAAATTTGTCAAAGTCCAATTTCGCAGTAAGGGTTGGTTTTTCTAAAGAATTGCTAAAACGTAGAGAACCGCGAATATTGTTAGCTCCTAAATAAGCTGTAAGATCATCCAGGGTAAAATCATTAGTCGAACCGCTGACTTTTCCGGATAGAGAGAAAGACGTAACAGGAATATCCGGCACATAATCAAGGTTGAGCGCGGCAATCATATTAGTAAAATTATTTGCTTTTAATTCTAAATCACCATCTATAACTGTTTGATCTTTATTTTTTGTGACAGTGCCGGTGTAAGCAAATTCCATATCGCCAAATTTCTGCACCGAGCTAAGATTAAAATCCTTAATTGAACCGCTGAGAGCTCCTTGAGAAGCAAATAACTTTCTTTGGAAAAGTTTTTGTTTACCTAAAGTAATACCTAAAGCAGAAGCAAAAGCCGGAAAATTATTTGTTTTAACATTATAAGATAGTTCTTTAAAGTAAGGTGAAACATAAATATTCTGTGCTTCTAATTGCATTTGAAGTGCCGCCCCGGCAATATTTTCGACAGATAAGTCTTTAATATTTAATTTATCAGCGGATAATTTAGCCTCTAAAGATACCTTTTGTAACGGAACACTATTATATACAGCTGAGGATATAAGAATATGCGCATCAATATCAAGATCATGTTTAAGCGGAATAAGATTTAATTGATGGACAATTTTTTCTTCTAGTGAAGCTCTTTCCATAGCAGCAGGTAATGGTTCCATATACTTATCAAAAAGAATTTGTGAAGAATTTATATCTGCGATAACAAACGTTTTATCTTTATCAAAAATAAATCCCATATTACCACGAAGCTCAACCGCATCAATAAAAGCCTGGGCTATATTCAGTTTCAAATTTTGCAAATTACCAGATAAGACAAAGGAAGTATTTGCTTTTTTAAAAATTGTTTTTTTATTTTCCTCTGTTGCCAACTTGCTAAGATCAAGACCAAAAACAGAGGCAAATGTGCGCAAATCATCTGTTTCCAAGACATTGTTGAAAGAATAATCAAAAACATTGCTAAAATCAACTTGCCCTGTAACCTTAACTGAGGTATTACCGGGTAAAACAGCATTGAACTTATGAAAAGAAAGGATATTATTTTCTAATCCCAAAGCTAAATTAATATTTTGTATTTCAGCATTTTTATATAAGCCTCGATCGGATTTTATATTAATATTAGCACTGTAACCGGCTAAAATTGAAGAAAAATCAGATGATTTTTTATTGATAGAAGAAATGATGTCAGCGCATATATTTTCTAAAATATCTAAATTAATGGTAGACATGTTCATGGCAGTAACAAAACGCGGTTTTTCCTTAGAAAAGTCTAAAAGAGTTGTTCCATTACCTTTTGTACTATTTCCATAGGCAACATTAAAATTATCTAATTTTATCGCATCAGGATTACGATCATATTGGAATGATAGATAGAAGGAATCATTATAATGTGTCGGGATGATCTCAGAACCGAAAATAATAGTAGAAAGCGCAGTTAAATTAGCTGTACTGAGGCTGAGATTTCCTTTGGCTCCGTTAGAAAGAGATCCTTTAAGTGCTAATTTACTTGCTGTTGCAGCATTTTCTGCGATAAGGTCAAGAATAATGTCATTGTTTTTAACAACAGTACCTCCAATTTTTATTTCGCTTTCATTATGAATAAATTGTATATTCAAATTATAAGGACCCTTTAATGAAGGAGCACTGACAAAACCGGAAATATTAGGAATTTCAAAATGCTTATCATTTTGCAGATTTTTATAATTAAACAAAGAAGAACTTAGGCGGACATCTTTAAAAGATACTTCAACATTTCCGGAACGATTATTGGCAGATATTCCAAAATTTTTCCAGTTACTTTCTCCTTTCTCGTTAATAATATAATTAACAGTCGCACCGGTTAAAGTCATTGAACTGAGAATAAATTTTTGATGCAACATAGCCATAAAATCGACATTAGCAGAAATAGAGTTAACTTGAACCAAAGGCTCTACACCGCCTGTATTTGCAAGAAATTTGACGCGGTTAGCTGTAAATTTAGGAGAAGGAAATAGCTCAACCGCTAAATCTCCGTCAATGACGGCGCGTAAACCTGTAATCTGCGAAAAGCGTTCTTCCACAAGCTTTTTGTGTTGATTCCAATCTAACATATAGATATATATTCCTAAACCGACAACAGCGAGGAAAATCAAACAAAGAAATCCGATGATAATTTTTTTAAGCACGTTTTTCTCCTAAATAAAAAATAAGCTTTGCTAAATTTTTTTATCATTGTATATTATAAAAAATTAACGAAACGATAATAAAAGAAATTTTTTTAAGAAATTTGAAAAAGATGAGGAGAAATTTATGAAAATAGCTGAAATGCTTTTTAATCAGGCAAAAAATACACAAGTAAATGCGTATGCACCGTACTCAAAATATAAAGTGGGTGCAGCAATATACGCAAAAAGTAAAAAAATATATACGGGATGTAACGTGGAAAATGTATCTTTTCCATGCGGAACATGTGCAGAAGCTGGAGCAATTGCGGCAATGATTGCTGGAGGTGATAAAGAAATTATTGCTATTTTAATTGTGGCAGATGGAAAAAATTTGGTTTATCCTTGTGGAGCATGCCTGCAACGTATAGCGGAATTTGCAAAGAAAGAGACTAAGATTTATTTGGCAGATATGGAACAAATCAGAGAGATACACACGCTTGATGATTTACTACCATATGGATTTAAGGAGAGCATTTGATGGAAACAAAGGATATTGCGCAATTTATAAAAAAACGTTTGGGTATGCAGGCTCCGAAAACAGCTATCATTCTAGGTTCAGGATTAGACAGCCTGATTAATATTGTTGAGAATAAAGCAGTACTTCGTTATAGTGATATGACACATTTTCCGGATAGCTCGGTGGAGGGGCATAAGGGGGAATTGATTTATGGAAAAGTAGCAGGCAAGGAAGTTCTGTTTGTAAACGGCAGAGTACATTTATATGAAGGATATAATCCGCAATATATCGCAGAAGCAATTCATTCACTAAAAGATTTAGGTATTAAACGGTTAATAATAACTAATGCTGCCGGTTCGCTGAATAAAAAAATAGCACCTGGGAGCCTGATGCTTATAAATGATCATATAAATTTTAGCGGGAGAAATCCATTGGTCGGAAAAAATGATGATAGCTATGGTCCTCGTTTTCCTGCAATGAATGATGCATATGCGCCGCATCTTTTAGAAAAAATGAAAAAAATAGCAAAACGCGAAAGGATAAAGATTTATGAAGGTGTCTATTTGATGGTTCTTGGTCCTAATTTTGAAACAGCGGCAGAAGTGAGAATGTTTGCAAAATTAGGTGCCGACGCTATAGGTTCTTCAACTGTTCCGGAAGCGATTGTAGCCAGGCATTGTTCAATAGATGTTTTAGGTATATCTGTCATTACAAATTATGGTGCCGGATTAGTTGAAAATCCGCCCTCACACGCCGAAACATTAAGAGAAGCAAATAAAGCTTCCGAACAATTAATCAGGTTGTTAACAGCTTTTATCGAAGAGGAGGGATAAGATGCTTCCGCAAGAGATAATCAGAAAAACGCGCAATCATGAGAAGCTAAACCAACAAGAAATCAAATTTTTTATTAAAGGAATAAGCGATGGAACAATAGCTGATGTTCAAGCAGCGGCTTTTTCTATGGCCGTATTTTTAAATGGAATAACAGATGAGGAAATATTAGCATTAACATTGGCTATGCGTGATTCCGGTAAAATAATCTCATGGTCGGAAATAGATAATGGCCCGATTGTTGATAAACACTCTACTGGTGGTGTAGGAGATAAGGTAAGCCTTATGCTAGCTCCGATGTTGGCGGCATGTGGTGCATATGTTCCGATGATTGCCGGCAGAGGTCTGGGACACACCGGAGGTACATTGGATAAATTAGACGCGATTGCAGGATACCAAACAAATGTAGATATTCAAAAATTTAAGCGAACAGTAAAAAATATCGGTTGTGCCATTATAGGACAGACAGCAGATTTGGCACCGGCCGATAAGAAATTATATGCTATAAGAGATGTCTGTGCAACAGTTGAATCAATACCTCTGATTACAGCCTCAATTCTTTCTAAAAAATTAGCGGCTGGATTACAATATTTAGTAATGGATGTTAAATGCGGGAATGGTGCTTTTATGGAAAATACCAAAAGAGCGATAGCTCTAGCTCAATCTATTACAAACGTGGCCAATGGAGCCAAAACCAAAACAACGGCATTGCTGACGGATATGAATAGTGTTTTAGGAACAACGGTGGGTAATGCCTTAGAAGTAAGAGAGGCTTTAGCTTATCTGCAAGGCAAAAAAGCTGATGGCAGATTAGATAAAATAACAATTGCACTCTGCGCAGAGCTGCTCATAAATAGCGGTATATCAAGGACAATAACAGAAGCAGAGAAAGAATTACGTTCGAGTATCAGTTCTGGCAAAGCCTATGAAAAATTTGTACAAATGGCTACCAGCCTTGGGGCAGATAATAAAATTATTGAAAACTTTATGGAGAAAGGGCCTAAAGCTGCATATACAGAGCCGATATACAGCAATAAAGAAGGGTACATTGCAGAAATTGATACAAGAAAAGTAGGTTTAGGCGTAATTATGCTGGGTGGTGGCAGAACGATACCTGAGCAACAAATTAATTATACCACAGGATTTACGGATTTTTGCCAAATAGGCGATAAAATTGATAGAAAAACACCTTTATGCTATGTACACGCTGAAGATAAAGAAATTATAAAATCAGTTGCTGCGCAGATTAAGGAAGCAATTGTTATAAAACAAGAGAAACCCCAAAACAGACCATTAATCATACAAAAAATCGTTTGAATTTTAGGTGTGGTGTGGTTTTTTAGGCTGTGGTGGTGGAACCATGTGAACTCTTGCTTTAGGTCCTTTGATTTTGTTAAGCAACGTATAATCAGGTACACCATCTTGCGGTAGTCCCCATCTTTTTTGCAATTTTTTAACCGCAGCAGCTGTTTTAGATCCATAACGGCCATCTTCGATCAAACCGGCTTTAATTGTTTGATTGGCATAACGTTGAACTTTTAAAATATCATCGCTGGTTAATTTATGAGTTGTCTTTTCTACAAGAGGAGAAAATGTAGTATTATTTTTGGTATATTCAGCTAATTTGACAATAGCAAGAGCATAGTTAATTGAACGATTCCATATCATAATGCGGCGAAAATTGCTAAGAGTAATATAAGCTCTGCCGCGATGACCGTCGGGAAGAATAATCCCGGCAGCTGCACCATTTGGCAGACTAAGTGCTTTACCATTAACGGCTTTGATACCAATTTTTTTCCATTCACTAACAGTTTTATACTTTTTTAAACCTATCAAGTTATAATCAAAATCTTTGGGTAACTGAACTTCTTGTCCCCACGGTTCGTCAGCTTTCCAACCGAGTTTAGATAAGTAATTAGCGGCAGAAGCAATCGCATCACCAAAGTTATCCCAAATATCGGCAACACCATCGCCATCATAATCTACAGCATAAGCATTATATGTAGAAGGCATAAATTGAAAATGCCCCATGGCTCCTGCCCAAGAACCTTTTATTTTTTCACCGCTTAAATCATATTTATCCATAATTTTTAGAACATTAAAAAGTTCTTGTTTAAAAAATTTCGCCCGACGATTTTTATAACTCAAATTTGTCAGCCCGTCTATTAGATGATGTTTGCCTTTGTTATAACCGAAATGCGTTTCTACCCCCCAAAAAGCAACCAAATAATTGAGCGGGACACCAGTGCTTTGGCTAAGCTTTTTATATTTTTTGCTAAGCTCTGTATAATGCTGTCTGGCTTTAGAAACTTTATCTTTATTAACCAACTTATTAATATAAACATCTGAAGTCAGAACAAATTCAACTTGTCTTTTATCTTGTTTTAAAACAGTCGGCTTGATTTCATGAAAATAATCATTTTTATAAGCACGATTGATAGTTTTTTGTGAGATTCCCTTAGCACGCATTTCTTTTTTTAATTCGGAAAGCCATGTATTCCATTCTTTACGTTGCTGTTGGACACTCTTTACTGCCCATGCTGGAGAAATGACAAAATTAGCTAAAAATAAAATAAATAAAAGTCTCTTAAACATTTTCTTTCGCCGTTTTAAATTATACTACCAAAATCATAGATTAAATATCTTTAATTTCTCCTAACAAATCATTTGTTTACATCAAAAAAAATATATGTTAAACAAAACCCAAGGAGCAATCAATATGGATATTAAAGAGTTTAAACAGGCTATTCCTATAAAAAAGGCAATTCTTGGTATAGATTACGGTTCGAAACGTATGGGGCTTGCCGTATCGGATTTATCTTGTACAATCGCAACATCATACCAAATATTATATCGTAAAGATTTAGAAAGGGATTTGTTAGAACTTAAAACGATTATCGATAAAAAAGAAATAGGCGCGATAGTGATGGGCTTACCTCTACAAATGAATGGGTTAGAAGGAGAGATTACGGCAGAAGTTCATCGATTCGCAGAAGTATTGGAAGGCAGATTCAATTTACCATTACTGCTATGGGACGAGAGATTATCATCGTCTGCGGTAGAAAGTTTTTTAATTAAAGAAGTTGATTTATCACGCAAAAAAAGAGCAAAAGTTTTGGATGCATCTGCGGCAGCATATATTTTACAGGGCGCACTGGATGCTCTAAAATATGCCTGAAAATAATATTTTATATAAAGAAATATACAACTAAAACAACTATATAAAAGGGGGTAAAAACCCCCTTCATAATTAAAAATATAATATCAAAATTTATGCAGCTTTAATCACATCAAATTTGACTTCAGCTCCGCCGAGCTCATCAATAGTCGGCTCATTAATGCCAGTCATTTCTGAAATCTCTAAAGCAAGAACTTGTTCTTTGATATAATCTGCATATTCGGTAATAGCCGTTTTAACTTTATTGTCAGCAGAAGAATAAGCAAGCTTGATTCTGTCGGAGATATCAAAGTTTTTACTCTTGCGGAGCGCCTGAATCATACGAACAAAATCTCTGGCAATACCTTCTTTTTCAAGATTTTCATCGATTTCAGTATCTAAGATAACAACAGCCGTGTTATCAGGAAGAGCTTGTCCGCTCATACCATCTTTAATAACTAAACGGAGCTCGTATTCCTCTGCAAACAATGTTTGTCCGGCAATAGAGAGTGTTCCATCGTTATTTTGACTCCACTCGTTTGTCTTAGACTTTGCCATAATATCTTTCATATAAGCGCCTAAACGCTTACCGATCAGTGGTGTTTTAAGATATAAGAAGTGACTTGCCACGTCTGCGATATCAGACTTGAGCTCAATCTCCTTAACATTGACTTCATCTTTTAAAGATTCAACAAACTCGGCTAAAGAAGATGCATTATCACCGGCAATAATCATTGATTTTAACGGTAGACGATTGCGGAGCTTGTGTTCTTCGCGAATAGATTTTGCAACGGAAGAAATAGCACGAACCATATCCATTTTGCAGATAAGTGAAGAGTTATCCTCTATTGCATCAAGATTTGGTGTATCAGTTAAATGAACAGATTCCCCTCCGGTCAATCCTTTATAAACAAACTCACTCATAAAAGGCATTAACGGGGCAGCTATTTTAGCAACGTTAACCAAAACAGTATAAAGGGTATTAAAGGCACTTAAATCTTCACCATCCCAAAAACGTGCTCTAGAACGACGGATATACCAGTTATTCAGTATCTCTAAAAATTCTTCAACAAGAATACATGCTCTGGCAATTTCATAGGCTTCCATATCTGTTTTAACACCATTGACCAAAGATTTTAGCTTGGCAAGAATATAGCTGTCCAATACATCAGTCGAAGAAGAAATTTCTTGGGCCTGAATACCTTCGGCATTTGCATACAATGTAAAGAAATAATAGGCATTCCAAAATGGAATGAGAGCTTTTCGAGCCGCTTTGGCTATTTCTTTACCATCTTTATCAACAGCAACATTACCGCCTTTGAGTACCGGAGACGAAATCAAAAACCAACGGAGCGCATCAGAACCGATTGTTTCCAAAATATCATTCGGATCAGGATAGTTCTTTAAGCGTTTTGATAGTTTCTGTCCGCCTTCAGCCATTAACAAACCGGTGCAAATACAATTTTTAAAGGCTGGTTTATTATGAAGAGCCGTAGAAAGAACGGTTAAAGTGTAAAACCACCCACGCGTTTGGTCAATTGCTTCAACAATGAAATCTGCCGGAAAATGTTTTTCAAACCATTCTTTATTTTCAAACGGGTAATGGACTTGTGCATAAGGCATAGAACCGCTTTCAAACCAACAGTCAAAAACATCTGAAACGCGACGCATCAATGTTTGTCCGCTCGGATCATCCGGATTTTTGTAAACCACATTATCAATGTAGGGTTTATGTAAATCAGTAACTTCAACACCGGTTGCCGCTTTGATCTCTGCAAAAGAACCGAATACATCGATTCTGGGAAATTTAGGATTATCAGACTTCCAAACCGGAATCGGTGTTCCCCAAAAGCGATTACGAGAGATAGACCAATCACGAGCTCCTTCTAACCATTTTCCGAAACGACCATCCTTAATGTGTCCTGGAATCCAATTAATTTCTTGATTATTTTTAACCATTTCATCGCGGAAATCCGTAACCTTAACAAACCAAGAAGACATGGCTTTATAAATAAGAGGTGTATCCGTACGCCAACAATAAGGATAAGTGTGAGTATATTGTTCTTTTTTAACCAATAAATGATTTTCTTTAAGCCATTGCATAATCGGTTCATTGGTATCAAAAACCTGTTTACCTTCATAATCAGGAACTTCTGCGGTGAACTTTCCGGCTTCATCAACCGGACAAACAACCGGGAAATTATCATCATATTGCCGACAAACATCAAAGTCATCTTGACCAAACCCCGGTGCAATATGCACAACACCGGTACCGTCTTCTGTGGAAACAAATTCACCGGCCAAAACTTTAAACGCACCTTTCTCTTTAAGATGCTTAAAATAAGTAAACATCGGCTCATAACTCATCCCAACCAAATCAGAGCCTTTAATTTTGCCGACTTGCTTCGCATTTTCGAGCTGTTTTTTATAACTCCCCAAACGAGCTTCGGCAATAATATAGTCCTGTCCGGTTTCATTCATAACAACATAATCAATATCTTTACCGACAGCTAACATTAAGTTAGATGGTAAGGTCCAAGGGGTTGTTGTCCAAACAAGAATTTTTTGCCCATTTTCAAGCTTAAACATGACAGTAATCGCGTTATCTGTCTTATCTCGATAACCGAGGTTAACCTCAAAGTTAGAGAGAGGTGTTTCTGCAGCCCATGAGTATGGAAGAACGCGATAATCCTCATAAATGAGACCTTTATCATACAAAGTCTTAAAATTATGAATGACCGATTCCATAAAAGAAGGGTACATGGTTTTATAATCATTCTCAAAATCTACCCAGCGACCAATCCTTTTTAATGTATCAACCCAAATGCTGGAATATTTAAAGACATCAGAACGGCAAAAATTGTTAAATTTTTCTACACCGAAAGCTTCGATTTGTTTACGACCTGATACATTGAGTTGCTTTTCTGCAGACATTTCTGCCGGTAAACCATGACAATCCCAACCGATTCGACGTTCTACTTTTTTACCATTCATAGTTTGAAAACGAGCAACAGCATCCTTTACATAAGAAACCATAATATGCCCATAATGCGGTGTACCATTAGCAAAAGCCGGCCCGTCATAAAAAACAAATTCCGCGGCACCATCACGATTATGAACTGATTTTTCAAAAGTTTTATCTTGTTCCCAAAAATTTAAGATACCTTTTTCCATTTGAGGAAAATCCATTTTGGCATTTAATTCCGGATAATATTTTTTCTTTTCACTCATCTTAATAAAATTCCTAAAATAAACAAACTTCTGCTACCTTACTCATAAAATCTTACAAAATCAAGTCCATTTTAAAAAGCTTTACATTTTAACTTATTTTTTAAACATTCTGATTTATAATCATGAAAAAGTAGGATAGGTGTTAATAGCTCATGGATAAATATATGAAAATAAATAGAAAAATACTAAAAACAATGTTTTTTGCTATACTACTGAGTATGGTATATGCAAAAGCAGAGGCAATCACAGTTGCAGAAGCTTTCTATGAGGTAGCACACCAAAATAATCCGCAGAAAATACAAAAACTTTTAAATCGGGGATATTCAATTGAAAGCACAGATAGAAATGGGTATAATCCGGTCTGTATAGCAGTAGCAAAGCAAGATAAAATCGCGTATAAGACATTGGTAAAATATGGTGCGAGATCAAAACCGAGTTGCCTACAGAAGATTTCAGATAGAGAATACAAGAGATTTTTTGGTAAAAAAGGTTCTCAATCAGTATTTGAAACAGACACGCCATATTGGATAGGCGGTGGAATATTGGGAGCAGGTATTCTTGCTGCAGCTTACGCCCTGCGTGGTGAGACAAATGGTGGAAAATCAAAAAAGGATGACCCTTCACCGACACCACCTAATCCAGATGAAGATAAATGTCCCAATGGTACATATGATGAAAAGACAAAAGTGTGTACTTGTCAGGCGGGGTATGAACATTACGGAGATGCCAGCGCGTGCTATAAAACGATAGAAAATTGTGAAACTCAAAATAAAAATAAATGCAAATCTTGTGAAAGTAATTTTTATTTAAAAGACAACAAATGCTATGCTCGTATTGAACATTGCAGCATACAAAAAGGAGATATCTGTGAGAAATGTGACAATGGATATGGGATTCATAATGGGGATAAAAAGTATTGCTATACAGATATTGAACATTGTCTTAATCAGGAAACATCAACTTGCATAGAATGTGAAAACGGATACGGAACATATGGTGGGAACAGTGTTTGCTATAAGGGAATAGATCATTGCTTAAATCAATCACAGTCAGCTTGTTTGCAATGTGAACCTGGCTATGATACATATGGAGATTTATATAATTGCTACAAAGAAAATCCATGTCGTTCGTATCCGCATACCGTGCCATATAAGGAAAATAATAAGGTAAAATGCAGATGCGATGAAAATAAAGGTTATACAGGAGAACCGGAAAATTGTCAGCAGGCTGAGGAAGGAGAGTATCAAGAAGGAGAAGGCAACAGGGAAGAATGGAATAATTTAAATGCACAGTATTGCCATTCTCATGGAAAATATAATATCAGTACAGGCTTATGCATTTGCTATAAAGGATACAAGAGTGTAGAAAGTGGTTGTGCTGAATGCGCAGAAGGATATTTGGACTTCAATGGTGTGTGTTACTATGATTTACATTGTAACAGTGCTGACGGTAGAAAACAAGTAAACGATAGATGTGAATGTACAGAAGGATATACGGAAATTAATGGTCTGTGTAAACCGATAATTCAATGTCCACAACATTATGAACAGGTAACGGATGGAGAAAGTATCCCGGAAGCATGTCAATGCAAGCCTAATTTTGATGAAAATTGCGAAAACTGTTTGAGCGGATATACATATGATAGTGAAACAGACAGCTGTATCCGCACATCTTTTGAATGCGATGAAAAATGGACAGGAGAGCAATGTGATATTTGTCCGTCACAATATAAAATAACAACGGATGGTAATGGACAAGAACACTGCGGTTTGCAATGCGCAGATAATAGGGCCGCGTATGATGAAACAACAAACCCCGATTGCTCAGTTTGTGCCGAAGGATATGAAAGAAGCCCTTGGGATAATAATTGTATTACAACAGAATGTTCACAAGGAATGGAGGGATATATTAAAAGCGAAGACGGATATTGTTTATGTGATACAGAAAACGGCTATGCCATGTCATTATTGGGAAAATGTGAAAAAAAAGGGCCTGACCTAATAGGGGTAAGTAATCGCAGTATAAATAATCAGATTGTGACAGTTTCCAATGATGGAAAAAAAGATGGGTTTAGAGATGTCTATGGAATGAAGTCTACAGATGATGAAGGACAATATTATGATGAAGTTTATAATGCTTTAGCAAGAGGCGGGTCCCAAAATGGTACTTTAAATATAACGAATATAAATGCCGGTGGTAACAGCGTTTATGGTATTTATTCGCCAAATGATATTTATAATTCTGCAGCAATGAATAATGGTGCAGAAATAGTGAGCGCAACAGGTACAATTAGAATTATTGATAATAATACATCGTCAGAAATATATGGTATAAAAAGTGATGAAGAAGGAAAAGTATATAATGCTTTAGCTCTGGGAAGTGGACAAAATTCAGCAAGTGAAAGCGGTAAGAGCAATAGTCAGGGCAAAATAGAAATAATAAAACAGGAAAGCAGTAATGGTAACATTACGGGAATAGTAAGTAATGGCAGTATTTATAATGCATATGCTGATACAGAAAATGGTGTGGCAGCAGATGCAAATGCGGAAGGTGTGATTGAAATTAATCATCAGGGAACAGGTTCTGTTGTTGGTATCAAAGGTGTAAGTACTTCAGGAAAAATAAATAATGCTCTATCTTATTTGGATTCCGCGATTTCAGGCGCTGTATCTAAAGGAGAAATTAAGGTATCTGGCAATGGTAATGCCTATGGTATATGGACAACAGGAGGCGTTGTAAACAGTGAAACACAGTTTAAGAAAAAATATAACAAATATAATGATTTTAAAGCCGAGGGGCTAATTAATGTGACCGCAAAATCACAGAATGGCGCAGCATATGGTATATATGTCGAAAATGCTGGAAACAGTAAAGTAGATATATATAACGCAATGGGATATAAAACCATTGGGGATATTGTAGTTACACATGAAAAAGGCGGTAGTGCATATGGTATTTTCAACAATACTAAATTTTTTGAAGAAGAAGTTAATGGAGAAATTAAGTCATTTTATAATAATACATACAATGCATTTCGTTCATCAGCAAAATACGGAGAAGAAGGTTCTGCTTCAGAAGGTACAATAACTGTTAATATAAAGGAACGCAGTGATGCATTATCGGATGGAGTTGGTATTTATACGGCAGGAAATGTCTTTAATGCGTACGCAAAGTCAGGATCAGATGTAATGCTGGAGAGCATCGGCAATATAGAGGTGAACGATGATAGTCAGACATCTGCTATTTCTTTGCGGGGAATTGAAAGCGGCGGTGCCACAATCGCTAATGCTTATGCAACGGGAGATAATTTGAATACAGCAACAACAACTAAGGGAAATATAAAGATAAATATTAATGGAAACAAACAAGGAGGTTCAGGAAGAGCTATAGGTATCTATAGTGATGAACCATCAGCAATGGTAGCACAAATTTACAATGCCGCACTAATTAATGATAAGAGCAATGTTGAAGGTAATATTGAAATAAAAGGGCAAGGCAACTCAACATTTAATCGTATTTACGGAATTTATGCATCCAGATACCAGTTAAATGGTGGAAATCCTGAAGATGGACAAGAGAAGTATGTATATAATGCATATTATTCAAATGATGAATCAGCAGAAGGTTCCGTACTGGGAACAATTTCTGTAACAACAACAGCTGCAAGTCCGATATCAAATGCGGAATATTATGGTATATACGTTAATGAAGGAAATGCGTACAATGCTTATTATTCAAACCCGAATGCAGATGTTGCCGGAAAAATAAAAATAAATACGATGGGAGGAGAACGAAGTGCTATAAGCGTTGGTATGTACGGAAATAAAGCATCTTTATATAATAACGGAGCAAGTTCTTCAATAGAGGTAACAGCCAAAAGGGTAGGTAATAAAGCTTTTGGAATGAAAGGTGATAACAGCTATATAGAAAATGATGCTTTAATAGATGTAAAGAGCGAAAGAGCAGAGGCATATGGTATCTATGTAGATAAAGGGCAAGCCGTTAATAAAACAAACGGAACAATTAATGTCGCTGGAAAAACAGGAAGTTATGGTATATATGCGCTTTCAGACGGTACAAATGCCGGAAGTGTGCGAGCTATTAACCTCGGAACAATTAATATGAACGGCGAAAATAATGTTGGTATTTACGCATCTGGTAATACGGCAACTGTAGATAATCGCGGAATTATTAATATACTTGGCGAAGGAAAAAGTGACACTTGCACCGGAGGAGAATGCAAAAATGTAGCTATTCAGCTAGAAAACGGAGCACAGCTGATAAACAGCGGAGAAATTACAAGCACAGCAAAAATCGATTTGGCAGAGATGGGCGGCGAAGTTATTTTAGACAAAGGTGGAAAGTTTACGGCAGATGAGATAAGCGGAACATTGAAAGTAGCAACTAAAACGGTGACAAATACATTTGATGATGAAACAGTATTAGCCGATTCGATAAAAGCAAATGATGTTGAAGAATTGCAAGTTGCCTCACAATCTTATTTATATAATGCAAAAATTACTGAGAATACAGCATCTGAAAAGTATGATATTGTGATGGAACGTAAAAATTTCGCAGAAATTACAGATGATAAGGGTATCGCATCATATTTAGAGAAAAATTACGAAAATGAAAGAAATACAGAACTGTTTAATGCGCTGAAAAGTGCTAAAAATGTTAATGAAACGAAGAAAAATAATGCTAAAATAATGGGAACGGCAATGTTACCGAATATTACCGAAGAGGAGCTAAAAGTTCAGCGCAGTTTAGATAGAAATATTTTAAACGAGTTATTTAAATCAGGAGAGGCTGTAAGGAAAATTGTCGGTGCGGATGCTATGCATATTGGTAGAGGAAAAGCAGGTACACTGAATGGTTATGATATAGATTCACAGAGTATTTATGCCATTTACGACAAGAAACTGAATAATAACCAGCGCTGGGGTTTAGGTATGAGTATGATGCATACCAATACAGACTATAGTGATGATTCCAGTAGGAAAAATATGGTATTTCAAGGATATATGCCGTTCACTTACAGTAATGGAAACGGTTTGACAGCAGTTACAATGGCACGTGTAGGTTATGCAGACGGTGATTATACAAGACGTGGCCAAGATAAGAGTTATAAAGCGGATACATCTGCTTTCAATTATGGCTTAATCAATGAAGCACGTTATACGGTAAGTTCTAAATATGTTAATTTAACGCCGTTTATTGGTTTAAATGCTATCGGTTGGTATCAAAAAGCAATTAGCGAAGGCAATGATGCGATGGCGTTGCATTTGGATGCGGAAAATATATTCTCTTTAGAGAGTGCGTTAGGTATATATCTTGATAAAGAAATTGAATTTAATGAAAACAATCGATTGAATGTGGCACTAGGAATTGGCTATTATCATGAATTCGCTGATCCGTACAGGGGATTTGATGCTCGCCATGGTGATGGTGTGTTGGGCAGCTATAAGTTAAGAAACAAAATACATTCACGCGACCGTGGTATCTTATCAGCCAAAGTTAATTATGATTATAAGAATTTTTCAATTTATGGCGAACTGATGCAATACTTGGAAGAAGAACATCCGCTGGAAATGGAAGGTGGCATCAGATATAGGTTCTAAAAGAATTGTTGATTTTAATATGTTTTTGTGCAAAACGACGAATACATAAAAGAACATCATAAAATATTAATTTACAAAGTATTTTTTATAAAAAAAGAACATAATTATTCTTTATTTAGCTCGTATAAAGTGATGGCTGCGGCAGTGGATACGTTTAAACTCTCCACATTTGGAGATATCGGGAGTTTGATTGACGAATCGCAATTTTCTTCTACCAAACGGCGCATACCTTTGCCTTCAGAGCCCATTACAATTGCTGTTTTGCCTGATTTATTTATTTTATCTATGGTTGTTTTGGCATAACCATCCATCCCTAATACCCAAAAACCGGCTTTCTTCAGACTTTCTATCGCACGACTTAAATTGGTAACACGCGCAATTGGTACAAATTCAATTGTACCGGCGGCAGCTTTATCCAACGCACCGGATTCAAGGGGGGAATTTTTATCTTGCATTACTAGACCTAAAGTTGAAAATGCAGCACAAGAACGGATAATTGCCCCTATGTTTTGCGGGTCGGTTACTTGGTCTAAGATTAAAACATGGCATTTCTCTTTACCTTCGGCTAAAGCAATTAAATCTCCTATATCATATGTTTCTAAGCGATTACAATAAAGAGCAAAGCCTTGATGAACAGCTTCATCACCTAACAGGCGAGAAAACTCCTTTTTATCAATAATATTGTATGGAATATTTAGTTTTTCTATTTCCGAACGGTTATCTGCACTTATTAATAACTTTTGTATGTGGCGTTTAGGATTTTTCAGCGCGCTTAGTACGGCATGTCGACCATAGATAATAAGTTGGTCTTTATTGACTTTTTCTTTATTAATCTTTCTCATCTAGCAAAACCTTTCTTAATATACCGCTATGTGTTTTTAGTAATTTTTCGGCAGTTAGTTTAGAGCACTGTTTTAGATACATAATACAGGCTATTTTAATGTTATTATCAGCTTTTATACGATATTCTGTAGCTTTTGCAACTGGTATTTGACAAATAGCGGCGATAATCCGATTACCTCGATCAACTAATTTCTTACAAGTAAGCTGTAAATCTATCATATAGTTGCCATACGTTTTGCCGATTTTAATCATAGAGGCGGTAGAGAGCATATTTAAAACCATTTTTTGAGCAGTACCTGATTTCATGCGTGATGAACCGGTAATAACTTCCGGACCGACAATAGTTGTAATGGTGATATCTGCTACATCTTTTATTTGGGCTTGCGGATTAGAGGTAATTGCGATTGTTTTTATGCCTTTCTTTTTAGCTTCGGCTAACGCTGTAATAACATATTGCGGATTACCGGAAGCTGATATGCCGACAACAACATCTTTTTTTGTCGGTTTGAATTGTTTAAGATGTCTTAAAGCTTCGTTTTTATCATCTTCAGCGCCTTCTATGGAGTGTCTTAAGGCATAATCTCCGCCAGCAATATATCCGACGATTTTTCCTTCCGGCAGAGAAAAAGTCGGCCAACATTCGGATGCATCAAGCACACCAAGTCTGCCGCTTGTTCCGGCACCAAAGTAGGCTAAACGCCCACCATTTAATAAGGTTTTTGCTATGATATCCACAGCTTGAGCTATTTCAGGAAGAGCTTTTTCAACGGCTTTTGCTACTTTTTTATCTTCCTTATTGATAGCTTTAACGATATCTGTACTGGACATTAAATCAATATTGCGAGTTTTATAATTACATTTTTCTGTCAGGATGTTTTGCATATCCCCTCCTTTTTGCCTTAGCAATAAAAAGAATAGTGCAAAAACTTTAATAATTGATAAAAAACTTGTTGACATTATGGGAAAAATAAGTTTTTATTCCTCTTGTCAGGTTGAAAGACAAAGTTCTTTTTCCCTTTCATGCGGTTTTAGCGGAGGGGTGGCAGAGCGGTCAAATGCAACGGACTGTAAATCCGTCGACTTTCGTCTACGATGGTTCGAATCCATCCCCCTCCACCACTTATAAGATCGCTTTAACAGGCATAGGTTTTTGTTTGAGTGATATTGGTTTGAGCGGGTGTAGCTCAATGGTAGAGCAGAAGCCTTCCAAGCTTATTACGAGGGTTCGATTCCCTTCACCCGCTCCAAAATTTCCCTAAAATAAAACCCTAGGCTATAACGCAATATTTTAGATTTTAGGGTATTAAATTCATGGCAAAAGAGAAGTTTGAACGCAGTAAGCCACACTGCAACATAGGAACCATCGGTCACGTTGACCATGGTAAAACAACATTAACCGCAGCTATTACTAAGGTATTGGCTGAGAAGGGTGATGCAGAATTTGTAGATTATGCAAATATAGATAAAGCACCTGAAGAGCGTGCTCGTGGTATTACGATTAATACATCGCACGTTGAGTATGAAACAGAAAAGCGTCACTATGCACACGTTGACTGCCCTGGACACGCGGACTATGTTAAAAACATGATTACCGGTGCAGCG
>JAZUMA010000036.1:0-7787 GCA_045603405.1 Alphaproteobacteria bacterium | reverse complement strand
CGATTACTTCGCAAAATTTTCTCGTTTTTTAGCTAAAAGAAAGGTCGTCATTTGGCGGCCTTTTTCAGTTTAAATTATCGGACATTCGCTTCCAGTGCCGGCGGCACAGGCATAACTTCAAATTTTCCGTCTTTATGGCTTTAAAAGAGGTCGCCCGTGTGGTGACTTTTTGTATCGGAAATTTATTTCAAGCACAGCATTTTATCCCACCAATCACAAAGACCGCTCTCTGTTGAGGGCGGTCTTTGTGATTAGAGTTTGGGAACTGTGAGCGGGTCCACTGATGATAAGTACATGAAACTTTCATCTATGAGGTCTGCAACAAATTCGTCTCTCCATTTTTCGCGGATTTTGTTTAGTACTCATTTCTTTAGGCTTTTTCTTAAAATTTAAATAGTAATACATATCGAAGCATATGGTATCATAAAATAAAGGTATTGGCGATAAAAAATATCTCTCTTAAAGTTGGGGTTGGAATATGTTGATTTAAGCTTATGTTAGATGTGTCAGCTTAAATATTTAAGGAGGGTTAAATGAGAATATGTCGTAATGAATTACTGTTAATGGGAGGAATGTACCAATTGCTGGCATTCATCTTTGCATGGTTTAATAGTGAAATAACGTACGCTATGGGCGGTGTTTTATATGTTATATTTTGGGTGGCTGTGTTGGCGCTTTCTTTGGCGTTAATTCCTTCATGGGGATTTGTGCATCGGATGAATGAAACTTTTCCGAGAATATCGGTGTTTTTAGCTTCTATCGGGTGGATACCGTATTTTTCGGTTATCTACGCAATAGCTGCCTATTTGTTTGATACTTTTTCGGGCAGAACGGATACAATGACTGCGTATTTAAGCAATATGATGCCAATTTATGATATTTATTTGGCGGCAATTGTTTTATCTTTACTCTATGCGTTTTATAAAGTTTTCTATAAAAAAGAGGATTTGCTGATGAGTTGCCCAATGTCGGTTGTACGATAGGTTTTATTTTTTTATATTTTGCCGCTTGCACCCATGCAAGCGGCTTTTGCATTTAATTAAAGCTCTGTGAAGTTTTTGTTACAAATGATAAAAATTATTTTCAATCAATATATTATCATTAATTGCTGGCTGCCGAATCAACTTGACTTTTTTGACAAAATATGGTAGCATTAAACAACTAAGTGGAGGTAATTTTTATGGCTGTTCAATGTAGAAAGATTTTACTAAGTGCTGTAGGACTGTTGGTAGCAGTGCTTTATAGTAGAGATGCCTTTGCTGACAATGTTATGGTTGAGGCTGCAACCAAAACTGTTATGACATTCAATTCTGTAAAAGGAATCATCTTTATTGTTGGTGGCTTCGGACTTGTCGGATTAACCTGCGCCGCGATTTTTGGTAGAATGAGTTGGAAATGGTTTGCCGGCTTAGGTTTAGGACTGGCTATTGTTGCTGCAGCCGGCTCAATTGTTTACTATGCAAGTGGGGATTATATGGATAGCCTTTCTCATGAAACTGTTAATGACACTTTTGCTGATGGGATGAACGGCAGTTCTGGAGGATATAGTGGCGGTGGCGGTTTTGCCGGCAATGTAACCGGAGGAACAAAGCTAGGTGGCGGTAGTTCCGGTGGAAATAACAAAGGGGGTAAAACCGGATTTTGGAACGGTGTAGCTGCAGGTATTACGGGAAATTCATCAGACAATTCAGGTAATTCAGCATGGTATAATACAGGAGTAACAGTTGGTAGTGCTGCTGGTGGAGCGTTATCAGGTTTTCTTGGTGGTTCTAAAGGTAATGATTTTTCCGCTTCAGATTTAAGAATAAACAATTAGTTGTTTATGAATGTTTCATGGATTTGGATAATGTTTTTGCATAATCCGGTGTCATCTGTTTCTATCATCACTCCCCAAATTGTGTGAACATTGCCGTTAGAAGGGACTAGGCGGTTTTGTGAGGTCAATTTATCTGCTAATCGTTCTACTGGGGCTTCTGGTTCATAACCTAAAATAGAATTAAAATCTCCACACATACCGACATCTGTGATGTAACCGGTTTTTTGGGGTAATATTCGCGCATCAGCTGTGGGAACATGGGTATGTGTTCCGGCAACTAAACTGACCTTACCATCTAAATAATAGCCTAGCGCTAATTTTTCCGAAGTAGCCTCTGCATGGATATCTACGAGTATGGCATCAATGTTTTTACCTAAAGTGTAAAGCTTTAGAAGCTCATCTAAGGGTGCTGTAATACTGTTTATCGGGGGCATAAAAAGACGCCCCAGAACTTGAGTTATCAGTATTCTTTTTCCATTAATACTAAGTATTTGTGCGCCTTTGCCTGGGAGAGTTTGGGGATAATTTATCGGGCGTATAATTTTAGGACAGTTATCTAAAAAAGGGAAAATTTCCTTTTGTTGCCAAATATGATTGCCGGTAATGATGCCGTCAACACCGCTATTTAGTAAATCATTTGCAATATTTGGGGTTAAACCGAAACCATGTGCCGCATTTTCGGCATTAACAATAATCGCCTCTGCCTGATGCTTTTTTTTAATTTCCGCAATATGACTGGCAATTACATTTCTGCCGGCACGTCCGACAATATCGCCGCAATATAAAATTTTCACGTTCTTTTCCTTTGATTTAACGGAGGACCGCCCAGACCGTGCTATTATCATTCTATCCGATACCCGCAAGATAAGGTGGGCACCATATAACAGGACCACGATCCTGACAGTGACAGTTCCCTAGTAAGTAGTGTTGGCCCGGAAGACATGCGGTTAAACACGCGAAGGGCAGTCCAATTATTATATAGTATATTTTAGATTGATTTTAACTTTAAAGCAACAGATTTTATTTGGTTACTTAAAGAATTTATTTCAAGAGCCAACTCATCATCAATGAAACATAATTCTTCCGTGCTTAAAGCTTTATCTGTACTTGCGGTTAACAGATTTTCTAATTCTTTAATTTTTTCATTCTGCTCTGTGCATTCATTTTCTTTATTTGAAATAGCTGCTTCCCGTTCAACTATTTTTTGTTCTGCTTGGGCTAAACTCCTTTCTAAGGAGGTAATCTGATTTGCAGATTCCACTGCATTTGTTTCTAATTCAGTTACTTTTTGGCTGGCTTGAGCTAATTTGTTTTCTAATGAAGAAATTTGCTCCATAGATTCTAAAATTGTCGTTTCTGTATCAGATAGTTTTTGTAATAAAGAAGATTTATCTTGTTCTAAAGTAGCTATTTGTTGATTTTTTTGAGTTATAGAAGTTTCTAAATCTGCTACTTTTTTAAGATTTTCTGCAATAGAGTTTTCGTATGCAAGAGATTTTTTTTCTGCTGTTGCTTTAGCTTCTTCAAGCAAAGATATTTGCTGATTTGATATATTAACAGCGTTTTCTAAATCGGTAATTTTTTGTTTGTCGGCAGAATTATTGGCTATAGAAACTAATTCTTTTTTAGTTTCACTTAATTCATCTGCTACTAACAGTCCCACCATTGCTAATAGCAAGTTTTCATTAATTTGCCCCAGTGCTTTAGTTAGAGAATGCGCTTTTTCATCCAGTAAACGCCCTAATTTCATAATCTGAACTTCACCGCCATCTTCACAAGATATAGGGTATTCACGATAATTAATTGTGATAATTACTTGAGCCATTATTTTAATGCTCCATTTAGTGTGTTAATAATATCATCTATGCGTTGTGCTTTTTCTTTTAATTCATTCTTTAAATTGGAAACGGTTTGTTTTAATGCTTGTTGTTGAAGAACTTCCGCATCTGCAGAAATATCTAAATCCGAGGCTGCTTGGTTTAATTCTTGTAATGCCGCCGCAGTTTTTTTAAGGTATTGTAAGTTTTGTTGCATTTTTGACTTCCGTTTATAAAAACAATGTGTTATATAAACTCTATAATATGATTTAAAAGAAGATTTACAAGAGGCAAAACGACTTATGCAAAAGATTATTCGTATTGATAAGAAAGTAGATTTTAATTTGGAGACAATGCAAGAAGATTGTTTTGTGTTGACTGCAGAGTTGGCGCAAGATTTTTGTTTGCGTTTTATTGAAGAAGCACGGAAATTTGATAAAATTGTCTTGTTTTATGGCGAGAAAGCAATTAATTATTGCATAGATTTTGAAGCAGATGGCGTTGTGATTGATTTAGGTGCGGATGAACTCCAAGAAAAAATGGCAAATTTACGGAAAAAACTCGGCAAAGAAAAATATATTGGTTTGTTTACACGCAACCGAAAGCACGAGAGTATGATTGTTTCTGAAACTGAACCGGATTTTGTTGTTTTTAAGGTGTGGAAAGATGGATTTGATAAGGTGAAAGATTTGACGGATTGGTATAACGAATTCTTCCTTATTCAATCAGCGGCGTGGCTGATGGATGAGAATATTGATATAAGTGCATTAAACACGGATTTCGTGATTATATAACCGAAAAGTAGTTTTAAAAATGCTTACGGAAAGCTTTTTTGAGCTTTTTACCACCATGACCGATATCTGCTACAATTTCTATTTGGGCATTATTTAGGGAACGATAGAGTTCCCATGCACCTTTTAGCGGACAGCACATATCTAATCTGTTATGAACGATAATAGTGTAAATATCTTTGATCTTATCTATATTAGCAAGAATCTCATTATCTTCTAAAAAATAACGATTAGCGGCATAATATAGGGCAATACGATTGGAGTTAATGGCATTATTATCGATGCGTACATCTTCAAATTTGGCATCAGTTTTACCCATTAAACGTTCATAATTTCCCATGTATTTGATAGCCGTTTGAATAGAACCTAAATCTTCTGAAAAAATAAGTTTAGCATAGTGCGTATATGGATTTTCACCTTCACATTGACGGCGGATTTCTTCTAATAAATCCGGATAAAATAAACCGCTGTCTTTTAACATCCATTCCATATCTTCGCGACGAGCAAGAAAAACAGAATAAATGGCTAATGATTTTGTAAGTTCTGGATAACGCTCGGCAAATAACAGAGCAAGGGTAGATCCCCAAGAACCACCTGAAACAATAACCGGCTCGGTAATATTCAGGTGCTCTAACAAACGTTTGGCATCTTTAATTAAGCGTTTGGTATCATTTAACGAGATAATGTCTTCTGTTTTTGAGCGGTTACAACCTCTTTGATCAAACATAATGATGCGCTGCTTTTTCAAATTAAAGTGTTCGGCATGGCTTTCTTTACAGTACCCACCGGGGCCGCCATGAAAATTCAAGACAACTTCGCCTTGAGGATTTCCTATTTGTTGATAATATATCTCATGTCCCTCGTACTCAGGGAGCCAACCTTTATCAAAAATTTTTTTGTTGAAAAATCCGAACATTCTTTTTCCTTTTAGGTTATTTTCTATAGTCTTGAAGGTAAATGCTTAATATTTGATTAAATTATAGGTTAAAAGAATGAAAATTGTCGGAACAGCCATTATTGTTAATGAGAAAGGTGAAATTTTAGTCGGAAAAAGACCTCAAGGTAAAGCCTTAGCCGGTATGTGGGAATTTCCGGGGGGTAAACAAGAAGGTAGCGAAACGGTGGAACAATGCATAATGCGTGAAATATATGAAGAACTTAATGTACATTGTACTGTGGAGGAGTTTTTGTTGGCGGTTTCAAAATCTTATGAGCATGGAGATTTTAAATTAATGGTTTATAGAACAAACATTAATGATTTGGAAAATCTTGAAGCCAATGTGCATGAAGAATTACGTTGGCTTAAACCGCAAGAAATGATTGCAGAAGAATTTCCGCCGGCGGATGTGGAAATTATTAAATACTTAAAAACACATTTTTAAATAAGGTTTTAATCTTTTTTTTAGTTTTTATTGCATATACTACGCTCTGATAAGTAGCGTTGGAGCATGAATATGTGTCGAAAAAAGAAGTTTTTACTATTTTTTGTGTCGGTTTTATTTTGTGGAATAAGGACACCCTTGTCTCAAGCTTATTCGTATAATTTGAGTGCAGCTTCTATTTATTACCATGCCCAACAACGTAATGAAGAATATTTTCAGCTTTTAAGGCGATATACACACGCAATCGATTTGACAGACCAAAATGGTAACACAGCTTATTGTTTGGCACTGCATGCGCGTGATAACCAAACAATGAATTATTTGGCAAGACAGGGAGCAAATGTAAGGCATTCTTGTGTGGCAAGATTCATAAATGAAGAAAAAGTTTTAGGCGGAAAGAAAACCGTTGAGCAAACAAAATATCGTCCTAGATATAAAAATAACGGTTTTTTTGATGATGGTAAGAACATATTGTATGCGGCTGGGGCAGTTGCGCTAATAGGTGGAGGAATCGCAGCAATTGCCGGCAGTGGCGGTGGTAGTTCTGGGGGTAGTAAAAATCATGGTGAAAGTGGGGGAAATAGCACTAGAAATGATGAGCCTTATGAATATAAAGATGATGTTGTTCCGGCTGTCCCGCAAGGCGACCTAACGGATACAAAAGCCTCCCAATTTAAAACGAACGAATATAAAAAAGGAAATTTCTTAGAGGCTATTCATGCTGCAGATGCATATAGTGTTATTTATAAGCAAGATGAAGATGGTAAACTATTTGGCAGACAGGCAGATTCAGATGAAGATATAGCTAAAATTAAGGTTGGCGTATTAGATACCGGAGTTTTAGCACATAATGATTTGAATGGTACGCTGAAAAAAGGATATGACCTCAACAAATATAACCGCAATTCATCTCTTTGGGGATATATTGATGCTGAAGGCAACGAAACATATGTTTATAAAAAAGGTAAGTTATATTATTATGCCAGATTTCGTCATGAAGCAAATAATGCAATATATTTGGAAACATATCCGAACGATAAAAAACCGCAAGGCGTGAGTAAAGAGCAAGTAGAAACTATTGTTAAAGATATATCTGGAATTGATTTTAGTGAAATGACTTTAATGAACGGCGGAGGGTATGGAACGCCGGGTAAAGATATGAGTTCCTTTATGACAAAAGATACGGGGGATTCTTCGTGGATGAATAATTGGTATGATTTAGCAACAGGAATAAGCCATGGTACACATGTTTCCGGCATAATCGGTGCAAATAAAAATAATGAGGGGATACATGGTGTAGCTTTTGATAATGCTGAGATTTACGCAATGAGTTGGGATATGGATCAAAAAATTTCCGGTACGATTAAATCTGCCATTAATGATGGGGTTCGAGTATTTAATCATAGCTGGGGATCAAAAGTTATTCCGGGTGTAATCGACGCCGATCAAACAAAATCTCTCCTCGATAAAGGTATGTTGGATGATGATTACATAGATATAGTTAATGCGTATGCATATGCAGCAAAAAATAAAGCTACATGGGTGCAGGCGACAGGCAATGACGGACAAAGAAACGCAACACTTGAAAACGGGCTGGGAAAAATCAATCTAAGTAAATACGGTTATGAAGGTGCCGGAAAGTACGAAGCACCGTATGTGGCAGTAACAGCATTAGATGTATCAACAGCTGATAGCACAGCGCCTTCCGGAAAAATTGCTTCTTATGCAAATTGGTGCGGAGCGGCAAGTGGGTATTGTCTTGCAACGCCTGGGACAGATGTAACATCAACAGCTGCAGTACAAAATGGAAATATATCAATGGATGGCACATCGATGGCAACACCGGTTGTTTCTGGAAGTATAGCGTTAATTAACGGATATTATCCATGGCTTTCTGCGCAGAATGTAGCATGGTTGTTATTAGAAACAGCTAATAATAAGGGTGAGTATGCCAATAGTCAGATTTACGGGCGAGGCGTAC
>JAZUMA010000035.1:0-19525 GCA_045603405.1 Alphaproteobacteria bacterium | reverse complement strand
GACTTGCCATGGCAATACGGCTCCGCGCCTTCGGTCACCAATAAAAAAACACCCGTAAAGGGTGCTTATTTTATTGGTGATCCCAACGAGATTGACCTTCGCTTTGCTCAGTCGCACGGGCGCTCATTCGCTTTGCTCACCGGCGTTCTTTCACCCGCCTTGCGCTTGTAGTCGAACTCTCTTTACGAGTTCAAATCTCCTAGACTTCGTCATTTAAAATATAAAGACACCCATTTTAGGGTGCTTTTATATTTTACTGGTGATCCCAACGAGATTCGAACTCGTGTTGCAGCCTTGAGAGGGCCGCGTCCTAGGCCTCTAGACGATGGGACCACACTTAAAACACTACCTACATAATATAAAACATTTTATAATGCAAGTATTTTCTACTATCTTTATTTTTTAGACCATATCTTTTCCACCGTAGTCTGCACCATCACATAAAACAACGGAATAATTATCAAACCGCCTAAAGTACCGACCAACATTCCTGAAAATACCGGCACGCCAACCGCCACTCGTGAACCGGCACAAGCACCCGTTGCCCAAACCAACGGAGCCACACCCAAAATAAAGGTTAAAGCCGTCATTAACACCGCACGAAATCTTTCCTTTGTTCCGGTAATTGCTGCATTAATAATAGAAGAACCGCGTGCATGCTCATCTTTAGCAAATTCCACAATCAAAATTGCATTTTTCGCTGATAAACCAACCAATAAAACCAAACCTAATTGTGCATAAATACTCAAAGGTAACCCCGCAATCCACAATCCTGCAAAAGCCCCAAACATACCTGTCATCACAGAAAGAATAACCGAAATCGGCAGTGTCCAGCTTTCATATTGCGCCACCAAAAACAGATATGCAAACAAAATTGCCAATGCTACAATATAAAAAATCTGCCCTTCATTACGCCGTTCCTGCAGACTCATACCCGACCACTCATAAGCATAAGATTTAGAAAGTGCCGTTTCTGCCAATTTTTCTACTGCAAGCATTGCCTGTCCGGAACTGGAATTTTCTGCAGGTGTAATACGAATAGTTGCCGCTGCATACTGATTATAGCGATCAATGGCCCGCGGCAGGGTTATTTGCCTAATCTCAAGCAGACTTCCCATTGGTACCATATTTCCGGCACTGCTTTGAACATAAAGCTCTTTAATACTTTCCAGATTTTTTCGATACTTCCAATCACCCATAATCATCACTTTATTTGCCTCTGTCCCGATATTAACGTCGTTAACATATGATGCACCAAGGTATGTTTGTAAAGTGGCATAAATATCTCCGATAGAAACACCCATTAATTCCGCTTTTTCTCGATTAATATCCAAATAAGCATGCGGTGTACTTGAGGTAAATGTTGAATACGCCATAGCCACTTCCGGCAGCTGATTAACTTTCATTAAAAAACCATTCAACGTACGTCCTAAAGCATTCATATCCGAATCTTCAACCGCCTGCAACCGCAAATCCATACTATTATCACTACCAATACCTGGAATAGCCGGCATTTCCATAAACATAATACTGGCTTCTGTAATTCCTGCCGCGGCCATCATCAATCTGTTTTTTATTGTGGTTGAAAAGTTTTCATTTCCTTTTCTTTCACTCCATGGTTTTAAAGTAATAGCATTAAAACCAACATTTTCACCTTGACCTGCAATAAGACTGAACCCGCGTAAATTCATAACAGATTGAATTTTATCTTCTTTTTCAAATATCGGCCGAATTTTATCCATAACTTCCAGTGTTCTATTCATAGAAGAGCCTTCCGGTAACTGCACATTACCCATAATAAAACCTTGATCCTCATCTGGAATAAAGGAAGATTTTATATATTTAAATCCTATAAGATTAGCCAACACCAGTAAAAACAGCACACCCAATATAAAAGGCATTTTTCGTCCCAAATGATCCACCATACGCACATATGTCATTTTCATAACATTCACACCACGTTCAAATTTATATAAAGCACCAACAGTTTTTTCTTTATATGATTTTAACAGCGTCGCGCACAGCGCCGGACTTAACGTTAACGCATTTACTCCCGAAAACAGTACCGCAAAAGAAATTGTAATCGCAAATTGCTGATAAATTCGTCCGGTAATACCCCCCATAAAAGCAATCGGCACAAAAATAGCCAACAGCACCAATGTTGTTGCCACAACAGCTGTAGAAACCTGCTCCATAGCCTTACTTGCGGCTTCTTTCGGAGATAATTTTTCTGTTTGCATTAAATAGATAACACGCTCCACAACCACCACTGCATCATCAACCACCAAACCTATTGCTAAAATCAAACCAAACAAAGTTAAAATATTTAAATTATAGCCAAGAGCCAACATAATGGCAAATGTTGATAAAATAGAAACAGGAATAGCAATAGCGGGAATAAATGTTGCTCGCCAATTTTGCAAAAACAAAAAGCACACCAAAACAACCAATGCAAATGTTAAAAACAAAGTAAAAACAACCTCTTCAATAGATACACGAATAAAATCTGTTGCATCAAAGAAAACATTTACATCAAAATCTTCCGGAAAATACTTAGCAAGTCGTCCTAACTCTGCACGCACGGCATCCATAGCTTTTAATGCATTTGCACCGGAGAGTTTATTAACCAGAATTCCAACGTTTGGCTGTCCATCCACATCAGATGAAACTAAATAGCTTTCAGAACCTATCTCTACCTTAGCAATATCTTTCAATCGCACCAATCCGCCTTCTTTTTCCGTACGGACAATAATATTCTCAAAATCTTTAACATCATTCAAGCGTCCCTGTGTCTCTAACGAGAACACACGCAAGCTCGTTCCGTCATCAGGTTGTCCTCCAACAGAACCTAAAGAAGGCTGATAGTTTTGGCTGGATATTGCTGCTCGTACAGCATTAATAGGAAGGTTAAGCGCAGTCATTTTATCAGCGTCAAGCCATACGCGCATACTAAGTGAAGCCCCCATCACATTGGCTTCACCAACACCATATTGCCGTCCGAGACTATTTTTAACATTATTAGAAACATAATTATTCAAAAAGTTTTTATCATGTGTCCCGTTAGGAGAAACAGCTTGTAAAAAACCAAGAATCTCCGAAGATCGCCGCATTACAGTAACACCTCGGGCCTGCACTTCATCCGGAAGTTGCGCTACAGCCTGCTGAATACGATTTTGCACCTTAACCTGTGCCAAATCCGGATCCGTACCGATTTCAAAACTAATTGTAAGTCTGTATAAACCGGAATTATAAGATGACGATTCCATATACATCATATCATCAATCCCATTAACAGCTGTTTCCAAAGGAATAGCTATCGTATTAGCCACTGTTTCAGCACTTGCACCTGCATAGTTTGCACTCACAACCACTTGTGGTGGCGTAATTTCCGGATACATTGCAACCGGCAAAGAAAAAATAGCAATCAACCCTGCTAAACTCATTACAATAGCAATCACCACTGCAAAACGCGGTCTTTCAATAAAAAACTTAGAAAACATAACTCAAAGCCTCCGCTAGTCTTTACTTTGCTTTTTGCAAATTATCTGCGTTTAACACATTAATAATCGTTCCATCACGCAACATTCTATTTGTTAAGCCGCTCACAAGTACTTTATCTCCGGCATTTAGTCCAGAAGTTATAACTTGCATTCCATCAAAAACATCCCCAAGTTTCACCGGTTTCATTTTTGCAGAATTATCCTCATTAAGAGCATACACATAAGATGTCCCTTCTGCTTGTACAATTGCCGTCTCCGGAACAACAAGCCCCATTTTAGGCTTATCTGATGTGATATGTATACTCACATACGAACCAGGTTTTAAATAGTGCTTTTCATTATTAATATCCGCATAAATAGCTACTGTTGCCGTTCCTGAATTAATTTCATTATTAACAAAAAAATGATTCATTTTTTCACGCAAAACATCTCCGTTAGGCAGTAAAATATTAACTGTTAAATCGCCAATATCATCTTTTTCCGTATCTTTTTGCATCTCTAAAAATTCTTTATCTGTAACAGAAAAAGCTATTCTAATCGGATTAACTTGTACCACTCGTGCTAAAACCGAAGTAGAAGCATTCACAAAATTACCGACTGTCACTTGTGTTTTACCGATACGTCCGTCTATATAAGCTTTTACTTCTGTATTATCTAAATTAATTCGAGCCAATTCCAATTGCGCCTTTGCTTGTGAAACATTAGCTTTAGCCTGCAAATAAGCACTTTCCGCGGCATCAAACGTTGCTTTAGAAGCGATATTTTTTGAACTCAGTTTTTTCTGCCTCTCATAATCACGTTCTGCTCTGGTCAAATTAGCTTCTGCGCTTTCAAGTTGCGCTTTTGCTAAATCATAATTTGCCTGATATGGCTCTTTATCAATAATAAATAAGGCATCATCTTTCTTTACAAGACTACCCTCTGTAAAATTAATTTTATCTAAACTACCGCTAACCTTTGCTACCACATCAACACTATTAATTGCTTCCACCAGAGCCACATAATCCTTTTGATTACCTATGTTTTTTTCTACAACTTCAGCAACATTAGCATTAACAACAGGTAAAATACTCATTGCTTTTTTCTGATTATATAAATGACATCCGGCCACTGCTAAAAGAAATACAACAGCAATAGAACCGTACAGATACTTTTTATCTTTGTTTTCAATCTTTTTTATAATCTTTTGCTTCATTTTTTCAACACTCATTTTAACTTTCATCAAAACCTCCCTTACTTCCGAACGCTATCAAACAACAACTCTAAATTCATACTAACCATATCAACACAATCAAAACTATATCTTTTACTCAAAAAAGAAAACATAACTCCCATATAATCAGATAGAATCAAATATTTTAAGCGTTCAATATCCAAACCATCTTTTAGTAATCCGCGTTCCCGACATTCTAACAACACCTTATTAATTTTTTCTAAATGGAAGTCCTTGATTTCATTTAAATTTTTATCTACTCGTTCAATTACAGCTTCTGACCACTCCATTTGACATAAAATAAACCGACTGAATTTTGCAAACCGCATATCATCTCTGCTTAGACTAGCCCATTTTTGAAAATAAACCAACAAATCTTCTAAAGTGTTTCCTTCTGGCAAACTTTCTGCTATTTCCTTCTGTTGACGTTGCACATATTCCATAATCAGCGCTGCTACCAAATCAGCTTTATTCCTAAAATACCAATAAATAGCCCCTTTTGTAAAACCTGCACGCGCTGCAATCTCATCAAAAGTTGCCTTTGCATAACCTTTTTCCGCAAAAATATCCAAAGCAGATTCCAAAACAGCTTGCCTTGTTTTTTCTGCATCTTCTTTACTTTTTCTAACCAAAAAAAACCTCCAAAAATAAATATACATACTAAAATGTATGTATTGGGAGTTAATAAAAACACACCCTTTCTAAAATGTCAAGCATATTTTATTGAAATTCCGCAGAACAAAGTGTAGCTACCGCTCCGCTTTCGTTTGGTGATGCAATGTACGCACCAACTTTAACATCTTCGTAACTTTTCAAATAGAACATTTTAATTTTTTCAAAACGAATGCCATCTAATGAATAAAACAAAATATAATCATCATCAATTCTCTGTAGCCTAAACCACAAATCCCGAACAATACTGTCTAGTTTACATCCGGACCAATCAGAATGCCCTCCCACAGTCAAAGAAACCGCCAAAACATTATCCTCTGCTTTTTCATTCATCAATGAGGCTTTTAACCAATTTCTCTCATCAGTTCTAATCATTATACCACATTGCGCAAACTTATCTAAAATATCAAAATGCCATTTTAACGTAAATATAAAATTACCAGCTTGCCGACTAAAAAAGAAATGCCCGTTATCCTTTTTAAATCCATGATGCACACTTTGCCAAAAATCTGTTTCTCCTTTGGCATAAATAACCATATTATCATCTTCAAACCGAACATTTTCCGGCTCATTATACCAATCAAAATTTGCTAGTGCTTCAAAATTCATTAAAACTTCCTCAATTGTTCATCTTTAATCTGCATTAAAGCGTTTTCCAACATCTTGTCCTTTATTTTAGGAGCAACAATCAGCAAATTAACAATCTCATCACCAACTGAAGAATTTTTCTTAATTCCCTTTCCTTTTAATCTTAATTTATCCCCACTTGAAGAATACGGCGGAATAGTTACATTAACTTTACCGCTAATTGTTGGTACAATCACCTTTCCACCTAATATTGCCTCTTTAATTGAAATAGGCAAATCAATTAAAATATCCTTTCCTTCCGCTCTAAAATAAGGATGTGGTCGAACATTTATTGTAATCAACGCATCCCCTGATAAGGATTTATTTGTTCCTACTTCCCCTTGTCCTTTTAAGCGCAAAACTTGACCTGAAACAGTTCCTGCCGGGATTTTAACGTTCAACTGTCTGTTACTTAAAATGATATTCTTTTCTGCGCCTTTAACAGCATCCAAAAAATCTATATCCAAAGAATAAGCAACATCTTGTCCTTTCCTTGCGCGCGCCCCACCTCGTGCGCCCATATTAAACTGACTGAAAATATCTTCTCCGAACAAAGAAGAGAAATCAAAGCCGGCACCATCAAAACCGCCGGAAGAGTATGTATGATAACTGCTATTATTATTAAAACCGTTAAACCCGCTGTTAAAACCGCTTGCTCCAAATCCTGTCGGTTTTCCTTCAGCATCTATTTCATTATTATCGTACTGTTCTCTTTTCTTTTTATCACCTAAAATATCATAAGCCAAAGAAACTTCTTTAAATTTCTCTGCAGCATCTTTATCATCCTTGTTTAAATCAGGATGATATTTTCTTGCAAGTTTGCGGTACTGAGATTTTATTTCCGTTGCACTAGCTGTTTTGCTAACACCTAATATATCATATAAATTTTTTGCCATTCCTATCATCTCCTTATACTATTATATAAGGAAAAGATTTTCAGATTGCAATGTTAACACAATCAAAGGTTGCTCGCATAAATCCGTTATGATACATAGAAACCTCACGCAAATAAGGAGATGTTCCCATAGAAGCATCAGCGCAGTACAAAGAAGCTAACGGAGAAATTTCATCTACACGGACATCTTTATATTGATAAGTAACAAAATCACTTCCTTCGCTAACCACAAAAACATCATCTGCGGTTATTCTCTCTTCCAAAAGAGCATTCCCTTCTGCAACAAAAAATTCACCATCTTCGCTTTGTGTATAATAATCTCCATCAACTTGATTTCCGTTTTCATCAAGCAAAATATATTTTGTTGAACATGCATTCAACATAAACAATAAAAATAAAATAAATATTTTTTTCATTATACTCTCCTTATTTAAGTTCGTTATAAACATCTTTGCCGGCCTGTTCTAAGATGCGCATAATCCGGCGGTTAGTCGCATCACTTGTTTTAGAATTATTCAATTTTTTATGAATCTTTTCCAGTTCTTTTTTAAATCGATCGGATTCACGCAATTTATCCAAGTCATCAGCTATATTTTCATCGCCCATCTTATAATTAACAACAATTTTCAACACAGCCATATATTTTGCATCACTTAAAGAAGCCATTTGTGCCTGAGCAGGCGTTGCTGTTAAAAAATAAGAAAGAACAAATAAATATTTCCACATCAAAAACCTCCGCAAATCAAATTATACTTGCATATATTATGCACATATCATATATGTTTAAAAAAAAGATTAAAAAATCTGTTTTAATTTTAAAAATGTGATTGTGATGAAAAAATTAATATGGATATTGCTGGATAATCGAATTGGAAGTCGCCACCAAGCTGAAGGTGTAGCCAACTATCTCTCGCCGGAAAAATTTGATATAATTTATAAAGAAATAAAATATACAAAACTGGCAGCATTACCTAATTTTATCCGTGGACGTACTTTATTAGGTGTTTCTTCCGAATGCAAAAAGACTCTATCTGAGCCTTATCCTGACTTAGTTCTATCAGCTTCACGTCGCACAGCTCCGATTGCCCGTTGGATAAAAAAACAACACTCTTCTACAAAACTCATTCAATTATTGCATATTGGGCGTACCGGCATCAAAGATTTCACGATTATTTTTACACCCAAGCATGATAATTATAAAACTAATGCTCCAAACATAAAATATACCATTGGTTCCCCTCATTTCATAACCTCAGACAATCTAGCACAAGCAAAACAAAAATGGCAAGAAAAATTTTCAAACCTGCCTCATCCGATTACGGCTCTAATCATCGGCGGTGCTATAAAAAAACACCCTTTTACCCTACAAAATGCTGAAAATTTAGCTAAAACTGTACAATTATTCAAAAAAGAAGAAGGTGGATCTTTATTAATTACAACCTCTCGTCGCACCGGCGCAGAAGCAGAAAAGAAGATTATGTCTTATTTAAAAAATATACCGCATTATGCTTATCTTTGGGGTTCAACGGATCCTAATCCTTATTTAGGCTTTCTTGCCTGCGCAGATAACATCATTGTCACTGGTGATTCTGTCTCTATGTGCTGTGAAGCAACAGCAACAAAAAAACCTCTACAAATTTTTACCGGACACAACTGGCTGACAAACAAACATCTACGCTTTGTTCAATCACTAATAGAAAATCATTATGCAATATCTTTATCTGCTCAAAAACTCCCTTCTTTCAAAACATCAGATCTTAATGTTGCTAAAGACATTGCAAACACAATAGCAACCCTTTAACTTTCTATTTTATAAATATTTTCTTTAGTGCTGACACTCTATCATTAATATTCTTTTTTGTTATTAAAACAAACTCCAATGCTTGCATTTTTTTAGCTATAACAAATACATCACTCTTTACTTCAACAACCTTATTTTCTGCAAAAACATCTTCTTTTTCCACAATCCTCTCCCCAAATGTTACAAAAGGATGATACGCCGCATAAAGCGCATAATTAATATACCCTTGTTTTTCCTTAAAAAGAAAACCTTTACTATTTCTCTCTGCAAAAAACAAAGCAACATCGTGATACGACACATTATTAGTCAACCAAGCATATTCTTTAACCCCAAATAGCACCTTATTATCTCTATCAAGAACCGCCATTTGTTTAATTTGTTTCATTAAAATCAAACACTCTTTAAAAATATAGTTCCAAAAATTTATTATTTGCGAATTATATTTTTCCTTTGGCTCACATTCAAACTTTTTTATTTTGCAAATCTTATTAAAACTTCTTTGAATATCTTGATAAACAGATTGTCGCATATTTTTCATTTTTTTCACCATTAAAACAAATAAAAAACATACTACTTTTACACTAAAATATTTTAAATTACAACCGCTAAAAATTTTTATTTTATGCCATGTTATATAATACACACAAATAAAATAAAGAAAACTAATATCAGTTTAAATTTTAAGAACAATATAAATAAAGGTTGTTTTTTTAATATTATTCTATTATATTTATAAAAAACATTTAAGGAGACATCTATGGCCTTACTATCCAATCGTGTTATATCAATATATAATCGCAAAACAAGCATAAGACTGGCGCCAATTGAATGGTCAGCATTAGAATATATTTGTAATGAAGAAAAAATTCCGCGTAAGCTTCTATTTGAATTAATAGATCTCAATCGTAATGAGCAAACAAATCTAACCGCTGCCATACGACTTTTTGTCTTAACCTATTACAAAAACGCTGCAACAGAACCTGAACAGAACCAAATAGTGGGTTCGTTCTATAATCCTATTTATGAAGCTATTAAAGACATTATCTAAAACTAATCAGCCTTAATTACTGCACCAATGAAATCCCCGTTATTAATCATAAAGATAAAAGGCCGATTTGCATTAAAAACAACATTTTCTAAATTATTCGATATACCCTTTGCAATATCTCCACGATTTTCAACCGAACGCCCTTCGTCAATTTTCATTTTTGCCTTTAGCAAAACATTTTCTATAGAAGCTGCAACATCAAAGCTAATCATCTTTGCAAATTCATAATTTCCTTTTTCAAATATTTTCTGCACCCCGAAAATTTTATATATTTCTTTTATTATATCAGATTGATATTCAATCTCAATTTTAGGCAAAAATATTTCAACTTCCTTTTTCTCAAAAACCGGTTTAAGCTGAACAACAGAAAGCTCTTCAACAAAACTTTCAAAATTATTTGTATCTTTCGGCAAAAACAATGAAATATAGTCCCCTGTTTCATAAAATAATCTTAACGCGTACATTTCCTCGTTTTCAAAAAAATCTGCTACTTGCTTAGCGTGAAGTACATCCGTTTTTACCGCATGTCCGTTCAAATTATAAAAATCTTTTTTTTCAACCGCGGAAGGATCAAAAGGAATTCTCCAAAAGGCATCAAAACAAGCGCTTCCGACCAAAAAAATATCTTTCTCTCCAACCTTCTCTACAGAAATAATCTGACTGATTTTTCCGTTTGTTTTAGCTTTAACCCAATCGTTAATTATAGCTGTTGTCCCTTTCAAACCCCATATTTCTGCATTTAATTGTTTTCTCATCAATTCGTTAAAATGCTCACTAAAGACCTTTCCCCATAAAGACACCTGTATAGAACTGCTTCCGCTGTGCCTTAATATATAAGATTTAATTTGTTGATTAACTTCCGCCAAACGCATAACAGAAAACATTTTAGAAAATTCAACCAATGTTTGATCTACAACTCCGTTTGCCAAAAGAACGGAAGATAGATAAAAATTTAAAGGAGAAAGGACCATATTTTGGGCACGCTGATTTTTAAATTCCTGTTTTAACCACAAGCTCGCCAATTCTAAATCTTTATTATTTTTTGCAAATCGAATTTTATCCCCAAATCCTTCGTCAAAAAATATGCTCTCAGAATCAACTTGTTTTGTTGTAGAATTATCATCTCTTGCTATAAACTCCTGCTTGGTAGCTAAATTTGCATCACCATTGGTCAAACTGTTTCTATTATCTAATACAAACCATCCAGGATTACTGCTTTGTGCCTTTGCTATACCTAAAAAAATAGCCCAAATAACGGAAAGAACAATCCAAACTCTCATAAAAATCTCCTACTTTAATTACTTAGCTATCTTCATACAAAAAAATTAAAAATCTCTTACACCTCAGCAAAAACATCTTTTATATAATAAAAAACAAATTTAAGTTGCATTTAAAAAAAATATAACTATTATATAGAAAAACAAAAGGTTTCCAAATGGTATACTACTCAAATCACGTTATTTCTATTGCAAACAAAAAGACAACTATGCGTATGACAGACATTGAATGGAATGCCTTTAATATTATTTGCCAACGCGAAAAAGTTAAAAGAAATTTTTTATTACAGCAAATTAACAATCACAAAAATCCAAAGATGAACTTAACCTATTCTGTTCGGCTATTTACCACAATTTATTTATTTAAACTTCTAACTGAAAAAAAAGAAGCACAACACACTTCCTCAAAAGTAAAACCGGTTGGTGCTATTTTTGCAGCAATACAAAGCATAATTTAGTTTTATTCAATTGACAATCACACAAAAAATAATTAGATAAAAAATATAACTGATTAAAGGAGTCTATCATGTCAGAAACAACTCATTCATCCAAAACTCTAGCATCTTGTGTATTAGCCTTAGGTATTACTTTAGGAGGTTTTTTTCCAGGGTATTACTATTACAAAACCCATATCAGCAATAATTCAGTTACGGTAAAAGGATTATCGGAAAAAGATGTTGTTGCTGATTTAGCCATTTGGAAATTGAAGTTTGTGATTACCGAAAATAATTTACAACTTGGACAACAAAAAATAACCGAGCAAGCAAAAAAAATAAATACTTTTCTTCTCAAACAAGGGTTTAAAGCTGATGAAATCACCATTGAACGAATAGAAACAACAGATTTAGCCGCAAATCCGTATCTCAACAACAACAATTCTTTTCGTTTTATCTTAACGCAGAGCATTACTGTCCGTAGTCAAAATGTTACCTTAGTAGAAGGTTCTATCCCTCAGACAGATAAATTAATCGCCGACGGCATCATTTTTGACAACAATGAAGGTTATCCTGTTTCATATATCTTTACCAAATTAAATGACATTAAACCGCAAATGCTGGCAGATGCTACTCAAAACGCAAAAAAAGCAGCTGAAGAGTTTGCTAAAAATTCCCACAGTAAAGTTGGAAAAATCCGTCATGCAAACCAAGGCGTATTTTCGATTCTTCCTCGAGAACAAACTTCCAGCAGTTATGAAGCACAACAAATCAATAAAACTGTTCGTGTTGTTTCTACTGTTGAATATTGGTTGGATTAATTTAAAGCAACATTTTGTTTTCTTTTTTTCCTTAGCAAAATATACAAAGCACCAGCTCCTCCTAGTGTTTCTGATGGATTCCGATATCCCAAAATTAAAGGGGATACCTCAGAATTACTCAACCAGTTTGGCACAGATTTACGCAAAACACCTCTCTCACTGAACAATGTATCATCAAGCCCTTTTCCTGTTACTATAAGCACACATCTTTTATTTTCCTGATAGGCTCGCTTAATAAAATCACATACGCGCTCAAATGCATTTCTTTCTGTCATACCGTGCAAATCTAGTACAGCTTCAATTTTAAACTCTTCACGCTTAAATCTTTTTGCTAAATTTCCATCCATATGCGTTAAATCATCTTTTCCTATTCCACCGCCTTTTTTTAGCACATCAAAAGCAACTGTGGTAACCTTATTTTTGCGTATTTCAACTTTTTTTGGCTTTATTTCATCAACATGACGATTTGTCTTTATACGTTTTACACCCTTAACAGCCTCATCCCAGCTTTGTTTATCTGGCATAAGTTTTAACCTCCGTCCCTTTAGGTATCAAAATATAGTAGCGACCCTGTGCATTCATTCTACCAGCTTGCTCTAAAGCTTGCTCACCATGTCCCCAAAAATAATCACCGCGCACAGCGCCTTTAATAGCCGCGCCAACATCTTCAGCCATCACCATTTTATTAAGCGGAACGCCGTTTGGTGCAGTTGTTTCTAACCACATTATAGAACCTAACGGAATATAACTCCTATCAACCGCCAAAGCCCTACCGGCAAACAAAGGCAAACCCATAGCTCCCAACGGTCCGTCTGCTTTTACAATTTGATGAAAAATAAATCGATCATTCAAAAGCATATTAGCCTTTGCTTTATCGCCGTTTTTCTTCAACCATTCGCGAATTTTCGGCATAGATGCTTCATTAGGTTTAATCAATTTCTTTTCTAACAAAATAGAACCTATTCCCTTAAACTTATGCCCGTTGTTTTCGGCATATCCGACACGAACTTCCTCACCATTCGGTAAAGTAGCCACCGCTGCACCTTGTATTTGCATAATATAAATATCAACCGGATCATCTCCCCAAAGAATAACCGGTGCATCAAGTTGTCCGTTATCAATTTCCGTACGCGTATAATATTTTACTAATTTCCCATTCTTTACTCGACCGATTAATCTTTGATTCGGTAAACTTGCATCAAAATCCCTTAAATTAATCTCCACTAAATCTTTTGGCTTGCCGTAGATAGGATATTGATATTGACCTCCTTTTTGATAACTTGCGCGTAAATTTGCTTCATAATAAGAAGTGAACTTACCACTTGCTCGTCCGTCGGCAAAAACAGCATAAGGTTCAAAATTATTCTCGATATAGCGCTTCAACTCATTCTTATCACTAATATTCATCATCTTCTGACAATGTGTTTTATATGCAGTGGAAGAATACTCAATATAATCACTGCTTAAACTCTGGCGTGGATTCTTAACAACCGCACCACACACACTTTTCAAAGCCTTATCAAATAAGTAAAAATCATCACTTTCCCAACCTTTAAGGTCAGAAAAAGAGCTTTTCTTCAATTCAATTTTCTGTTTACCTGCATAAACACCTTCTTGTTCTCCCCCACGGCAAGAAACAAGCAAGAATAAAAGTATTAAAATAAGTCCGCGTTTTAACATTTCTTTGTCGAACACAACAACCAGTTATTTATTTTCGGATTAAGGCTTTTTTCAAATGTCCAAACGTCAGAAATTTTCTGCACATAATTTTCATCACCTTCAATCACTTCTCCATCAGCATTTTTCAACAAATTAACTTGTTCGCTGACAAACTTAACCACCAAATTAACTTTATCTCCTTCAACAAAATTAACCGATTCGACTTCCGTTTCCACAAAGCCGATTAAATCAGTTTCCGTCGTCATCCCCTCTTCTTGGCGCTGTTTCATAACTTTTTCAAATTTTTTAAACAGCTCTTTATTAACCAACGTAGAAAGCGTTGCCTTATCGCCTTTACTAAAAGCTGTCAAAATCATCTCAAAAGCCTTTTGCGCCCCTTTTATAAAAGTATTTTTATTAAAATTAGGAATTTTCGCCAATTCTCTATCCAATGGCGGCAACTTTTCCAAATCAATCGATTCGCTTTGTTCGTTAACAACTCCGTTTTTTAATTCTTTATACATTTTTTCAAATTGTTCTTTATTAATCATAATCACCTTTGTATTTTCAGAACCTGTCCCCAAAATACTTCTAAGCTTACTGAATATAATAAAAACCAAAACCAGTAAAAATATAATATCTAAATATCCTGACATCTTCACACCTCTATTATTTTAGTATATATATAAACCAAATATCTTTATTATCAACTATTATATTTGACGTATAAAAATAAAACTCTATACTATGCCCTATAACCATTATATGAAAGGATAGAACAATGGCGGAAAATAATACACAAAACGAAGTTTCAATTAACATGCAATACATTAAAGATATGTCTTTAGAAGTACCTCACGCTCCGCAAATTTTTACCAAACTGACTAATCCGCCGCAAATTGGAGTCGACTTAAATATTGACACTGCTAAGCTTAATGACAACCAATATGAGGTTGTTTTAAATTTACGCATTACGGCAGATGCTGAAAAACAACCTTTGTTTATATACGAATTATCTTATGCCGCTGCCTGCACTGTAAAAATGCCGGAAGAACAAGTTGAACCGATTCTTTTTATAGAAATCCCTCGTTTAATTTTCCCTTATGCACGCCAAATTATTTCAACAAATTTATCCGAAGCAGGTTTACCGCCGCTAATGTTAACACCAGTTGACTTTGCTGCAGTATACAGAGCAAAAAAAGAACAGAAAGAAAATTCAAAGGCTAATTAAAATGCGCTTAGCTCTTTTTCAACCGGATATACCTCAAAACACCGGTACGCTGTTACGTTTAGGTGCTTGTCTTGATTTACCTTTAGACATTATAGAACCCTGTGGTTTTATCTTTAATGAAAAAGCTATGAAACGCGCCGGTATGGATTATTTAAATTTAGCCTCCTACCGGCGCCACAATTCTTGGGATGATTTTTTAGCTTATCGCAAAGAGCATCAAGCAGAATATGGTCGCATTATTTTATTAACCACGCATGCTTCAAAACCATATACAGACTTTAATTTTCAGCCTAATGACATTATCTTAATGGGCAGAGAAAGTGCCGGAGTACCGGAAGCCGTACATAATATAGCGGATTCGCGCTTATTGATACCCATGAATAAAAACGCACGCTCAATCAATGTTGCCGTTTCTGCTGTAATGGTCATCGGAGAAGCTTTGAGACAAACCGATCTTTTTCCTAAGTAATTGAAATAAATAAATTATTGCAAAAATGTTACATTTTTTAAAATTAACTATAGATTTGTTTCAAAAAATGTGGTATAGTCAGATTGTTTTCAAACAAACATTATTACGTTACAAGGAGGTAATCTAATGAAAAAAAACACCATTACCGCCTTCAACTCTGGGGAATACATTGTATACCCAACTCATGGCGTTGGCAAGGTGACAAATATTGCGAAACAAACCATTGCCGGCAATGAATTGGAACTCTTAGTTGTCAATTTTGACAAAGACAAAATGACTCTGCGTGTTCCAATGGCAAAGCTGGATAAGGTTGGTATTCGTAAAATTTCAGACGAAACAACCATGAAAGAAGCTCTCTCTACCTTAAAAGGCAAACCGAGAGTAAAGAAAATCATGTGGTCTCGCCGTGCGCAGGAATATGAAAACAAAATCAATTCCGGCAATCCCGTTGCCGTAGCAGAAGTTATTAGAGATTTGTATCGTAGCGAAAATCTCGCTGAACAATCTTACAGTGAGCGCCAAATTTATGAACACGCTCTAGATCGTTTAGCCAGTGAAGTTGCTATCTTTGATAACATTTCTTTAGAAGATGCTAATAAAAAATTATTAGATATCGTCTCTACGCGCAATCTTTAAACATACACATCCCTGGCTTGAACAAATTTTACCGTTCGAGTCAGGGATATTTTTATATTCCAACTATTCCCCCTTTCCAATGGCACTTCCTACCTCTCTCCCCCCATCATCCCTCTTCCATCATCCCTGTTAATACGTCACCCTGAACACTCTAATGCGTCATCCTGAACTTGTTTCAGGATCCCCATCTCCCCTCTCCGTCATCCCTTGCACGGCGCTGTGCGTCCGTGCATCAAGGGATCTTTGCTCCGGCGTAGCCGCTGCCGAATCTCCCTTTCTCCCCCTTGTCATCCCTCTCAAGCGGCTTTAGTCGCTTGAGTCAAGGGATCTCCTCTAAATATTTTATCCTTATAGCCTTCCATTCACAATTAGACACTCCATAATCTAAAGGAGGAAAATTTCGAACTAATAGAGATGGGCTTGAGGAAAACTAAAATTTTAGTGTACACAGTAGTACATGAATTTTAGTTTATCCGAAGAGACCGCTCTAGAAGTCAAAATTTTCCCCTTTAAAATAAGGAGTACGGCGCCCCTAAGGACGCCGTACATCTACCTAATTCAGATATTACCCGAACAGCTTATTGGTATACCCAACCAATGTTAACTGTACCGGATTTCGGGCAAGCAGTACCCATCATGCTAACACTGAAAGGAATACCATTTTCTCTACCTGGAACACCTGTAACTGTAGTTTCGTCGATTACCCCATTATCAGCAAGCTCTTCTATACCTTTTAGATCATCTGTTCCAGCTTCCGTACCTGCAACAACAGCTAACAAACCTGTACCGGCTTCCCCACCCCAGTCTGTGGTTACGAAAGCAGCACAAGATGATGCCGGAATACCTTCAAAATAAATATAGTACGCAGCATTATTTTCTGTAGCATGAATTTGAACATCACCACCAAAAGCATTAGTAATACCGGAAGTTGAACCAACATCTGTAGAAGCTTTCTGGTCATACATTTCACCCGGAACCAAACCGGCATTAACAGCAACTTTATTGTTCAAACCTGTATAGTCACGTTGAGAAGAAAACAGAGTTCTGATGTTTGTAGAAATCATATTAACTTGGTCAATAACTTTGTTTGTCTTAAATTTGTTCATAGCTTTTGAATAACCGGCAATACCACCGACGGAAAGAACACCAACGATGGCCAAAACGCCGAGCATTTCAATCATTGAACGTCCTTGTTCATTATTTCTCATAGTCAATCTCCTAAAATATTAAAATCTTTAACAGTTTTTACTTTAGCAGAAATTTCACTTTTTTACAATTATGTAAATAGTCATAGTTCTAACTAAAGTTATAAAACCATTAACTGTTTCGAGAAGTTTATCGCCATCTCGGTCCTAAACTTACCCCCATAATAATGATAAAAGATTAACATTTTCCTAACATTTTTTCTTTGTCATCCTCCCTTTCACCCCCTTGTCATCCCTCTCAAGCGGCTTTAGTCGCTTGAGTCAAGGGATCCCCGCCAAATTTTTTATCCTAATAAAAAACTCTTTACACATAAAATATAAAACAGTAAAAAATACCCATGAACAACATGTACGTTTACATAATGACAAATGAATATAACACTACTCTATATGTTGGTGTAACAAACAACCTTATCCGCCGCGTTCTAGAGCATAAATCAATGCAAACAGCTAGTTTCACTTCTCAATACAAACTAACAAAACTTGTCTACTACGAATATACAACAAGCAAAACAGATGCATTAAACAGAGAAAAATATTTAAAAAAATGCTATAGAAAAACAAAAGAAAAACTTATTACTGCATTTAATCCGGAATGGCAAGATTTATCCGAAAAGATTATGTAAGGATATAATATTCATAGGAGATTCTTTGACCTCGCTTACGCTCGGAAGAATGACACCGCAATATTCCCCCTCCCTTCCGTCATCCTAAACACCACAATGCGTCATCCCTTGCGCGGCGCTGTGCGTCCGTGCATCAAGGGATCTTTGCTCCGGCGCAGCCCCTGCCGAATCTCCCTTTCACCCCCTTGTCATCCCTCTCAAGCGACTTTAGTCGCTTGAGTCAATGGATCTCCTCTAAATATTTTATCCTTATAGCCTTCCATCCGCGAATTAGTTTACAAAAATTTTCCCTTTAAAACCTAATGCAGAAAATTTGAGATGGATAGAAGTGAATGTCCTGTAACATAAATCCTAGCGTACAAAAAGGTACGTGGATTGATGTTATCTGGCTTCCATTCACGATTAGGCACTCAAATTTTCTGCATTAAAAAAGCAGGGCTGTGAAGGTGTCAACGACACCCTCACAACTCTGCTTAATTCTTTAGTCCGTTTACCGGTAGAACCTATAATAGGCCCCGACTTGCAGGTAGCCACCGCCGTGCCCAAGATCCTGGTGATCTTGGTCTTTCTGGTGATAGACTTTAGGCAGGAGGTTATATCCGCCCTCAACTAACAAGCCCAACCTGTTGTTAAGAGAGATATTCCCTCGTAGCCAGGCTTTTGCCGCAAAGCCGTAGTTGTCAGAGAATACCTTAGCATCTTTTGCGTCGGTCTTCTGGTAGGCATATCCCACCGATCCGCCAACTGCCAAGAAAGACCTATACCGGGCATCCTGCCAGAACTTCCAACCTGCCCCTGCGTAGAAACTGAGGCTGTTGTAATGGGCACCGGACACCGATGCTGAGTCGGTGTACTCCATCCGGCTATAAGACCCGTCAATTTCAAAAAGAAAATGACAGCTCTCGTATCCGAGCTTTACAGTTCCCATTGGCTGGAACTCGTGGTCATCGACCACGTACATCGCACCACCAAGGATAGCTCCGTACACGGTGTGCCTGAGGTTGCCCTCGACATCACGGTTTCCCGGCTTGACGGCTAGTTTTTCTCCATTAACAACATCCACCTTGTCGCTGTATGCAACGCGGTCACTTGTTGTTCTGGTAAAGGATGTCGAGGCGCCGTTGACATACGTCACGTCTGTAACGTTATCATGGCGTTCCACCTTTTTTGCCTCCTCACGCACCACTTTCGTGGTCGAAGGAACTACCGGCGCAACCGTCGAACCGGTACGCACTATTTTCCCACCAGCCACGAACACCTTAACGGCGCCGTTCTTGATGGTATCAGTCGGATGCTCGGCGAGGTATGCCTTGCAAGCCGCAAAGTCGTTGGTACTGACGGTGGTGACCACGTTCTGCGCATTGACGCTCTGAGCGACGAATGCGACCATCATCATGATGATGGATTTTTT
>JAZUMA010000034.1:0-38326 GCA_045603405.1 Alphaproteobacteria bacterium | reverse complement strand
GACATCATCGTTAAAACCGGCAGTGCAGGAATATGACCTCGGAATGTATTATCAGGGAGAGCCTAAGGCTGATTTGAACCTTTTGGGTAAGGTAGAGGCGCGGTTTAATGCCGATGGCGAAAAAGGGTTGACGGATTATATAGGGATAGTTGGTGTATCTAAATCTTTCTAGCGGATAAAATAATTATACTAACATCTTTTACAACACATTCTGTAATGGTTAAAGAACAATCCCGAAGATGTTTCGGGATTTTTTTTGATTATTTTCTTGCCAAGCCGAATTTTATCTTTTAGATTATAGGCAGACATGGGAGACCATGTTCAGGGCGTCGAAACCCTTTTAGTTAAATTGTGTAGTCGCTAGAGCATAAGCGACTTAAATATATATGCCGACTTCTGCTTTCGGGCGGATGTCGGCTGAATAGGCTATTTGCTGAATAAGCCGAGCCGTCTTTTACACAGTTTAACTACGGTTTTCGAACATCCGCCCGCCTCAAAAAGGTGGGTTTTCTTTTAACCTAAAGACAGGATGTTGGATGATGGCAAGAAAAAATATCTTACTGCATAAAGCACAAAGAAATCAGAAAGATGAATTTTACACGCAATTGTGTGACATAGAAAAAGAGCTGAGAAATTACAAAGATTTCTTTAAGGGAAAGACGGTTTTATGCAACTGTGATGACCCGAGAGTAAGCAACTTCTTTCATTATTTTGCCTATTCATTTGAACATTTGGGTTTAAAAAAGTTAATTACAACTTGTTATAAAAGTCAAAATGCCGATTTATTCAGCCAAAACGACAGTGAACAAGCCATCTATTTAGAGTATTATGGCGATAAAAATGGTAACCGTATTCCGGATGCCGAAGAAATCGGTATCAAACCGCTTAAAGGTGATGGTGATTTTAGGAGTGAAGAATGTATAGAACTCTTAAAAGAGGCGGATGTGGTGGTAACAAATCCACCATTCAGCTTATTTAGAGAATATGTGGCTCTACTAATAAAATATGATAAAAAATTTCTAATTATCGGCAATATAAATTGTATAACATATAAAGAAATATTTGCTTTAATTAAAAATAACAAAGCATGGTTAGGAACGGGAATGGGACGATGGATTTCTGGATTTATTGTTCCGGAAAGATATGAGTTATATGGTTCTGAAGCTCGCATAAATGAGCAAGGACAAAGAATTGTGGCAACAAATAATTGTTTATGGCTAACAAATATAGACCATCACAAAAGAAACGAAGAACTTGAATTATATAAAAAATATCCCCCTTCTGAATATCCTAAATATGATAATTATGATGCTATAAATGTTGATAAAACGACGGATATTCCTGTCGATTATGATGGAGAAATGGGCGTGCCTATCACATTTTTAGACAAGTATAATCCTAATCAATTTGAAATTATTGGAAGTCTGATAACTAATAATCCAGAATATTACAGTTTTGGTGTTCCATATATTAATGGCAAAAAAGTTTATGCCAGAGTTTTAATTAAGAGGAGAAAGTAAGATGAAAATTGAATTGCAACAAATTAAAATAAGTGATGTTGTTGACGGCTATATCAATAATGATGAAGAAGGTGTTGTCGGTTTTGGTGGAAAGTTAGATATCCGCCCAAAGTATCAGCGAGAATTTATCTATAATGATAAGCAACAGCAAGAAGTTATCAAGACCGTGCAAAAAGGATTTCCTCTAAATGTAATGTATTGGTGTATCAATGAAGACGGAAGTTTTGAGCTATTAGACGGACAGCAGAGAACATTGAGTATTTGTGAATATGTGAAAGGTAATTTTTCAGTTGATGGTAAATATTTTTATACTCTGCAAGATGATGCTCAAAAACAAATCCTTGATTATGAGTTAATGGTTTATATTTGTGAGGGAGGTAATACCGAAAAACTGGATTGGTTTAAGGTCATTAATGTTCAAGGTGAAAAATTGAGCGCACAAGAACTGCGAAATGCTATTTATACCGGAGAATGGTTGAGTGATGCTAAAAAATATTTCAGCAAATCAAACTGCATTGCCTACAAAATCGGCGAAAAATATATGAATGGAACGCCGATTCGCCAAGATTATCTTGAAGATGTGCTTGACTGGATAGCTCAAAGAGACGGTATCGGCAGTATTGAAGATTATATGGGGATACACCAGAAAGAACATACCGCAAAAGAACTGAAAGAATATTATCAGGCTATCATCAGCTGGATTGAAACAATCTTTATAAAATATAGAAAAGAAATGAAAGGGTTAAAATGGGGGCTATTATATAATAAGTATCATCAGATTGATTTTAATCCGAAAGCATTGGAAGATGAAATAGCTGAATTGATGAAAGATGAATATGAAGAAATTACCTCTAAAAAAGGCATATATGAATATGTTTTAAGCAGAGATGACAGATATTTAAGTATTAGAGCGTTTAGGGATAGTGAAAAAAGAACAGTATATGAAAGACAAAACGGAGTTTGTCCGAAATGCGGAAAACATTTTGATATTAAAGAAATGGAAGCCGACCATATCACCCCATATTCTAAAGGAGGGCATACGACAATAGATAATTGCCAAATGCTTTGTCGGGATTGCAACAGAAGAAAGAGCGCTAAATAAAAAATAAAATAATTAAAAAAAAGCTTTTCTTTTAAATTTAATGTGTTATAAGGAAACCATAATCTTTCATAATAACTTGAAAGTGGGGCCCAAAGCCCCGCTTTTTTGTTAGATTAAAACAAAAGGAGCATATAATGCAGAAACATTACTTGGCAGATATTATAGAGCCGGTGGCAGAAAATATGGGGTACGAGGTCGTGCGTATCTTAACCATAGGCGATTCGAACCCGACGGTACAGGTAATGATTGAGCATCAAAACTATAATCAGGAATTAACTGTAGATGATTGTGCAGAAGTCAGCCGTGCATTATCTGTCGTGTTGGATGAAAAAGATCCGATTAGCGATAAATATACGCTTGAGGTCAGTTCTCCTGGGCTTGACAGACCGCTGACAAAGATAGAGCATTTCAAACGCTATATTGGGTATGTGATTAAACTGGAAACAGTTGAAATGGTGGAGAAACGTAAACGCTTTAAAGGAACTATTGAAAAGGTAACACCTTTAAACGAAGTTGTTTTGAAGATGGAAAAAACAGAATATACAATTGCTTTTGACAATATTGCCAAGGCAAAAATAGTTATAACTGATGAGTTGTGGGCACAGTATTTAAAAGCACACAAAACAGGAAATTAATTTTAACTTCAAGAGGGTACAATGGAAAATATTGTTAATATGCCGAGACCGGAAATTTTGATGGTGGCAGACGCTGTTGCCAGAGAGAAAAATATTGACCGCGAAGATGTTTTTGATGCTATGGAGCAGGCTATTCAAAAAGCCGGACGTTCTAAATACGGCTTTGAACATGATATCAGGGTTAATATCAATCGTAAAACGGGTGCAATCACTTTAGCACGCTATCGTGCTGTTGTTGAAGAGATTGACCCTGAACACGAAGCTGCAGAGTTGACTTTGGCTGAAGCTCGTCGCATTAATCCGGATATAAAAGTGGGCGAATACATTATTGATCCGTTACCGCCGATTGATTTCGGTCGTATTGCTGCGCAAACCGCAAAACAGGTTATTACGCAAAAAGTGCGTGAAGCCGAGCGTAATAAACAATATGAAGAATATAAAGAAAAAATCGGTACAATTATTAATGGTACGGTTAAGCGTTTGGAATTCGGCAATGTGATTATTGATATTGGTAAAACAGAAGCTATTTTACGCCGTGATGAAATTATTCCGAGAGAGAACTTTAAAAACGGCGACAGAGTGCGCGCATATGTTTTGGATGTACGTCGTGAAACACGCGGACCGCAAATTTTCTTATCTCGTACTTGTCCGGAATTTATGGCAAAATTGTTTACCTCTGAAGTACCGGAAATATATGACGGCTTGGTTGAAATTATGGGCGTGGCTCGTGATCCTGGTTCTAAAGCAAAGATTGCCGTTCGCGCTAAAGATACATCTATTGATCCGGTTGGAGCTTGTGTTGGTTTGCGTGGTATTCGCGTGCAAGCTGTTGTAACCGAACTGCAGGGCGAAAAGATTGATATTGTTCCTTATTCTGCTGATCGAGCACAATACATTGTCAGTGCATTAGCACCGGCTGAAGTAAGTAAAGTTGTGTTGGATGAAGAAAATAACCGTATTGAAGTTGTTGTAACAGATGAGCAATATTCAATTGCCATCGGTCGCCGCGGACAAAATGTAAAGTTAGCATCACAATTGCTCGGCGCCGATATTGATATCTTAACTGAAGAGCAAGAACGTGAACGCCGTGCAAATGAGAACCGTATCCGTTCAGAACGCTTTATGTCTGCTTTGGATATTGATGAAATGATCGCTCACGTTTTGATTTCTGAGGGATTCTCAACCGTTGATGAAATTGCTATGGTCGAATTATCAGAATTGTCATCAATAGATGGTTTTGATGAAGATTTGGCCGCAGAATTGCAAAAACGCGCTCAAGAATTTGTCAAAAAACGTAACGAAGAATTTGTGGAAAAGAGCAAGACTTTAGGTGTTGATGAGAGCTTAAAAACTATCGCCGGACTGGAACAGGATATGATTTTAAGCTTGGCTGAAAAAGGTGTTAAAACACTGGACGATTTAGCTGATTTGGCAACAGATGAGCTGATCGAAATCTTAGGCGAAGGGGTTATTACCGAAGTTGAAGCCAATCGTGTGATTATGGCCGCTCGTGAACACTGGTTTACGGACGAAAATAAATAAGGTTTAAAATGAAGAGAGAGTTGGTTGAGCGTAAATGTATCTTAGAAGGGATTGTTAAACCGACAAGCGAGCTTTTGCGCTTTGTTATGATAGACAATACCTTATTACCGGATTTTAATAAAAAACTTCCGGGTAAAGGGATATATGTAACAAACAATCGGCTCTCTCTTCAAAAAGCCTTAGACAAGAAACTGTTTCAAAAAGCTACACGTCATTGTATAAAGACAGATGATAACTTTATTGAAATAGTTGAAAATATTATTAAGCAAAAAGCATTGGATAGCTTGAATTTGGCTAAAAAATCCGGTGCATTGATAACAGGCTTTGAAAAAGTTAAAGAGGCAATCAAAAAAAATAATGTAGAATTTGTAATCGAGGCAAGTGATGCCGCATCTGATGGTAAAGAAAAAATGGTATTACTTGCTAAAAGTATTGAAATATTTAATTTATTTAGTATAGATGAATTAGATAGGACTTTGAATAAAGATAATACTGTTCATGTGGCAATATTAAAAAGTAAAATTGCCGAGATGGTGTATCAGGATTTAAAAAAGTATCAAAATTTTATATGTAACGGAGAAAATAACTAATGGCAGAAGATAATGGCAAAAAATTAACATTATCCGGAAAATCAACATTAACGTTGAAGAAGACAAACGTATCACCTAAGACTGATGGGCGTAAAGTAGTGCAGGTTGAAGTGCGCAAAAAACGTTTTGTAACTCAACCGGTTACACCAAAGCAAAATGTTGAAATAGATGATGCTTTAGCTAAAAAGATGGAACTTTTAGCAAAAGCAAAAGAGCATGATGCAAAAAGAAAACAAGAAGAAGAAGAAAAAGAGATATTGCGCCAAAAACAAAAAGAAGAAGCAGAGGCATTGAAAAGACAAAAAGAAACAGAAGAGAAAGAAAAGGCAAAAATCAAAGAAGAAAAAGAAAAGGCTAAAGAAAAGAAACAACAACAGCCAAATGTTGAAAATAAAGAAGTAAACGAGTCAAAGTCACATAATAAGTATAAAGAGAGAAAAGATGATTTTGATGATGATGAAGATGATGATGAATATTATGCCAAAAAAGGAAAGAAAAGCACCTCATCGGAAAATTCAAAACCCTTGACACGCGAAGAAACGTTTGAACAGGAACGGAAAAAAATTCAAAAACGTAGTTTTGAAACACCTAAGCGTAATACAAATAAAATCAACATAAATTCGTATATGTTCGGTGATGAGGATGAAGATGATTACGGCTATGGGGCACCTCGTCGTCGCTTTAAGAAAAAAACACCGAAACCTCAAGCAGAACCAACTGCACCACAAGAAAAGATTGTTAAAGAGGTTATCATTCCGGAAGTCATAACAGTACAAGATTTGGCAAACCGTATGGCAGAAAAGAGCTCAGATGTTATAAAAAAATTGATGTCTTTAGGTGTTATGGCTACAATCAACCAAGCAATTGATGCAGATACAGCACAAATTATTGTGGAAGAAATGGGGCATAAATTTAAGCGTGTTGCCGAAAGTGACGTTGAAGAGGGGTTAACAGGCCCGAAAGACACAGAAGCTGATTTATTACCACGCGCACCTGTTGTAACGGTAATGGGACACGTTGACCATGGTAAAACGTCTTTATTGGACGCATTAAGAGAAACAAATGTTGCCGCAAAAGAAGCTGGCGGAATTACGCAACATATTGGCGCCTATCAAATCACATTGGATAGCGGGCAGAAAATTACCTTTATTGATACACCTGGACACGAAGCATTTTCTGAGATGCGTGCTCGTGGTGCAAAAGTAACGGATATTGTGGTCTTGGTTGTGGCAGCTAATGATGGTATTAAACCGCAGACAATTGAAGCTATTCGTCATGCACAAGCAGCGCAAGTACCTATTGTTGTGGCAATTAACAAGATTGATTTACCTGGCGCAGACCCGATGAAAGTAAAAACAGAACTTTTGCAACATGGTATTGCCGTAGAAGAAATGGGGGGAGAATGTTTGTGTGCTGAAGTATCGGCTAAAAAGCGTATTAATATTGATAAATTAGTTGAAGCAATTTTATTACAAGCAGAAATTTTGGATTTGAAAGCCAATCCTAATCGTCAGGCAGAAGGTGTTGTTATTGAAGCTAAAATGGAAAAGGGGCGCGGTAATGTGGCAACGGTTCTTATTCAAAACGGAACCTTAAAAGTAGGGGAAGTTTGTATTGCCGGTAAAGAATGGGGACATGTCCGTGCCATGTTTAATGAAAACGGCAAGAAAGTTTTCGAAGCAGATCCGGCAACACCGGTTGAGGTTTTAGGCTTGCAAGGAACACCATCTGCCGGAGATGACTTTATAATTGTTAAAGATGAAAATCAGGCAAGAGAAGTTAGTAATTATCGTATTCGTAAGGAACGTGATGCTAAATTGGTTAAGAGTGCTAAATCAGCTATGGAACAAATGCTTGATAAAATTAAATCAGGTGAATCTAAACAATTAGCTGTTATTATCAAAGCCGATGTTCAAGGTTCAATAGAAGCGATTGAAGGAACAATTACAAAACTTTCAAATGATGAAGTATCTGTACATGTATTACATTCGGCTGTCGGTCCTATTTCGGAGTCGGATGTTACTTTAGCCAAAGCTTCAGATGCATTTATTATCGGCTTTAATGTCCGTGCCATTCCGCAAGCCAGAGATATGGCTCGGCGTGACGGCATAGATATACGCTATTATTCTATTATTTATGATGTAGCAGATGATGTGAAGAAAGGTTTGGAAGGTTTGCTTTCACCTGAATTAAGAGAAAAATTCTTAGGTTATGCGGAAATTCGTAACGTCTTTAATATCACAGGTGTTGGCAAGGTTGGTGGTTGTATGATTACTGAAGGCCTGGTAAAACGTGGAGCAAAAGTCCGTTTACTACGAGACAATGTAGTTATTCACGACGGTAATTTAGCCCAGTTAAAACGCTTTAAAGAAGACGTAAAAGAAGTTAAAGAAGGCTATGAGTGCGGTATGAGTTTTGAGAATTACAATGACATTCAGGTCGGTGACTACATTGAATGTTATGAAATAGAAACGATTGCTGCGAAATTATAGGAGCAAGACAGATGGTAAATGCTGTTTATAAAGAACCGTCACAACGTCAAAAGCGCATTGCTCAGGAAATTAAAAAGATAGTTGCCGGTGCTTTAGAAAAGGGAGATATTCGAAATCCGACGATATTAGAGCATATGGTAACAATAACAGATGTTGATATTTCACCTGATTTAAAGTTGTGTACAATTTATTTTATGACCTTAAACGGACAGAACTTAGGACAGGTTGAAGACGATTTGAATGCTGAAACATGGGGGCTGAAAAAAATAATAGCATCTAAGTTAAAGCTTCGCTATACGCCGGACTTAAATTTCCGCATGGATACATCTTTTGCGGAAGTAGACCGGATTGAAAAACTTTTGCGTGATCCTAAAGTCGCTAAAGACTTAGAGCGTAAAGATGAAAATTAACCTTCTGATTAAAAAGGAGAATAAGATGTTTAAAAATTTTTTGAATGAATTTAAAACTTTTGCAATGCGCGGTAATGTGATTGACATGGCAGTCGGTATCATTATTGGTGGTGCATTTGGAACAATAGTTAACTCTTTGGTCAATGATGTTTTAATGCCACCGATTGGTATGTTATTAGGTAAAGTTGATTTTTCTGATTTGCAGATTGTTTTATCCGGAGAAGGAGAGAATATTGTTGCAATTAAATATGGTTTATTTATTAATGCGCTCATCAGCTTTTTGATTGTAGCTTTTGCGGTATTTCTTTTAATTAAAGCTATTAACAAACTTCAAGCCACAGTTGTTAAAGAAGAAGCCAATGCTGAGCCGACAACAAAAGTTTGCCCGTATTGCTGTTCAGAAATTTCTATCAATGCAAAACGTTGTCCGCATTGTACATCTGAATTAAAGAAATAGTTCAGATAGGAACTCAAAAAGAAGCCTGCATAATTTGCGGGCTTTTTTTGCGATAAAATTCAAAAAAATAAATCTTTACTTTTTTTAATATTTTAATACAATCAATACCAAGTAAAATTATTACATTAACTATTAAAAAATATACAATTATGGCAAAACGAATTATTTCCAAATCTGCTATTGATGCATTGAGTACATTTTTAGCAAAACGATTTTCTGGTTCAGAGAAGTATAAATCTCAAAAGGTGCTACACATAATAGCTAATGAAGATGCTGATATGGGGTGGATAGAAACTAAAAAATAAGAGCTAGGAATACAACCAAATGATTATAATGTTCTGATAGAATATAATGACTGTCCTGGTGGTATGAAATTTGTAATGCATGGCAACAGCTCTGCTTGTGATATGCTCGCTAAAAAATATGGTGGGTGTGTATCAAATTGCAACTATTGGATAATGTATGATGAACTCAAAACAAACTGGAACCATGGCTACAAAGAGAAACTACCGACAGCTCAGGAAGTCATCGGCTTTGTAGAAACGGTGGTGAATAGAAGAAAATAGCTAGGAAGCAAAACAGACTGAGTTCTGTTTTGCTTTTTTGTTATTTATCTTTCCGTAGTCAATCATTTTTATAAAGCCTGCAATGCAATCGTTTGGCAGAAGAAAAAGTGAAGTAAACCAGATGACCAAATAACAAGCAGGAAAGGAAGATGAAAAATATACGAACTGGTAAAGGTAAGAATGTAAAAATGCGAAAATGCAGTAAAGCCTGAATAACAATGTCGTGGGTCATAAAAATAAAAATATTAACTTTAGCAATTGTTTTCCAATATTTCTTTTCAAATAATCTGGAGAAATAACCATGTTTAAAGATAAATAATGCCAAAAGAGCACAAAACGTTAAAACCAAAAATACAGATGAAACATCATATTTTTTTACAAACAAAAATAAAAATAACATAAAAAATAATAAAAATTCACAAAGAGAAATGAACATATTTGAGTGAGGGACATTAAATTTTTGAAAATTGCAGATTATAAATAAGAAATAACCGATTCCCATATAAGCCAATCCTCTAAGAAGACCATTTGTTAACGGAATAAGAGAATTTAAACTCTCGATATTCCCAGTGTGCAATAAGGCTATTAAAGAAATAATAGTGATAAGAGCTATAATAATGTGATGCAAAGATGCTCTAAGTAATTTTATTATAAGAAAATAAAGGAAACTATTCCAAAATAAGATAATAAGAAACCAAGAAGGAAGATAATAGGTGTGTGCCGAATAAAAATTAGTTGAAGCAAATAAAAAAATTCCGGAAAAAAATCTGAGAAAATCAATTCGCTCAACAGAAAAAAGGCACAGTATATTTGCAAAAAAAATTAGAGGAACAAATTCAAGCAGTTTGGAACAAACAAAATTACATACAGTTCGCTGAGCTTGATAAGTATATATTAACAAAAAACCTGAAATTATAAAGAAGAATTCTACACAAAAATATGCCCGATTCCATAATCCAAGATGTAATAAGATGTGATGAAATACAATATAATATGTCAAAACAACCTTGATAAAATAGACATTATAGAGCTGAGGTTTAAGACAACTAGTTTTCGGAATATTTAAATACTTTGCTGGATAAAAACGAGAAATTAAAACAAAAATACCAAACAAACAACAAATTGCATAAATTAAAAAATTAGAAAAAGTTAAATTATAATGCAGAAACTCTAGCATAAAATATTTCTCTTTACAAATTTTCTCTTCGATTACGGATATATTCATAAATAATAAGAACAAAACCGGAAACAATTAAAGGTAACAAGTAATAAATAATGCGATAGGCAATAAGTGCTCCGAATAAAAGTGCCTGATTATCTTGTCCGGGAAGAATATTGGAGAAAACAAGTTCAAATACACCTAAACCACCGGGAACTTGGCTGTATACGCCTAAAACTTGCGCAATAATAAATGCCCCCATAAAAGTAAAAAAGTCTATTTCAACAAAACTGATTAAAACAAAATAAAGAACTAATGACGCCATTAAAATATCTAAACTACCGATAAAAATTTGTTCCAAAGCAAGACTGAAACGAGGTATTTTAAAATCAATTCCTTTAATAACCAAATCTTTCTTATAATATACGCTTGCCCAAAGATAGATACATAATCCGATAAGAGATAAAATCATTGTAATTAGCGTCGAAACTTTAGTCGATTCATTGCCACCGAAAGCATGATCCGGAGTAAGAAAATATCCGAGAATAATCAAAAAGAAACAGGCAACCAGATAAGTAAATCCCGAAAAAGTAACCATTTTAACAATGTCTCCAGGACTAATTCCCCAGCGCGAATAAAAGCGATAACGTACAGCTCCGCCGGAAACTATAGCATGCCCTGCATTGTTGCTGACAGAAAAACCGATAAACCCGGTTAAAATCCATTGCCATGAATGAAGTTTTATCTCAATATATTTCAGCGCAAGATAATCATAAGTCGAAAGTGCTATATAACCAATAAAAGAGGCCGTAAGAGCTAGTAATAAATTTCTCAAAGGGATATTAAATAAAGCATCTTTAAGCTCTTCAAGTGAATATTTAGATAATTGTCGATATATCATATATGCGGCAATTACAAAAAAGAAAATACCGAGCCAAGAAACAAGTTTATTTAATATTGCAGATATTTTCACCCGCTCACTCTCCTTTTTTAGCTTCATTAATATAAGCATCGATATATGCTTTTAAGCTGTTCCCGAAAGTTTGCCTGATAAAAGAAGTTTGTTGCGAAGGATTGGCTGTAAAATCTTCGGCCATTGACTGAATATTTAATAAATCTTGAATAGGAAGATTAGCTTCTAAAGCATCACGTTTTTCTGCAGCACCTTTAGCACCGGAAACAGAAGCAATATTATAAAGCATATGCGCCTTTTTAATATCTTTTGTGTAAATCTTTCCTTCAGACAATATATCAGCCAATTGCATCATCGCATCAATATTACCTTGCTCTGTGGCCATCTGCAAATACTCAACAGCACGGCTATAATTTTTCGCCGTACCGAAACCTTTAATATAAAAATCAGCTAAAATGTATTGAGCTTCATCATATTTATCATCTGCTGCAGCTTTTATATTTTGAAAAGCTTTGATTTTATTTTGCTCAACACGAAAACCCTTTGCATAAGAATAACCAAGCAAAAATTTAGCTATATTATTATCTTTTTGTGCCTGATTTAATAAATCAAAAATTTTTTTATAATCAGCATCAGTTTTATCTTTGACATCGGAACTTAAAGAGATGATGGCTAGATTAACGGCGGCATCATTACTGCCGAGTTTGGCAGCTTCTTCAAAAAAGTGCAGAGCTTTTTCTTTATCAACATCTGTACCGACACCGCTAAAGTATAAACTGCCAAGATTGTTATAAGCTACGGCACTTTTTTGCGCTGCCGCAGTTTCATAATAAGAAAGAGCCTGCTTATAATCTATATTAACCCCATTAATGCCATACAAGTACATATAACCAAGATTAAGCTGTGCCTCAATATCACCCTTGGCCGCTTTATCTTTTAGCTCATCAATTACGGAAACAGCCAAGGTTTCACCTTTAGTTTCAGAAGGAATAATAGCAGAGCCTTTTGATTGCGTATCAGAGATTTGCACATCTTCCGAGGCATATGCCGACAACGAAAGAAAAATTGAAACAGTCAAAAAAAACGTAAAAATATTATTCATGGAGTACATCCTTTGCTAAAGACACTATATGTCAAATAAATATGCAAAAAAAGATTGCTTTCCATATAAAATAAATTATAACAAATAAAATGTAAATTTTTATTAATGAAATATCCTATTGCAAAATTGAAAATGAGTACGCCACCGATATATACCTTAAAAGAAATAAGTTTAACGTTTGGTACCAGACCATTATTTACATCTGTTAGCTTAAATATAAGCAAAGGAGATAAGATATGTTTAATCGGCAGAAATGGTAGCGGTAAATCGACACTGTTAAAAGTAATATCCGGCATAATAGAACCAGATTTTGGCGAAGTTTTTATTCAGCCGGGAACAAAAATTTCCTATATGGAACAAGAAAGTAATTTTGACGAGAATAAAACATTAAAGGAAGTAATATTGTCAGGATTGCCGGAGAAAAATCGTGAAAATGAAGCTTACAAAGCAGATAGATTGATAGACTTATTGCAAATAAATGCTTCAAACGATGCAATAACAGCCTCGGGTGGCGAAAAGAAAAAGGCGGCTCTTGCGCGTGCGCTAATTTCTGAACCGGATATTTTATTGCTTGATGAACCGACTAATCATCTGGACATTACTACAATTGAAAAATTAGAAGAAATTGTGCAAAAATTTAGCGGTGCAGTTATTGTGATTAGTCATGATCGATCTTTTTTAACACACGTTTCCAACGCAACTTTGTGGTTAGACAGAGGGATAGTTCATGCCAATAATAAAGGTTTTGCAGATTTTGAAAATTGGCAGGAAGAAATATTAAATCAGGAAATCATAAAAGAAAAGCAGCTATTAAAAAAGATAGAAGAAGAAACAGAATGGCTACATAAAGGTGTAACGGCACGAAGGCGTAGAAATCAAGGGCGACTAAGGCGCTTGCAACAATTACGCTTGGAAAGAAAAGAGCAAATAAAAAAGACGGGCTCGGTTGATATGGAAATCAAGGAAGCTGCCGTACGTTCAAAACTGGTGTTGGAAGCCAAACATATATTTAAAAGTTTTGGGGAAAGAGAAATTATCAAAGATTTCTCTTTGCGGATGTTACGCGGAAATCGTTTGGGGATTGTTGGACCAAACGGTTCCGGTAAAACAACGTTGCTGAAATTATTAACCGAACATCTGGCGCCGGACAGTGGTTTTGTGCGACTGGGTAAAAATTTGGAAATGGTTTACTTTGATCAAAACAGGGAAATGCTTGACCCGACAAAAACATTATGGCGAACATTATGCGGCGAGGGAGATCATATTTGGGTGCGCGGACACTATCGTCATGTGATTGCTTATTTGAAAGATTTTTTGTTTACGCCAGACCAAGCGCAAAGTCCGGTATCATGCTTATCCGGAGGTGAAAAAAACAGATTAATGCTCGCTTTATCTTTAGCTAAAGAATCAAACTTTTTAGTATTGGATGAACCGACCAATGATTTGGATATGGATACACTGGATTTGTTGCAGGAAGTATTGGATGAATACACCGGAACAATTATTGTCGTAAGTCATGATCGTGATTTCTTAAATAAAATTACGACATCAATGCTCTATATGAAAGGTGATGGGGCAATCATTGAGCATGTAGGAACATATGAAGAACTATATGAAAAATACATAGCTAAGGAACCGAAAACTAAAGAGATGCAGAAAAAAGAAGCGAAAGAAAATTTGCTGCAAAATTCTCCAAAAGCTAATCGGCTGAGTTACAAAGACCAGAGATTGTATGAAATTTTACCGAAAGAAATAGCTACGTTGGAAAAGAAAGTAACGGAAATAGAAGAGAAACTTTCCGATTCGGAACTATATATCAATGATAAATACCAGTTTTATCAATTAAGTGAAGAACTGCAAAAAACAAAACAGGAAATAAACGAAAAAGAAAATACCTGGCTCGAAATCGATATGAAAAAGAGCAATTTATAGGCTTATATGTAAATAAAAAATCAGCAATAAGCAAATAGCCGCAAACAGACCGGCACAAACATCATCTAACATCACGCCATATGCATTTAAAACTTTCGTATCAAAATATTTAACCGGTCCCATTTTTTTGATGTCAAAAAAGCGAAAAAAAGCAAAGCCTGCAAGATAATACCACAAGCTGTTATAACCGAGCAAATACTCAGGAGCCAAATAGGCGATGAAAGAAAAACTCAAAAGTTGACCGACTGTTTCATCAATAACGACCTTGGATGGATCCGTAACGCCGGTTTGCTTAATAACAACAGCAGTTGACGGTACACCTAGGCAAAAAATAACAATTACGGCAGCTACCAATAAATTAAAACCACCAAAGTAAACTAAAGCATAAGCTAAGGGTAATGTTCCCAAAGAACCCATTGTCCCGGGCGCATATTTAGATAAACCTAAACCGAAATAAGTGGCAAAAATATGAGCAAGTTTAGAATACATAGCAAACACTCCTCTGATAACAAAATCATAATGAAAACAAAAAAATAAATGCAATGAGAAAAGAAATTATCCACGAATAATTAACAATTATATGTTAAAAAAGCCAAAGAGGTTAAGATGAATAAAGCAAAATTTTATATAGTATGTAGTGCGCTTATTATGCTAATTATCGGTGCTTTGATATTATTACTTGCGCCTCAAAAAGAAGACATGTACCAACAACAAAAAAGTGTGGAACGGAAAATACAAATAAAACCGAATAATTGTGCAGATGTCAGCGAGCCGGTGAATATCGCGTTGATAACAGATTCGCGTTATATCCCACCGACAGCAACATCGATTTCATCGGCACTAAAAAACAAATGTCCAGAGAGTATTTATAATTTTTATATCATCACCGAAGATATAACCTTGCAGGACGAAACTATGCTGATGCGGTTAAAAACTTTAGCCCCGAATAGTGTTAATATTAAGATTATTCCCCAAAAAGAACCGGATTTGCCCTATGAAAATATGCAACGCTTTTTGCAATATAAAGTTGGAATGCATAAAATATATTTGCCGGAAATTTTATCTGAACTTGATAAAGTAATATATATGGACGGCGATACTATCGTTTTGAAAGATTTGCACGAGCTTTTTGATATTGATGTAGCAGATGTTTATGTCGCGGTGGCTAAAGATGGTATTTTTTATCGTTTTCCTAAAGAGATGCAGGAAATGGGGCTTGATAAACGTGGATACTATTTTAATAGCGGTGTGATGCTCTACAATTTAGCTTTGCAAAGACAGGATAATATAACCGAAAAATTGGTGGAATACATTAAAACACACGAAGATTTTTTTGGTGACCAAGATGTGTTAAATATGGTGTTTGGTGATAAGTTGAAATTAATGTCATATAGGTATAATTGCATCAGTACATTTTTTGAAGCGGATGATTTGCACTTTTTAAGCACGTACTTTGGCGAGCCGTTACCTTCTGATACGTTTGATATTTATGAAAACGCGACAATCATACATTATGCCGGCGATAAACCATGGCAACAAGATTATAAACCATTGTATTTAAAAGAACTATGGTTCCGCTATTATAACGAGATAAAGGATTATTGAGATGAAAAAAGTTATCATCGGCATAATATTGGCAATAGTGATAAGCGGTGGAATGGGGTACGCATTTTTTCGTGAACGGCCGGTGCATTTGGCTTATATGGTAGATAGCAAATATCTGCCGTATATGATGGTATCACTCGATTCGGCAATCAAAAACAAAAAATCAAACACCATTTATTATGTGCATGTGATAGCCAAAGAGTTCAATTCTAAAGACAAAGCATTATTAAAGCGCATGGCAACGCCAAAAGTAAAAATAAGAGTTTATGAAGCGGAAGAACATGGATTGGATTTATCTCATCTTGGTCGATTCGCATCATTTAGCATCGCTTTGCAAAAACTGTTTATCGCCGATTATCTAAAAGAAATAAATAAAGTGCTCTATTTGGATGCAGATACGCTGGTTTTAGAAGATTTAAGTGAGGTTTATAAAACAAAATTGGCGGATAATTACATTGCGGCGGTAAAAGACGGGTTAATGTATCAATTTCCGGAACATATCACGGAAATAGGGTTGGATTGGCGTAAATTTTATTTTAACAGCGGAATTATGTTACTGAATTTAAAACAAATCAGAAAAGATGAAATAAAAAATCGGGCGATTATTTACTTTAATACACATGAAGAGGTGTTTGGAGACCAAGATGTCTTAAATGCGGTGGTAAAAGATAAAGTGATACCGCTGTCTTATCGTTATAATTGTAACAGTACTTTTTTTGAAGAAAAAGATGCTGAATTTTTAAGTGATTTTTATGGCGAAAAAGTGGCAGGTACGCCACAAAAAGTTTATGAAAATGCGGCGATTTTGCACTTTGCCGGCCATAAGCCATGGACGGAATATTTCACACAAAGCTATTTAAAAGCGCTATGGCAGAAATATGCAAACGATTTACAAGAAAAAATATTGCAGGATAGAACAAAAGATGATATTATAAGAGAATATAAAAGGGGATAAGAAAGATGCCGGTGAATTTGATAAATGAAAAAGCGCTTAATGAATATCTGTCAGATATCGCTTACCACGGACAGGAGATGGAAACTTTCACAAAAGGAGAGTTTAACTCGCCGGCATATGTGGAGCAAAATAAAGATGCAATTGTTCGCTCGATGATGATGCAATGGATGAAACATCGGCTGCGGTCACATTTAGCAGAAGAAAATGCGGAAACGAGAGATTTCTTACAGCCGGTTAAAAAAGATGAAGAAAACTTGCCAGGCTGGGCAGAGAGGTACTTAAAAGAAGGAAAACCGATACATCGGTTTGTGGCTGAAAAAATACCGGCAAGAATAACAGAAGAAATTTCAAAGATACGCGATTATTTATATTCTGCGGCGGAAAGCTATGTTAATAAAACCATAGCAAAGGCAAAAGAAACCGAACAAAAACCCAAATTACGAATAGATTATTTGAAGACTGGAAATGATTGGGATACGTATGAAAAAACATTGCATGCGGCAGAGAAATGGCATGAATTAATGGCCAAGAAAGCTGAGCAAAAGGCGCATGATGAGAAAATGTATAAAGCCTCTCTTTCCGGCACAAAAAATGTGATGAAACTTGATAACGGGATGGAGATAGTGCAACTGACAACTCCAGAAGCATTGGATTTTGAAAGCGAATATATGGGGCATTGTGTCGGCAAAGGAAGCTATGATGAAGGCGTTAAAGACAGAACAATAAAAATATATTCTCTCAGAGATGAAAATGGTGAACCGCATGCGACATTTGAGGTAAGAGTTAATGAAGAAACAAAAAAAGAAGAAATTTGGCAATGTAAGGGAAAAGGCAACAAGGCGCCGATAGAAAAATATCGACCATATATACAAGCATTTGTGAAAGCAAAAAAAATTGAGATAAGAGGCGATATGGCAAATATCGGGCTGATTAAGCAATATGATAAAGAAGCAAAAGAAGAAAGATATTATGATATCTATCATTTGCCAAAAGGATTTGTGGTTGAAGGAAATTTAGATTTCAGCTTTCAAGAATTGACGGAATTACCAGATTTATCTGAGGTTATTGTTAAAGGGAATTTTGAGTGCACTCACTGTCCGCAATTAGCAAGCCTTAAGGGGGCACCGAAGGAAGTCGGGGGATATTTTAGTTGTATAGAATGTCCTCAATTAACGAGCCTTGCAGGAGCGCCAAAGAAAGTCAGGAGATATTTTAAATGCAATGATTGTGAACAATTAGCAAGCCTTGAAGGAGCGCCAAAGGTAGTTAAGGGATATTTTAATTGTAGAGAATGTCCTCAATTAACGAGCCTTGCAGGAGCGCCAGAGGAAGTCGGGGGATCTTTTTATTGCGATGAAAATATTGCCACTAAGTATGGGATAAGTGAGTGGGTGTGCAATTATTCAATTGTTAAAGAAGCGATACAAAAAAAGCACAATAGCGAGAAAACTGCTGAACTTAAAGGGAAATTACATAAACCTAAGCAAGATATGAATGTAAGGCTAACAAAGATGATAATCAGCGAAAAGCAAGAAATAACAACGGATTATGGCAGAGAATAAAAGGATTGTTGAGAGGGTAAGAAAATTTTGTTAAACCACTTGCAGAAATAAGATTTTACGATTAGTCTTGCCATAACTTAAAAATAATTTAGAGGAGATCCCTTGACGTTTAGCTTTCAGCTAAACGAGGGATGACAATAAAAATGGTGCAGGTGGTAACCTTCGGGTGTCGGATAAACAGTTATGAAAGCGAGGTCTTTAAGGAAAAGCTTAAAGACTATGATAACCTTGTTGTAGTCAATACCTGTGCCGTAACGGCAGAAGCCGAGCGCCAATGCCGTCAGGCAATCCGCAAAATAAGAAAAGAAAATCCTAATGCTAAAATTATCGTGACCGGCTGTGCCGCACAAGTAAGTGCCAAGCGTTTTGCCGATATGCCGGAAGTTGATTTGGTGTTGGGCAATAAAGAAAAAACGGAAATTGAAAAATATCTGATAGCTAAAGATAAAACAATTGTTGGTGATATCTTTTCGTTTAAAGGCTATGATGCCTATATGATTACCGGTTTTGAGGGAAGGCATCGGGCGTTTGTGGAGATTCAACAGGGGTGTAACCATCATTGTACCTATTGCATTGTGCCTTATGCACGCGGGCAAAATCGCTCGGTTAAAAAAGAAAAGATTTTAGAACAGATTCGCATCTTATTAGATAAAGGTTTTAAAGAGATATGTTTAACCGGCGTGGATATCTGCTCCTATGAGCCGAGTTTTAGCGAATTGGTGGAAGGTATCTTAAAAAATATTCCCGAATTGCCGTCTTTGCAGTTTGGTTCATTAGATCCGGCGGCAATAGATGATAAATTTGTGGCATTGGTAAATGACTATCCGAATATGCATCACTATTTTCACTTTTCTATCCAGTCCGGCGATAATATGATATTAAAACGTATGGGGCGGAGACATACCAGAGAAGATGTAATTAACTTATGCAAAAAACTGCGGAAAGTGAGAAAAGATTGTATATTTGGCGCAGATTTTATTTGCGGTTTCCCGACAGAAACAGAGGAAAATTTTGCCAATACCTTGAAATTAGTAGAAGAAGCGGGTATTGATAAACTGCATGTTTTCCCTTATTCGGAAAGGCCGGGGACACCGGCGGCGAAAATGCCGCAAGTGCAGGTCAATATCAGACGTGAACGCGCGGAAAAATTAAGAAATTTAAGAAAGGAATAAGAAAAGTGGGCTTTTTTCAAAAATTAGGTTTAGGCTTAAAAAAGACTTCGGAAAATCTAAGTCGGGGTATCAGCGACATCTTTACCAAAGAAAATCTATCAGGGGACATGATAACCGATTTGGAAGATTTGCTTTATACGGCAGATGTCGGGGTAAAGGCAACATCTGAGATTATTGAAAAATTCAGCGCGCGGAAGTTCGATAAAGGCAGCGATATCAATAAAATCAAACAAGAATTATGCCAAGACATTGTAAATATTATTAAGCCATCGGAACAAGAGCTAGTGATTGATGAAACGAAAAAGCCTTTTGTGATTTTAATGGTAGGCGTAAACGGTGCCGGAAAAACAACCTCAATCGGTAAAATGGCAAAGAAATTTCAGGGGCAAGGATATAAGGTTTCTTTTATTGCCGCAGATACGTTTCGCGCCGCCGCTGTGGAGCAACTGACCGCTTGGGGCGAAAAAAATAGGGTTCGTGTTTTTTCAGGTAATCCCGGTTGTGATAGTGCCGGTTTGTGTTATGACGGCTTATTAGAAGCACAGAAACAAAATGATGATATTGTTTTAATTGATACGGCAGGTAGATTACAAAATAAAAAAGGCTTAATGGATGAATTGCAAAAGATTATCCGTGTGGTGAAAAAAGTATCACCGGAAGCACCGCATAAAACATTAATTACTATTGACGCAACCACCGGGCAAAATGGTTTGGATCAGGTTAAGACTTTTAAAGAATTGGTGGATGTGAATGGTGTTATTATTACCAAATTGGACGGCACATCAAAAGGCGGTATTTTAATCGCTGTTGCCGCAGAAACCGGAATACCGATACATTATGTCGGAGTGGGTGAAAAAATTGAAGATATGGATGTATTCAAGGCGGAAGATTTTGCGAAAGGGTTACTCGAATTATGATGCCGTTTGATTTTGAGGATAATGTAGAAGAAAAAGGTATTGGTGCATCAGAACAACCGAAAGCTAAAACCGTGAGCGAAATCTCAAATGAGATTAAGCGTTTTGTTGAAGGAAATTTTAATAGAGTATACGTTAGGGGAGAAATCTTTGGAGCCAAAAAAGCTGATTCCGGACATTGGTATTTATCACTAAAAGATGAAAATGCGGTATTAGCGGCAGTCTGTTGGCGCGGTGTAGCATCCGGTTTAAAAGTAAAAATTGAAGATGGTTTGGAGGTTGTCGCTACCGGAAAAATAACCACTTTTGCAGGTAAATCATCATATCAATTAGTAATTGAAAAATTGGAACCGGCCGGGCAGGGGGCTTTATTGAAATTGCTGGAGGAAAGAAAACAACAGTTTATCAAAGAGGGGCTGTTTGATCCGGCACACAAAAAACCAATTCCATTTTTACCTGAAACAATCGGTGTTGTATCAAGCGCATCCGGTGCAGTGATAAGGGACATTATTCATCGTATCAGAGATAGGTTCCCTAGTCATATTATCTTGTGGCCGACACCGGTGCAAGGTGAAGGAGCTGCCGAAAAAATAGCGGCGGCAATTAAGGGATTTAATACTTTAGATAAGAATAGCAGTATAAAAAGACCTGATGTGATTATTGTTGCTCGTGGTGGTGGCAGCTTGGAAGATTTATGGCCGTTTAATGAGGAAATAGTCATTCGCGCCGTGTACGATTCGGAAATACCGTTAATCTCTGCGGTGGGGCACGAAACAGACACAATGTTGATTGATTATGTGGCTGATAAAAGAGCGCCGACACCGACTGGCGCTGCAGAATTTGCCGTGCCGGTAAAAAATGAGATGGATAAAGGTCTATTAACAACAGATTTAAGAATGAAAAACGCTATATACCGCCGCTTAAATGAACTTAAACAGTACGTTGAAGCTCTCGGGCGCGGCATTCCGGCATTAGCTCAGATTATTCAGGAAAATCAGCAGAAAATTGACGATAGAAGTGAGAGGTTGAAACTTGCTCTTGAGAATTTGCTGAAAGATAAAAAAAGTTCATTGAAATTGACGAATTTGAAACCTTTTTATATTAAAACCATAATCGAAACGAAATGTGAAAGTTTGAAAAACTTAGCGTTACGCTTGGATTCGGTTTCGGTTGATTCTGTTTTAAGGCGTGGTTTTGCCTGGATATCAGATAGTAAAAGTCAAACAATTTACGATAGCAATACCGCTAAGGGCGCACAAAATTTACAGATTCGTTTTGCAGATGGAATAATCAAAGCTCGCGTTACGGAGAAAGATTGTGCAGTTCAAGGCGATTTGTTTGATAATTTGTAGTTTTTTGGGCGCTATACAGACATCACAGGCAGTTGAAGTCTGCGGGGAATTGAAACAAGGCGAACTTTTACTGATAAAAGAGAAAAATGCCAAGAAAATTTTCTTTAATAACAACTTGAGCAAAAAGGAATACCGACTGACAAAAGATGATGGTATAGCCTTAGTAGCATTACACCGTGATGCACCGCAGAAAGTTTCTTTTGATATCTTGGAAAAAACAGATAAAATAAAGCATTATGAACTTGATATAAAGCCGACAAAATGGGATATTCAACGAATTAACGGCGTGGCACAATCAAAAGTAACACCTGATAAAAGCGCAGATGCGGAAATTAGACGAGAACAAGAAGATGTTGGACGAGCAGTAACCTATTTTTCAGCCAATGATGGGTGGAAGAATGGTTTTATTGTTCCTGTTGAAGGAAAAATAAGCGGTTACTTTGGAAACCAACGGATTTTTAATGGAACACCGAAAAGTCCGCATAGCGGCACGGATATTGCTGCACCGGAAGGAACTCAGATAAAAGCATCCGGTGACGGCAAGGTCATCCTGAGTGGAAAAAACTATTTTTATACCGGAAACATGGTGATCATTGACCATGGGCAAGGTTTGCAGACGATATATGCTCACTTAAAAGAGGCCAAAGTTAAAGAAGGTGATCACGTTTCTAAGGGTGATATAATCGGAACAGTCGGCAGAACAGGTCGGGCGACAGGTCCGCATTTGCATTGGGGGGCATCTCTTAATAACGTGCGTTTCAGCCCCCATTCTTTGCTAAATATTCAGAATAAAGTTTGTCGTAACATCAATGAAAATAGATGAGAGAAGAGGTTGGAAATGACTGAAATACAAATAATATTGCTTTCATTAATACAGGGGCTGACAGAATTTTTACCAGTCAGTTCATCCGGACACTTGATATTATTTGCTAAATATACAGGATTTGAAGACCAAGGGCAAGCCATAGATATTGCTTTACATATAGGCTCTCTGATTGCTGTTATGCTCTATTTTTGGCAAAGTATTAAGGCTATGCTAGTGGAATTATATAAACATAAATTTTTGCCGAAATTTGCAAATACGGATGTGCGGATAGCTTATTACTTATTGTTTGCCACATTGCCGGCAATTATTATAGGAGGAATATTATCTTATTTTGGTATGGAATGGGTGCGTTCAGCCAAACTAATAGGTTGGATGCTGATAATATATGGTATAATTTTATGGTATGCTGATGTTAAGTTTAAAGCTGAAAAAAAATTAGAGAATATGCGGTTATCAGAAGCATTAATTATCGGGTTTGCGCAATGTTTAGCTTTTATTCCGGGAACGAGCAGATCAGGAGTGACCATAACAGTAGGGAGAATATTGGGGTTTAACCGCAGTGAAATAGCAAAGTTCTCCATGTTATTATCTATACCATCAATTTTAGCAGCTGGTGTTATAGCAGCTTATGTTTTGATGCGTGGCAATGAAGTAACACAAATAGTAATGGCCTACCAGGCAGTAATCTTTTCATTCTTATTTTCTTTTATGGCAATTTGGTTTATGATGAAGTGGCTACAAACAAAAAATTTTTTACCATTTGTGATATACAGAATTTGCCTAGGAATCATCTTATTGTTGGATGCTTATCAAGTTATATAAAATAAAAAAACTCTCCACAAGGGAGAGCTTTTTTATGGTGCTCTGGAAAAGACTGACATTCACTTCGTTCTGTCGCACAGGCGCTCATCAGCTATGCTGACCGCCATTCTCCGCCTGGCTTTCGCTGGTAGTCAAACTTTCATCTGAAAGTTCGAGAAATATTTATTAAATCACCACAAAAAAACTCTCCACAAGGGAGAGCTTTTTTATGGTGCTCTGGAAAAGACTCGAACTTTCACTGCCTGAGGCAACATGCACCTGAAGCATGCGCGTCTACCAATTTCGCCACCAGAGCAACAATAGTGTTAATAATAATTTTTTTCAGATTAGTCAATAGTTTTTCAAAGAGAAAAAAATAAATATATATCCTTGACAAAAAATAACATCTATCATATAAAACATGCGAAAATAAATTTATATGTCTAATTAAAATGTAATTATTATGAGTCTAGAAGAATTAAGAAAAAAGTATCCGGCACCATTTGCGTTGTCGGTACTGCGAAGAGCGATCGAAATTGATCAAGATGATCCTGATGTCGCAAAAGCATTAAGAGAGTATGCAAAAGGAAAAGAATCATGTTCCACTCCAGTTGAGTTCTATTATGTTTTGAAATTGGTAGATAATCTGAGGATGGTCAAATTGGCAACACAAATACCTTCAGGTGAAAATCTCATAAGGAGATTGGCATGGCAAGCGTTGACTGATGATGTGGATGAGTTGTCGTTCTGTGAAGCAGTAGCTAAAACAGGGCAAAATATTAAAATTTATCCCATCAAGAAAATTGACATCTCCGGCAATGTAAACGGTTATCTGCAAAAAGAAAACTATCTTGTTATTGTAGGTTTAGAAGTAAGACCTAAGGTGGCAGATACAGAAGCTTTTTCCGAGGTAATAAATACCTTGGGAAAAAACGCTATTTCTGCATATATGCAATATATGTATAAAAAAGAAAAAGGCGGTAAAGTTCCTGTTACATTTGAGGAATTTTTCTTAAACATGAGAATTCAATTTTACGATTCTCTGATGGAAAGGCCGATATACTCGTTCCAAACAAAAATGCATACAATGGCAGATTATTTGCGTATTACCCTCAAAATGTTGGGTAAAGACAAGATAGAGTTGGTACAACTCCAAGTTGTCAATCTAACTTTCTTATAGGAGAACAGAAAAGCCTGAGCTTTTCTGTTTTCTTATTTTAAATTTGACAACAGAAAAATAAAACTCATTCAACGACGAGCGTATAGTTTTAGAAATTTTGAAAATTATCGCTTGCGCGTTCGGATTTTATGTGCCTAAACTTAACTTATTGAAGGTCAAACTGATGGCTTATATTTTTTATAATTTTTTATCTTTGCCCCATCTTTTGACGATGACCAGACAGTTCACGCCCATTTTTTTGACGCCAGTGTAAGACATAACTAGTGAAAATTAGAAAGTGGCTGCTTGACCTGGATTCGAACCAAGATTAACGGAGTCAGAGTCCGCTGTCCTACCATTAGACGATCAAGCAATGATATGAACGAAAATATAGATAGTATGGTTTATTTTAAGTGTCAATATTTTTTATGTAAATTATATCGAAAAAACAATTGCAAAAAAGTAAAATAATACTTACCTTATAAACGATAAAACAATTAAGATGAGATTGAAATGGCAGATGTAATAAACTCTTCAATGCTAAAGAAATTAAAAGATTTTTTAATCGGTCGTAAGTCCGGAGAAATCACTCCTGCAGAAGCCGAAAAAATACAGAAGGCCTCTTATGCTTTAACGCATGCAGAAATAAAGAAAAAATATTCCCCGACATATCTATCTTTAGTAGCCGATTTGGACAGTGAGGAAGAACAACTTTTTGAAGCAAGTGCATATTATTTAATACGAATAGCTGCAAATAAGCCCAAATACAGAGCAGAAATTTTGGAAATTCTTAATGCAAAAATAGCGGATACAAAACTAAATCCGGAGTATAAAGAGTATATAAAGCAACAAATGAAAAATATTTTATAAAAAACAACTTTTAATTGTGTTGGTTCTATTGACTGGAAAACGAATTGTATTATAAAGGGCGCATACCAAACCAAATTTGGTATGTAAATGATATTGTGAAACTTTATGATAAGGAGAAAAAATGACAACAGGAACTGTAAAGTGGTTTAATTCCCGCAAAGGCTATGGGTTCATTCAACCGGAAAGCGGAGGAAAAGATGTATTTGTCCACATAACTAAATTAGAAGAAAAGGGATTAAGAAAGTTATATGAAGGGCAACGTGTCAGCTACGAGATATATGATGATCGTGGTAGGACAGCCGCCGGATCAATAGAAATTCTGTAAGAAATAAGACATAAAAAAACCGCTCTCCTACTCTAGAGCGGTTTTTTTTATGTCTTTATTGGACTTTTTCTATTTACATATAATAAAATTTTTGCTAAGAAACTTTTAAAATTTTGATGAACCTTGTTTTATGTAATTATGTTTAGGAAGACTGATGCTACAAAAGATTAAAGATAAAATCAACGCTATGAACATCGTTGTAGATTATAGAAAAATGTTACCATATGTAAAACCGTATTGGAAACGGGCATTAATAGCGGTTTTAATTACAATACCTGTTGGTTCGATGGACGCAGTAATAGCTTGGGCTATGAAACCATATATGGATGTTGTAATGGTAGAAAAACAAGCTATGGGGAATTATGCGGCATTTATTCCGCTTGCAATAATTATTTTTAGTCTGGTGCAAAGTCTTTTAACCTATTTAGTTACATATCTGAATGCGTGGGTTGGAAACAAAATCTCTATGGATGTGAAAAAAGCCCTTTTTTTCAAATTAATGCACAATAACGCTTCTTTTTTTGATAACAAGACATCAGGTGAAATTATGCTTCGTTTCAATGATGATGTGGATGCGGCGTGTAGCGGATTGTTAAAAAATTTAAAGCTTTTTACGACACGCTTTTTTTCTTCTATATCTTTAATATGCGTACTCTTTTATAATTCATGGCAATTGGCAATCATCGCTACAATAATATTATTCGGGGCTCTGTTTCCTTTAACACAGATTCGTAAAAAATTGAAAGGGATTGTAAAAAAAGATGTTTTTACCCGGTCTGCGATGATGACGCATTTTAATGAAACCTACAATGGTAATCGTATTATAGCCTCTTATAACCTGTATAATTATCAAGACCAACGGTTTAAAGCAACATTGGATAGTGTTTTCAGTTTAGGTATGAAAATGATAAAAAGAACAGGACTGCTTTCACCTTTAATGCATTTTATTGTCTCATTGGGGATTGCCTTTGTTATTTGGTATGGCTCTTATTTGATATTAACCCATAAAATTACATCGGGTAATTTTGTTTCATTTATTGCTGCGTTAATTATGCTTTACCATCCGATAAAGAGTATCGGCAATAACTTTGCTAGCGTACAGATGTCTTTATTAGCAATGGAACGTGTTTTTGGACAATTAGAAGCCATACCGGAAATTCAGAATTGTGAGAATCCGAAAATATTAGACACGCCGAAAAAAAATATTGAATATAAAGATGTTTGCTTTTCTTACATTGAAGGAAAACCTGTTCTGGACCATATCAATCTGAAAATAAATATCGGAGAAACGGTGGCGTTTGTCGGTAATTCCGGTGGTGGAAAATCGACCTTGGTGAATCTGCTACCTCGTTTCTATGATGCAACAAAAGGGGCAATTTTAATTGATGGAACGGATATCAGGGAGCTGGATATAGATTCTTTAAGAGAAAAAATTGCAATTGTATTTCAAGATAACTTTTTGTTTGGCGGTACAATTCGTAGTAATATAATGTTAGGTAAAGAAGATGCAACAGAAGAAGAAATTCAAAAAGCTGTAGAATGTGCTTGTTTGGAAGAATTTATTAATTCTTTAGATGAGGGACTAGATACAGCTATCGGTGAACGAGGCGTGTTACTTTCAGGAGGTCAGAAACAGCGTATAGCTATTGCTCGTGCTTTTCTTAAAAATGCGCCGATTGTTATATTGGATGAGGCAACATCAGCATTGGATAATAAGTCTGAAGCTATTGTTCAACAGGCAATAGAAAATTTAATGGCTGATAGGACGGTATTTATTATTGCCCACAGATTATCTACCGTCCGCAATGCAGATAAAATAGTTGTTGTAAATTATGGAAAAATTGCCGAAATAGGAACACATGAAGAGTTGATAAATAAAGAAAACGGTATATATGCTTCACTCTATAAAACACAATTAAAATAAAGGAGAAAGACATGCCTTATTTAACAGTCTATACCAATCAAGAATTAAAAGAAGGAAAGAAAATCGCTGCTGAAGCATCTGCTTTAACGGCAAAGATTTTACATAAGCCGGAAAGCTATGTTGTAACAAACATTATTTATAATCCTAATATGGTATTCGGAGGTAATGAAAATAACAAAGGAGCACTTATAGAATTAAAATCTATCGGTTTAGGTGATAAGGATAAGTTTGTTGCAGAGTTAACAAATCTGTTGGCTAGACATTTGCAGATAAGTAATACGCAATATATTGCTATAGCTTTAACAGATGCACCGGCAATATATACAGCTTGTGGCGGTGAAACTTTTGCTTAATCAGTCTCTTTCTGCATAAGGATTATCTGATTTTCTGACAGTAATTCTTAAAGGGATACCGCGTAAATCAAAGGTTTCCCGTAATTGATTTGTGAGATACCTAAGATATGAATCTGGTAACCCCTCTGGATTACTCGAAAAGATATAAAACGAAGGTGGTCGTGTCTTGGCTTGTGTAATATATTTAAGTTTTATACGACGCTTATTTTTACCTAAAGGAGCAGGATTTTGCTCTTGTACATCTTTAAACCATTGATTTAAAGGTGCTGTAGGGATACGGACATTCCAACGCTGATAAACTTTAATAACCGCGCTGAGTAATTTATCTAGACCTCGTTTTTTTAATGCTGAAATTGTTATCGTTGGTACACCATCGGCCTGCGTAAGAGAAGCTTGAAGACGGTCATTGAGTTTATCTAAAGCCTCTTTTCTATTGGCAATATCCCATTTGTTTAAGGCAATAACAAGTGCTCGCCCTTCATCTAAGACTTTGCGGGCAATGGTTAAATCTTGCTTATCCAGCACCCCGTCAGCATCAAGTATCAAAACAACAACTTGCGCCATATTTGCATGATAAATGGTACTTTCAACTGACATTTTTTCAATAGCGTCTGTTACCTTTGCTTGTTTTCTAAGACCGGCAGTATCCACTAATTTTAAATTCCAATCTTTCCATCTTAAATCAGATGTAATTGCATCACGCGTAAGACCGGCTTCCGGTCCGGTTAACATTCTATCATCATTTAGAAGAGCATTAACAAGCGTTGATTTACCGACGTTAGGACGCCCGACAATTGCAATTTGAATAGGGCGTTTTTTTATTTCATCTTCTTCAATACTTGTTTCAAGTAAGGGATCATTTCCTTTATCAATTTTATGATTATCTATTTCTTTAAGTTGTAAATAAAGTTGATCAAACCCTATACTGTGCTCGGCAGAAAAGACGAGAGGCTTCCCTAAACCGAGTTTATAGGCTTCATAAATACCTAATTCTTGTGTTTTCCCTTCACATTTATTTGCAATCAGAATAACCGGCTTTTGTATTTTGCGCACTAAATTTGCAAAATGCTCATCGTAAGCTTGAATACCGACACGCGCATCAAAAAGAAATAAGACAACATCAGATTCTTCAATGGCGCGTTTTGTTTGTTGCCACATGCGATCTTCCATTTTGCCTTCGGTTGCCTCTTCATAACCGGCCGTATCAATAATAGTCATCTCAAGGTCTTTATATTTTGTGGTAATTTCTTTACGATCGCGTGTTACACCGGGTAAGTCATGCACAAGGGCAAGTTTCTTACCGGCAAAACGATTAAATAAAGTCGATTTACCAACATTAGGTCGCCCGACAATAGCGATTTTAAGTACCATTTCGTATTCCTTAGATAATCAAAAAAACATTTATTTTTGTCAATAGCACAAGGATTAAAATTTTGCAAGAAAAGAATGAGAAAACAATTTATGTTTCTAAGAATAGATATACTTGTCTTGACTATTTTAAGAATATCAAATTACCTGAATATAAAAATAATTAATATAGATAAGATAGGAACAATCCATATTGACGCAAAACCTGCCAATGGGTAAATAATCACTGTTGCCAACATAGAGAACAACATTGATAAGAAAACAGCCTTGTTTGAAACCCGTATTTTATAAATACCAAACAACGTTGCAATAATTGGTATTAATCCCCAAGCCGTATAAAAATATACCATTTTGCTTATTGAAGGAAAGCCTATTGCTAAAGCAAAAGACAAACCTCCAAACAGTAATGTGGTCAATCTTACTTTCCAAATAGTCATATCGCTGGTTTTTCTGGAAAATCCACCAAATATGATAGAGCTCCCGGCAACAAAAAGAGAATCAAGAGATGACATTGTTATTGCCAATAATGCACTTAAGCCTAAGCCAGAAAAATATGCTGGGGTTGTTTTATTAATGACATCAAAAAGTGCTAAATTATAATTTGAGATACCATTTAAGGAGCCTAAAGCATAAATACCAAAAAAAATAATAAAAGACTGCACAATAAGACTTAATCCGGCAGAATACCAACAGGCTTTATAGGCTGTTTTTTCATTAACAGAGGACAAAGTTAGCTGCCAATTGGTCGGATAAACAATTAAAGACACAATCATTGTCAAAAGTAAAACAATTGCAGTTCCTATTTTATCACTCAAAAAAGGGTTACTAATACTGCGCATAGCTTCCATGCTATCGGTAAAATCAGGACTTATGACAATAAAGATACTTAAGATAATAAAAAGAAAAACAATAAAAATAAACTGTATCATGTCTGTCAGAATATCCGCTTTTATACCTCCGACGACTGAATACAACGCAGATACAGTAAATAAGAGACAGGCTGAAGCAAAATAAGAAGTTCCCAAGACAGAAGATATTAACCAAGAACTGGCAATAACCTGAATGCTGACACCCATGGCTATAAAAACAAGTTGAAACAGCGACATTAACAATTTATTTGCTGGACCAAACCTGTATTCAAAAAAATCAGATATATTTACTGCATTGCATTCCTGTCCCAGTCGTCTTATTTTAGCTGCAATTGTGCTAAACAGAATAAATGACAAAGGCCTTCCTATAACAAATCCCAATCCTGTGACCAAGGATCCTTGCGCTATTTCTGAAACAATAAAAATTGTTGCGCCGGCACCAACATAGTTTGCAACATTAGAGACCGCAAGCAAGAAGGCAGAAGTTTTTCTGTCATTTAACAAATACCCATTAACGGTCTGCTTGTGAGATGCATAAATCGCGGTTGCAAACAATATAAATAAGTAACCTAAAAGAAAAACGATCATCTTTTTACAACAAATTCTTCAAATAACACCAACTACAATATAATATTGCAATATGTAAAATAAATTTGTTTCTATAATTATGCACATCAAATATTAAGAATTTTAAGATATACAGCAGTATTTTCTGTTTTTAATTTACATTTACAGAATTATTTCAAATTATATTTGACCTAATCATGAATCTGAGTTACAATCAACAAGATTGTGTACATAAAAAGAGGATAAGTTTTTTGATAAAAAACATGCATAACAAACGAACCAGAAAATACTTTGCACCTCAAAATGATGGTGTGGCACATAAGTGTGACCATCCGGGATGTAATAAAGCCGGAGAATTTAAAGCTCCAAAAGATCGATTTCTAAAAGAGTATTATTGGTTTTGTCTAGAACATGTCCAGGAATATAATGCGCAGTGGAATTATTATACAGATGATAGTGCCGAAACAGAACAAAAAACATTTCATCAAAAAACACGTTTTAAAGGTTTTCACTCTAGAATCAAGTATAAATTTGGTTGTGATTTAGAAGATGAACTCGAATTTTTGCATGGTTTTTCAGGCTACGATAAAATCAATGACAGTATTTATTTTTCAAAGGAAGACCATCAGCAAATGCGACAGTTGGAAATAAATGCAAATGATTTCAGTATGGAAAAGCTTAAAAAGCAATATAAAAAACTAGCTAAGACCTGTCATCCGGACTTACATCCTGAAGATAAAGAGGCTGAAGAAAAATTCAAACGTTTAACAGAAGCTTACAAAAAACTTTTAGAAAAAATGTCTTAAAGAGAGAGTTCGTATAGTTTTTTTACATAATTTTTTATTACTTCTAAGCGCCGTTGATAATCAGCTAAATCATGCTCAACAAATAATTTTTGATCTGGCCTGATCCTAACAGCTCCCAATTGATTGGTGATAAACTGCATAAGTTTATCAACATTTTTAAATATATTATTATGGAAAGCAATCAAAATGCCACGAGCTCCTGCATCAATACGCTCGATATTGGCCAAACGGCAAAGTTGTTTAATTTCGACAGTCCTTAGCAGATTTTCAACTTCTTCTGGAATTTCTCCAAAACGATCAATTAGTTCTTCACGCATATCACTGATTTCTTCAGCTGTTTTAAGATTACCAATTCGCTTGTATAAACCAAGGCGTACACCTAAATCTGCAACATAATTTTCAGGAATGATAATAGGAACACCGGTTGTAATTTGGACACTCCAATCTGCATCTTGCAGGTTCTGAGACGACGAAACATTAGCTGCTAATGACTTAAGACGTGTAATTTCTTCTTCCAAAAGATGGTGATAAAGTGCAATACCAACGTCTTTAATATGACCGGATTGCTCGATACCTAAGATATTACCGGCGCCACGAATATCTAAATCATGGTTAGCCAAAGAAAAACCTGCCCCCAGTTGATTAAGAGCTTGCAGAATATTTAAACGTTTTTCAGCAATAGGCGTAAGTTTCTTTTGATGTGGAATGGTAAAATAACAATAACCGCGCAACTTAGATCGCCCGATACGTCCGCGTAACTGATATAATTGGGCTAATCCGAACATATCAGCACGATAAATAATCATCGTATTAACGTTAGGTAAATCTATACCGGATTCAATAATGGTCGTAGAAAGTAAAATATCTGCTTTACCATCTGCAAAATCACACATCACATCTTCAAGATGTGTCGGTGACATTTGTCCATGGGCTATGGCAATTTTAATATCAGGTACTAATTCTCTGAGTTTAGGCTCTATTTGTAAAATATCAGAAACACGCGGGCAAACAAAGAAAACTTGACCGCCGCGGTATTTTTCACGATAGATAGCTTCTTTAATCATGACTTTATCAAAAGGCATAACAAAAGTACGAGCAGCCAAGCGATCAACAGGAGGTGTCGCGATAATACTTAATTGCTTAACTCCTGTCAGAGAAAGTTGTAAAGTTCTTGGGATAGGTGTCGCACTTAAGGTCAAAATATGGACATCAGACTTCAATTGTTTTAATCGCTCTTTATGCGTAACTCCGAAATGTTGTTCTTCATCTATAATTAAAAGCCCAAGATTACAAAACTCGATATCTTTAGCTAAAAGAGCATGTGTTCCGATAACAATTTCTAAAGCCCCATCTTTAAGTTCTTGTTTAATGGTTTGAGCATCTTTGGTAGAAATTAACCGCGAAAGCATTTTAACTTTAATAGGAAAACCCTCTAAACGTTCCTTAAAATTTTGATAATGCTGGCGTGCAAGAAGTGTAGTTGGAACAATAACAGCAACTTGAGCGCCATTACTGGCAACAGTGAAAGCTGCACGCAAGGCAACTTCCGTTTTACCAAAACCGACATCGCCGCATATCAATCGGTCCATAGGTATTCCTAAAGATAAATCTTTAATTACATCTTGGACTGCATTAAGTTGATCATCTGTTTCAGTATAGAGAAAACGGCTGCAAAATTCATCATAAGTACCACGTTCAGGAATAAATATTTCAGCTTTTTTCATTTGTCTTTGTGCAGCAATTTTAATCAATTTTTCAGCAATATCTTTGATTTTTTCTTTAACTCTTGATTTTTTTGCTTCCCAAGCTGATCCGCCTAAAGTATCTAAAGTAACATTACTATCCTCAGCACCATAGCGACTGATAACATCAATGTTTTCAACCGGAACATAGAGCTTATCGTTATGAGCATAAATAAGTTTCAAACAGTCATGTGAAACACCATCTGTAACAATGTTTTCTAAGCCTTCAAAACGCCCGATACCATGCTCAATATGCACGATATATTCGCCGACATTAAGTGATGATATATCGGAAATAAGGTTTTCAGCCGAAATTTTTTGCCGATGTCTGAGGTTTTTACGTTCTCCCCAAATATCTTGCTCGGTTGCAATGAAATAGTTGTCTGAAACAAAGCCGTGTTGCAATTCCAGAATAAGTAAGGAAATTTTTCCTTTGGCTGTTTGCTTTTCAGCTTCAGACCATGTATCGACTTTAGCAATGTTCTTAAAGTTATTTTCCAAAAGTGTTCCGAACATACGATCAAGCGAACCGGCAGTATAACAACAGATAATACACTTTTTATCTTTATTTTTCTGCAAAGAATCCAGTAAATCTGCATAAACAGATGATCCTTTAAGATTCTTAAGAGAAGAAAAAACTTTTTGAGGTACAGTTTTATAATCAAGTTGTTCATCAGAATTAGGGATAGATAAATTGCTTAGATGACAATAGCAATGTGTTTCTATTTTATGAATAAAGGATTCTTGTGATAAATAAAGCGTGTCAGGAGATACCGGACGGTAAGTATCTGCTTCGGAAATATCTTTTATTTTTAAGGCTTCTAGGCGAGCTGAATAGTGATCATTAATCGTATCAATTTTGGCTTTAAGAGCATTCTCAATATCGATTCCCAAAGCAACATCAGCTTTCGGCATATAGTCCAGTAACGTCGGTAAATCTTCTTCATAAAAAAAAGGAAGCCAATTTTCCATGCCAAGATATTTTTTAGCTGCGGAAATACTCTCATACAGTTCATCTTTAAGTCCTACTGCTCCGAAAGCTTCCCGATACTTGGAACGAAAAGTTTTAATGGTGTTTTGGTCAAGAATAACTTCATTGGCACTGCCGAAATTATAAAACTCTAATTCAGCCGTGCTACGTTGTGTTTCCACCTCAAAAAGGCGTAAGCGTTCAATTTCGTCATCAAATAAATCGATTCTGAGAGGCTGAGATGTACCACTGGGAAAGATGTCAATAATATCTCCCCGCACAGCATATTCCCCGGCTTCCATAACCTGTTCAACTCGCGTATAGCCGTTAATTGTTACATAATGCAAAAAAGCATCAAAACTTAGTTTATCTCCGATTTTTAAAACTTTTCGGGTATTATAAAAAATTTTTTGCGGAGGAAGTTTTTGAATAGCAGCACCAATACTGGTCAGAATGATTCTGCGTTTTTTTTGCGTATTTGAAAAAAGTAATTTAGAAAGCGTATCAAGTCGCTCGGCAAGAATATTTGCATTGGGTGAAACGCGATCATAAGGGACAGTATCCCAAGCAGGAAAAGTATATACCTCAATTTCTGGAGCAATAGTCTGCAACACATCCGCAGCTTGTCTTAAACTTAATCCATCACTTAAAATGCACAGCAAATCCTGTTTGCTTGATAAGAACAAATCTTTCAATGCAAAAGGCTCAGCATCTTTAGTCACTCGATATATAGTTTTTTTGTTGTATTTTTCAAAATCAATAGACATTTTCACACGCATCAATTATAAATATACATATAAATAACTTAAATCAAAAATTTGTAAAGAGCTTAATATGCGTCCGAGTATTTTATATCCGTTATTTATGCAGATAGAGACCTTAAAAGGGATTGGTACAAAGTATGGTCGATTGATAAAAAACTTATGCGGCGAAAAAATTATAGATATACTGTTTCATCTACCGGTCAATATTATTGACAGAACATATATGATGCCTTTAAATCAAGCAAAAGATGGAAGAATATGGACCGGTATTGTAACAATTACGGAACATCAGCCGCCGGCAACCAAAAAACACCCTTACAGAATATATTGTACGGATGGCACATCTGAAATAGTTTTGGTTTTTTTTAAGGTGTATGAGGATTCACTTAAAAAAAACTATCCGCTTGGGGAAAAACGCGCAATTAGCGGCAAAATAGAATTTTTTAACGGCATGTGGCAGATGAGCCATCCGGATTACGTTGTTCCTGCAACCAACTTATCTCAAATTGCCAGGTTAGAGCCGGTTTACCCTTTAACAGCAGGCATAACCAATAAAATGATAATAAGATTAGTTGAAGATACATTACGAAGATTACCTGTTTTGCCGGAGTGGTTGGCAGCGGATTCACTACAAACATTAGAATATATCAGTTTTAATGAAGCACTTGACCACATTCACCATCCTAAAAATATGGCGGATTTATTACCTTCTTCGACAGCGCGACGGAGATTGGCATATGATGAGATTTTATCTAATCAATTAGCCTTAGCTTTTATTTGTCAAAAAGTAAAACAGCAAAAAGGACGCGCTTTTAAAGAAAATGGCAAGTTATATCAGAAAGTTTTGGATTCGTTACCATTTGAATTAACTGAAGCGCAAAAAAACGCTTTGAAAGAAATAGCTCAAGATCAAGCTGCACCATATAAGATGTTACGTTTATTACAAGGAGATGTTGGTTCCGGCAAAACAGTTGTTGCCTTATTAAGTATGCTAAAAGTGATAGAAGAAGGCGCACAAGCTGCCCTTATGGCGCCAACGGAGATATTAGCCAAACAGCATTATGAAACTATAACCGAACTCTGCAAAAACACAGAAATAAAAATAGGAATGCTGACCGGAAAACTGAGACCAAAGGAAAAGCGCGAAATCTATGCAAAATTGGCTGGTGGAGAGATTAATATTTTAATTGGTACGCATGCTCTGTTTACGGATTCTGTTGTATTTAAAGATCTAGGGTATGTGGTTATAGATGAGCAGCACCGATTTGGTGTCAACCAGCGTTTATCGCTTTCTGCAAAAGGAGAGATGTGTGATGTGTTGGTGATGACGGCAACGCCGATCCCTCGAAGTCTGCTATTAACAGCATATGGTGATATGGATTATTCTAAAATAGATCAATTGCCTGAAGGTAGAAAACCAACGCAAACAGCCATAATGAATGTCAATAAGATGCCTGATATTATAATCGGCTTAAAACGTAAACTGGAACAAGGAACAAGAGCTTATTGGGTTTGTCCTTTGGTCGAGGAATCAGAAAAATCGGATTTAGCTGCGGCAACAGAGCGCTATGAGATGCTCAAAAAAGAGTTTGGAGAAAGAGTAGGGCTCATTCATGGCAAGATGAAAGAAGCCGAAAAAGATGCCGTTATGGAAGAGTTCAAGTTAGGTAAAAAAACATTACTAGTGGCAACAACAGTGATAGAAGTGGGCGTTAATGTACCGGAAGCAACAATTATGGTTATAGAACACGCGGAGCGCTTTGGTTTAGCTCAATTACATCAATTACGCGGCAGAATTAAGCGCGGTTTTGAAGCAGGGAATTGCATCTTACTTTATAGCTATCCTTTAAGTGCGGTAGCAAAAGAGCGTTTAAATATTATGAAACAGACTGAAGATGGCTTTTATATTGCTGAAAAAGATTTAGAACTGCGCGGCGGTGGAGAAATTTTAGGAACCAGACAGTCTGGTTTTACACAATTTAAGCTTGCTGATATGACGTGCCATACAGATTTACTGCTAAAAGCCAGAGATGATGTTCAGCAAATTATAAAAACAGACCCTAAGCTGGAAACAGAACGAGGTAAGGCATTGAAAATTCTACTCTACCTTTTTGCGCAAGACGAAGCAGTTAAAACTTATCTGGCCGGATAAAAAATGTTGACAAAAAAATAAATTTTGCTAATATAACACCGATTTATTTATTTTTATTTTACTTATATAAAAAAAAACTATTATGAAAAAAAGAAGAACAGTAAAGTACATCGTTGGAGTAGACATAAGTCAAAACCCAATAGTTGTAGTACATATCGTAGCAGATGATGGCGAAAAGCCGAGGTATTCAAGGGAAGGTAGAGCTCCTAAAGTGATAAAAAGAGCTCATGAATCTGATCCTCGAAAGGGAGCAAGAAAGCGCGAGAGCAAAAGAAATTGGCGCTCCGTGGGCATTAAAGTTATCCAGATTCGCGCAGAAGAACCTGTAGAAACGGTGCAGGTCGTACGGTCATTCGATAATGGGAAGATACTTGTCGTAAAGGAATTTCCTCGCATCAAAGTATCATTACCAGGGGTTTCTTTCCTCATTATGAAGACCAACAAAGGGTATTTATTTAGAGGAATGAACGGCAATACTGTCGGAGCAGGATACTGGGGTCTCACAGGTGATGATATTTATGAAAACACGGGTCACCATGGACAGTACATCTTTTCCGATGGTAGCGGCGGCTGTATGGATGGTCTTTCAGGCGCTTTGGCCGTATGTCGAAGTAGCTTTGATGATGCCTACATCGTAAGACCAGGCTTTCATGACGATTATTTCAGCAGAGTAGTTGGCGACGACATTGAGGCAATGCTGAAAGAACTAGAGCAAGTCATAAACTTAGCGGACGACAGACCGCTAATCGGCTAAAACTTACTAACAAAACTCAGGAAAATTGTCATTGCAATTTTTAGGAGTTTTTTTAAAATTCGTGCGCCACACTATCTGCCTAAAACGATAGAATTT
>JAZUMA010000033.1:0-23583 GCA_045603405.1 Alphaproteobacteria bacterium | reverse complement strand
TTTCTTTTTGCTCGTGGTTATTGTAGCATATCCCCTCTCCAAGAACAACCATTCCTCTCCTACGCCCCCAAAAAAGCAAAAAAGCGCCCCCTAAGGAGCGCCTTTTCACACAAATTATACCCTTTACCACGGATCATCATACTTCAGTGTCGGATCATTCAACCGCTTGTTATAATTCTCATATGGTTTTTCCCCAACTCCACGATATGAAGGTGCTCCTGGTTCCCCTTTCAACGCCCCCAATTGATCAATTTGATCGACAAGCGGTTCGCCATCACCGTCATTCCAATTTTTAAATGCCTTCCGATCAAAGTAACAATAAACCATTGCATGTCCTTCAATTGTATTAGTCGGTACCGGAAATACATTCCATCTAAAGTCATTTGCCTCTAAACCGGTCACACTGCTACCATCTTTTTGGAAAATATTTCCAACCGGCGCAATAGTACTACCTAAATTATTTCCCCATTCATGCACATCATAAATAAAGCCCATATACGCTTTCCAGCCTTGGGGGGATTCACCTCCTTCAGGAGCAACCGTTGTTTTTAACCAAGTATTTTGTTGGAAATAGAGCGGCTCTGCAATAATCTGCCAATCATTTCCATTATTTTTATTAGCATAATACTCCCAATATTGTTCTGTTGTACCTGAAGAATTTGGCTCTAGTTTTGAAACAGTATCTGTCGAACTGTTCTCATAAATAGCCTTTGCACCCAAGAACCAGCCCTCCGTTCGCGTATTCGTCCAACTTGAAAAGTCCTCCCAACCACTGGTTGTACTATTATAAGTAAAAGTATTAACCATTTCCATACTCGGGTACTTAATTTTGTCACCATCATATCCAATACCACTTTGTTGAGTTGCATCCAATATTCTTGCCTGATGGTGTCCACTACCGACAACCCATCTCTCTCCACCTCTATTATCTTTAATCAATCGACCGGCACGCCCGACATTAAACGAAGTCGGCATCAATGTCGTCATGTTCAAATACCCCGGCGGACAAGACGCATATGGAATAATCCCGACATACGGTGATGCCCACATATTCATATCGGGATTATTACATGACACCCCGCTCGACGTACCTTCTTCACAGTTATTAGAAAGGTTATACACCCCTTTTAATACATAATCCGGCAAAACATCACTCAATCGTGCTCCACCGCGTGTTGTCAGTTTAATATCATGCATCACTGAAGTATATGCCGGATTAACCATATATTGATCATATTTTGTATTGCCTGTATAACCTTCAACCATCGATTCTGGTAATGCCGGAAATTCCTTGCCCGCGTTAGAAACCAATCTGTTCGCCAAGATATAACCGTATCCGGCATCAGCCGCCACAGATGAATCATTCACCTTGATACTTTTCTCTAATTCAATTGCACCACGGCGCACATATACCCCGACATTTGCAGTATCATCGCTCAAAGATGGAGCCCCGCTGCTATCACCCGGATTAACTTTAAATATAGAATAATTGCCATCAACCGCACCTGATGAATCTATTTGCTGCACTTGTATATATTTCGGGTCAACCTCAAACATAGCTCGATTGCCGCCAGTTGCAGCATTGCTTGAATCTGAAGCAATATGGATAACCTTATTACCCTTTACATGGAAACTTCCGTCTACATTAACTGTTGCATTACCATCTTCATCTGTAGTTCCCACGCCACTGCTGGTATAATTCCTAGGCACCACATAAAACGCTGTTGATGAAACAGCATTATCAAGCCCGACTTTAAAGTTAACATTGCGCACACCGGTTTCCGAACTATCCACATAAAACTGTGCCCCGTCATAAAGACCTGAAGAGTATGCTTGTGCATTATTTAGTGTCCGCACACTAAACACCCCTGCCCGTGCTGTTATTTCATTTTCTGGCGCAGCTTCCATATCTCCCGGCTGTTTTGTAAACACCATCGCGCTATTTTGAATATTCACTGTTGAGCTCGTATCTTTCTTTGCATAAATCTGAACACCGGTACTATCACCTTGAACTATATTATCCTCTGAACCAAATTGTGCTATACCATCAGCCATTTGTAATGCAGCACCTTTAGTATCTTGAATTCTTATTGGGATATTTCCTTCACCAATATACATATACACACCAGTACCTGAGCTTACTCCGAAATCCCCGGGATCATCTCCACCATCACTATCGCGATTCCGCACAATCAAACTACTATCATACACATTAAGCATTGCCTTTTTGTGATCACCATTTTTCCACTCATCATAGCTTGAGAAACCGGCATGCAACTCTTTACCGCCGATACTCTTAAACCATGCTTCATTTGCCGCCAATGTACTATCTACATAAGCACTTCCGGCCACTGCAAGGTTCCAACTATTCAAATTAATATGTCCACCGATAACAGCAGAATCATTTGCAAGTGACGAAGAGCCTAAATATGTAGAACCTAAAATATCTGTATAATGTGTAGTGATTGCCGTTACCCCACTACCAACAATTGAAGACTCTCCTCTTAAAATGCCGACTCTTTGTGCTCCGCCAAATCCCCCCCAATTATCATTATTGTCAAACACCTGAAGTCGTCTATTACTTAAGCTAACAGCACTGGAATCAGCCCGAATATAATGTTCGGGTATAGAACTCCCTCCGACAGTAAATAAATCGCTGCCTTGAGTTTCTTTCAAAATATGAACTGCACTACTCCCTGGCAATCCGTTTGCATAAATCCATCCTCCATCTTTACCTGCCGCTAAAACACCGCCGTTATCATTAATAATCACGTTGCTCAGTGTAGAACTATCACTTCTGCCACCTATATAGACAGAACCACCGCCTCTGTTGATATGCGTTATTGAAGAACCATTATCAAGACCATCATCAGGGCTGTTAATCCGCACTGTAGAGCTTCCTTCATATACACCGATAAAGGCATCAGGAACAGAGCTGTCACCCACTAAGAATTGACGCTCACCGGCTCCCCCGTTTTTCTTCACTTGTACAAAATCATCCATCATTGCCACGCGTGCATCACTCGAATCATTATTAGCATAAAAAACTTTAGAAGACCAATTTCCTTCTACCCCTTCGCTGTTATCATAATTACCAAATGTCATCTCATCAGCGCCAGTCCGCTCGAAGTTGCCATCATAATCATTATGCAATTGAAAACTCTGATTCAACGCGCTTAAATTACCATAAATCCACGCCGCACCAGTATTACTTTCATTTATTGCTTGATCCTTTGTAATTGTATCGGATAATGGTTTTCCGATATACAAATCGGCCACATTTGCCGGACAGTCCGCTCCTGTACTATCCGCGGTCCTTATCACATTTGGATCGCAGCGTGTATTCAATGTCAACTTCCGCACATTATAAATTGAGTTAAAACGTTTGTTACTGTTTGCATCGTCTCCTGTATCTACTCCGCCCATATAAAGGCTCGTCTGCATCGTATTATTACCTGCCTCATCATCATATACACGATACAGAAATACTTCACTATCAATCATATCAGCAGTCACAGGTTCTTGTGATGTAATCACCAATGAATTTTTAATTAACGAACTATCAGGAATATTTACCTTACCGTCTGTACTACCAATCAAAGAACTATCCAATCCCCAACCGCCGCCTGTACCATAGATTCCCACCTCTCCGTTTCTGTCAATTACCGTACCGCCGTTAGCACCAACCAAAGAGGCAACTCTTGCCGCCCGTTTATCATCATGATTGCTTAAATTAGGATACACAATATAATACACAAAAGCATCTCTTCCACCGCTTGTCGCACTGTCTCCATAGCGATAAACATAAATTTCCGGCTCGCCGTATGTTTTCAAATTCTTCGGTGTATACCCCGCCGGCACATACGCCGAATAGCCGTATTTAAAATACCCGTCTTGATTAGTATCCTCATAACTTAATTTTATCGTATTACCTGTGCCAATACCACTACTATCACTCTTAAGCTCATTTATATGGCTATAGATAAAAGTAGAAATAATATGGTCCATATTGCGTGCTTGTCCGGCAATATTAATGTCTTGAATTTCTTGCATCCGCTCGGCAGATTTTTTATAAAGAGTCGGCGTTACCATTGCAATCAATCCCAGCATAGCTATTGCTTCCATCAACAATGTACCGCGCTGTCCAAATGTTTTATTAATATGTTTCATCGTCGTTCTCCCTATAATAAAATCTTACTACTCTATTTCCCTTATCCGAAACAAACAGCCATGCCCACACATAGCATTATTATTCTTATCCGTAAAATATCCTTCATTAAATGCATTGTTATTCAACGTCCATCGCGTTTTCTGTTTCATGTATGACGGAAAAGAAATTTTCAACTTTTTGCTTATAACATTACCTTCTTCATCCTCCTCTATGTGATAATGTGAATCGTCTGCATTCCACGCTTCAATCTCATCTTTATACACATCTGTCAACCCTATTTTACCCATAAATTGCCAGTAGGTTCCATCCCAATAAATATATCCTATATTTTCCTTTGCTTGTCTGGTTGTAAATATACGATAAAAATCGACCGCCACAGTATTACTCAAACGATTAATAAAGCGCACATCAATTTTTTTATAAGAAACAAGATATTTTTTATACGCTGGTTGGCAACAATAATCAACTGATGGGTCACCTCCACTATTACTACCATGATCTTGACCATCACACGATTGAATATTTGCATCCGGATCACTTAAATCACCGTTCTTCAAACACAAGAATTTTGTCATCATCTCTTCACCGTTATAAAGGCTTCGTCCCGGTGGAAGAAAATCCGCATCACTATCATCATTCACAGATCCGATATCACCGGCCAACTGAGCTTTCCATTTTGAATGCATCCATGAATTTTGACTACCTGGTATATTAACATTCGGTTTCATTATAAGTGTCTTACCTGGTTGACAATCATCACAATCACTCTCCATTGCGCCATAAAACTTCTCACCAGAAGTTACCTTCGTAACAACATTACGGTGCAACCGCTCATAACTAGTTCCGTCTTCATCATTTAACACCGGAAGAGCATATTTATAAACAACATGCTCCTGCCACATAAATTTGTATAAAACAGATAAGGCTTTTTTGTAAATGAGGTCACGTTCATAATCTTCTCTTGGGGAAAGATTATACCCATAGATAGCGGAAATAAACGTTGCTAACAGCATTAAAAAATACATAAAGACACCTCATACATACTTATAGCAGGCATAAATACCCGAATATAGAGAAGTATAGCATATTTTAAATAAAAAATCAAGCAAAATCTCCTTTTTTGCCAACTTTTTATTTCTTTTTTACCCTTCCCGCTCCTTCACCCCTCTCTCCGTCATTCCTCGGCGCATTCTAATGCGCCGTCAAGGAACCCCCGCCCCATCTCCAAGGACTCCCTCTCTCCGTCATTCCTCGGCGCATTCTAATGCGCCGTCAAGGAACTCCCGCCCCATCTCCAAGGACTCCCTCTCTCCGTCATTCCTCGGCGCATTCTAATGCGCCGTCAAGGAACCCCCGCCCCATCTCCAAGGGCTATTCCTCCCCATCATTATCCTAAACCCTCTCCCTCGTCATCCTGAACTCGTTTCAGGATCATTTCACCATCTCTTAAATAACACAAAACGTTCCTTTCCTCGTGGATAACCCTGCATTTTCTCTTGAAAAAAAAGCAAAGCATACTAAATTACCCCAAGGTAACCATTAGGAGAGATCTCATGCAACAAACAGCAAGAACTATGGCAGAAACAACAATCAGGATGCTTGGCGACCGTTGGAAAGTTCGCATTATTGAGTGTTTAATGGACGGCACCAAACGCTTTGGCGAGCTTAAAAAAGAACTGGGAGACATTACTCAAAAAGTTCTAACCGCCAATCTTCGCATGCTAGAAGAAAACGGCATTCTTATCCGCCATGTATATGCACAAATTCCTCCGCGTGTAGATTACACTCTAACCAATGTTGGCTATAATCTCCGTCCGGTTATTGATTCAATGGTTGCCTGGGCGGAAGAATATCGCGAAACGCTGCTAAACAGTTTCAACCAAACATTAGAGCAAGGTAAAGGCAAATTAGAGCAAACCCGTCAGCTCATCAGCACCAAAATTGAGCAAAGTCAAACAAAAATAGAAAGCAAAATCAATAAGATAAAACGTAATTTTTAAGCGTTACATTAATTTATTTTTTAAACTTTTGCCGCCCGACAAATACAATCCGTGTACCGTTTACGATTTTTACTTGGGGTTGCAATCACACCACTCACAATTTTTTTCCCGCTTTGCACGATTTCCGGCATTTCCCAAACCATGTTTTCAAGTTTATAGCGTGCCAAATCTGCCATCAATCGCGCTTCCATATAATCTCCGAAACAAGATTGCCCCATTAACGGCTTTTCATCAAAACGTTGCCGCAAACTCGCAAATTTACCGCAATGCTCGGGCAACACGAAAGATTTACCGCGTAAAAGCGCTTCAAAACTTTCTCGCACAACCGGATTTCTCCATCCGCCGCCAAACAAAATTATTTTATTCGGCAAAAAAATATTCTCCGGCACCAAGGCAAGCGCATAAACTGCCACATAAGCCGCAGCATATTCAAAAGTCCTCACGGCATCAAACAAAGAAATTCCTTCTGCTTTCACATATTGAAAAATCTTTTCTTTATGATAATAAGCCGGATCGCCGGATTTCGGCAAAGCTGTTTGATAAAAATTCTTCCCATATTCAAATATTTTTTTAAGCAAATCCTCATTCACCTGCCCTTTTTTACCAAACATTCCGTCTTTATCAAACGTCTCCTTTGTCTTCAAGCGAATAAAATTATCGATATATTCATTAAAAGGACCGGCATCAGAACACATAATCGCCTTTTTTTGCCGAACTATAGCAAAATTAGATGTATTTCCACCATTAAAATAAATTCCATCACCTTCTGTTAGAGCAATATGAGCATTATGCGGTGCAATCAGCGGTGCCCCCTCAAATCCATGCAGAATATAGTCTGAACGGAAATCATATACAACCGGAATGCCGGTTAAATCCGCCAGCATTTGCCCTGAACCGATTTGCAAGGTATAAGGCTCAGTCCCTTCAATCATCGCTTTAGATGGCGGATTATGATCTAATGTCTTTCCATGAAAGCCTATCGCATCAATTATTTTTTTATCAATGCCGTTTTTAACACACATTTCATTAATACACTCGGCAATTCCCTGCACATAAACATCATGCACTTCATAAAATTCCGGCAATGCTTCAATCTCTTCTCTTGTTTTATCAAAAGCTTTTCTCCGCAATGCTTCCATATTTTTTTGCATTGTTTTGCCATAAGGTCTGCTATAGGCACAAATATCCGTCATTTTATCACCATCAAATTCGGTCATAACCAAATCGATAGCATCCATAGAATTTCCGGTCATATTGCCGATAATCAGATATTTCCCCATAAAGCACCGTGTAAAAAATTATAATATTTGGCACAAATTATAGATAAATTTATTCAAAAAAAAGTTAAAATAAAGCCAAATTATTTTCCTAAAAAAATTCCCTACTTAAATCCTGAAATTTAAGTAGGGAAAATTCTAATCTTCCAAAGCAACCTCTATGTTTTCAACAAGAAGAAACTCTGCCACATCATAAACCTTCATCGTTTCGCTATCAACAAAATACCTATCATCAACAACATAACCATGAAGTTCGGTTTGTTCTGCACCCTTGCCGTTGGCCAAAGCCTCATAGCAAGTTTCACAAGGTGCGTCAGGATGTACATTTTTGACTGCCTGACAATACTTAATTTTTTCTTCCATAATAATCACATTTACAAGCCGCACCTTAACTCACTTTTCAACCTTTGTCAATTTTTTTAATATATCACGATTAAATTCTTTATTTATAAGTGCTTCAAGCTAGCAAGATAAAGAAAAACCGTCAGTCTCTTAAACTGGCGGTTTTTCTTCTGATTTTTTTATGATGTATGTAACTAAATTATTTGTCATACGCTCCTGAATGGTATCTCCTGGAAGAAGGTCCATATATAGAGGATTTTCTCTAACATTAACGGTTAGCGGATCCCCTTCCGTAAAATAGACATTTACATAGAAATTTTGACTTCCGCTGCTTCCACCTTCAATATTTCCTTCAATATTACCTGACACCAAAGTAAATCCACCGGAAATATGCCCTTCCAATTTACTCATGTATCCGTCATATTTATTCACTTCCTTAACTATACGATTTTTTATATAATCAGGAATACGAATCAGTTCAAAAGAGTACCCTTCCAAGATTTTCTTTTCTTTTGGCTTTGCCTTATAGTGTTTTGTAACACATACGGGTTGCCCGATTTTAGCTCGCTTCCAGTACAAAATCTCATCCCCACAATTCCAAGCAACAATACTCATTTTGGAATCCTTAAGATAGACAGCGTTATACCTTTGCCATACCTCCATCCCATTATCAAGTACCAAAACACGATATTTTATATCGTTGAGTTTTTCATAGAAAATACCTTCAATTTTGACAGTATCATCAGTATAACACCCTTCCTTTTTCTCCAACTTATTAGGAGAAAATAAACATGAAGTAAACATCAACCGTTATCTTTTTTAACGAGAATTATCGACGCACGCACCAATCCCGAATAGCTACTCCGATAATGGCATGCAATGCAACTAAATATGCCGTCAAGGGATCTCCGCCCCTTTCTCCTCTCTCTCTTCGTCATCCCTTGCGCGACGCTGTGCGTCCGTGCATCAAGGGATCTCCGCCCCTTTCTCCAAGGTTGCATTAAGTAATCCCCCTCGTACTTGTATAACCTTTATAAGCATAAAAAAGAAGACAACCCCTTCATAGATTGCCTTCTTAAACTAATCCTTTTACCAATCCCCGTGATATCCATGAAGTTGGGGTCTCTCAGGATAAGATAATCCTAAAGTTCTTGGATTTTCTGGTTCATTGCGTAACCAAAACATCGGAGGCTTATTAACTTGGCGAGTAAATTTTTCTCTCACCCAGTCAAAAATTAAAATAATATTATAAATTACGGTGAGTGTAGATATTTTTGTATATTTAGTCAAGAACTATTTTTAAAGAACAGAGCTGAAAAAAATAAGCTTTAAACTTAGATAATAACTGTGCACCTCCGCCCCCCTGGGTCGCCAATGTATAAAAAAAACGACACCCATAAGAGTGCCGTTTGCATTGGTGATGCTTTGCTCACAATTTACGAATTAAGATTACCTTGCTAATCCTAATTTTACTTTTATTATAGCTACCTTTTTTTCAATTTTACTCATTTTATGGAAACGCGTCTTTACACCGGTTTGGGCTTCAATTTGTTTTTCCTTATTAATGCGTGTTAATGCAATCATTTTATTTTGTTCACGTATTTTCTTTCTTTTGGTTTCTGTTAGATTAAAACTTTCTTCGGAAATTTCTTCTCCGTTAGAATTGTAATAATGCTTTTCATTTTTTCCTTCAAATGTCATCTCGCTCATAAATACTTTACCATCTCTGTATTTTTCAAACCCGGCTCGCTTTCCATCAATATAAATTGTTTTTGATTGTATTACTCCGTTAAAAAATTCTTCTTCCTTTCTGAAACCATGACGGGCTTTATCATAAACATCGTAATTACCACTAGTAATTTTTGTCATTTTACCTATCGGATGAGCATATGTTGTTTCCCAAACATGGTATACTTCGTGAACATATACAGCATTTGGTTGCGGGATATAGTATCCTCTACTGACAGTTCCATCTGGTAATTTCTCAAATTTAGGTGCCCTGTCATTGAACCATTCTCGTTCAGTGCCGTCAGGTAATTTTTCAGATGCTTTTTCGCCATTTTCAAACCAGTGCAGTTCTGTACCATCAGGTAGCTTTGTATATTCTATACTACCATTTATATAGTATCTAACTATTGTACCATCAGGTTCTATACGTTCTCTCATAGTTTGTTTTTCCAAATTATCGCTTCTTATGATTTCATTTTACTTTTACCCGATTTTTTTGTCAAGTATTTTTTAAAAAAACAGCAGGCATTTTTGAGCCTGCCGTTTGTATTGGTGATCCCAACGGCTTGCAGAGAAAAATACGTCTGATCGACGCATTTTTCCGAAAGCTATAGTTGTTGTTAGCCAGCGACTTGCTGATAAGCAACAAAGCTGACGTTACAACAAACTTGTCCGCAGCGCAGTTGGCAAGCATTAAAAGCGCGCCTTACGAAGCAAGATTTGAACCCTGGGTTCAAATTCCTAGGTGAAACCAATGCATAAAAAAAACGGCCCTCAATATAGAGTGCCGTTTGCATTGGTGATCCCAACGGGATTTGAACCCATATTACCGCCGTGAAAGGGCGATGTCCTAACCATTAGACGATGGGACCACGATTAGAACAAGAACGTTTATAAAGACAAAAAAATAATAAGTCAATAACTCTTTTTCATTTTTTCTAAAAAAAACAAAAACAATAACAAAAACAAACTTTTAGTTACATATTTTGCAACCCTGGAATAAGAATAATCGGCATTTCATCACCGCTTTCCTCTACTCTGTTCATTTCTGCCTGCACATTTTCACGCACAATATTTTCAACTGCTGTTGCAGCCATTTGTGCCTTTTCTGCCGCATCAATAATTTCCTGCTCAGCATTTTCAATCACTTCAGTTCCATTGGCAACAATAGCCTGTTCCACAGCTGAAACTTCCTCTTTAACTTGTGGTTCGGTTTTAATTTCCGCCACCGGTTCAACTATATCTTTCGTTTGCGTCGTCACATCAATCACGCCAACCACACCTTTTTCGCTATCATAAACCTCAATTTTGTTTTCATCAAACACAACCACCTGTTGCGGCTTTTCCTCTTTTGGAGCAATCTCTTCTTGTTCAATCTTATCCAGCACAGAAACATGCTGCCAATCCCCGTCTATTTGTTTTTGCAATTCTTGCATATATCCCAAAAACTCCTGTAACGCCTCAAATTCTGCCTCCGGTTCTTCCGGCTCTGCAGTTGAATCTACCACCACAGTTTCATCTTTAGCCGGCACATTTTCAACCTTATTTTCTTTTGCCTGCTCAACAGATTTTTTGTTAACAACCTGCTCTACTGTTTTTCCGTTTTCATGTTCCGGTTTAAAAATCAGCGTTGTTTGGTCAAGCGGCTGTGTCTGATGTAAATATTCCCACGCACCGCCGACCAAAACAAAACACACCAACAAAGTACACCACAGCATTACTTTACTTTTTGCTTTAATTTTTGCAGTTTCTGAATTCATTAGACTAACTCTCCAAAACAAATTTAGACGCAGTATAATACTTTCCAAAATTTTTGCAAGCAATTTAAATCAAACTATTTACTTCAAAAAATTTAACCGCAACCGCAAATAGTAAAACACATAAAGCACAGAGTCATCAATACAGATAATGGCTCTATACATCATAACGATTTTTGAGGCATCAATCTCCTCCTAAATAGACATTTAAAGCACTGCTGATACCGTTAATCAATCCGCTCCTAAACATATTTCTGGATTTTTTCTTAGCAGCGCGTGCTTTTGCATCTTCAAGCCTTGCCTGATACAAAAGGTTTTCTGCCTCTGCCTCGGTTTGATAGCGCTTATTTAATACATTTTGCTCCATTCCTGAAGCAGCTGTTGCCAAGGCAGATGTTGCCGTTGCACTTTCGCCCATTCCGGCCTCTGCCATTACTGCAGAAGACTGCGCTAAATGAGATCGGTTGCTTTTCCGCATTGCATCTTCATCCATAGCCCCTCTTAAGCGCGTTTGTGCTGCGTTATACCGATTATAAGCTGCATTTTGCTTATAACCAGTCGCTAATTTTTTAGCTTCATTACTTTTTGCAATTCCGCCCAATAATCCTGATGTGAAATTAAGTCCCATTGCTACACCGATAGGTAAAACCATTTTCTTTCCTTTCATAAAATTGATAATCATTATTAAAAAAAAATTTTGGTAACACTCCTTGTGCACAAAAACCCAAAAGCCGTGCCAAACGTTCGCCGGCAACAAAACCTTTTTGCACTGTCATCACAGCCTTATTTAGCTGATATTTTTTCATCATTTTAGGAATTTCTTTTTGCAAAAAACGAACAAGTTCAAGCATTTTTTTTCTTGCATTTTTTCCAAACAATGCAAAACATTCCCCTTCATGATTTTCATTAATAACAAAACCGCAAACCGCCAATATTTCATTATTCTCACCAATCAAAGAATATGCCTGAATAGTATCAAAAAAAGAGGCAAAAACTTCTGCCTCTTTTTTTTGCGCATCTTGAACTTTTACTTTCAAAGCATCACCGTTTTTATAGCCGCGTATCATAACACCACCGTTTTCAGATTAATTAACCGACGGCACGATTGCCAAAATATTCATAGGCAAAGGAGACGTATTTTCAATCACAATTTTCGCCGGTTCTGCATGACCATTCGTTGATCCGTTAAACAAAACTTTTTTATGTCCGCTGAACAGCTCTTGCGGTTTAGACATTTTAGCATCTGTCGGACGATATAAAATCTCGTTTAAATTATTTTCGTCTTCACCGATTTTTCCTCCCCCTGAAACATACAACATCAAAACCACATGATGTATCCGTTGAGGCTCACCGATACCGCTACCGCTTTCATCGTCCAAATAGAAAGGTTGTGGTACATAGCGGCTGATAATCTCTTTTCCAACCAGAACCTGACTATCCGTCGCCTTTATTTTAATCTGTCCGTTAACGACTACCTGCGGCTCACATACGACGCCATCAACAAAAATCATTACTTTTTCGCCTTCTAAATGTTCTAGGCCGCTAAGAACCGTTGTATCATCATTATCATTACGAACAAACAATACAGCACCATCCAAATAGCGCGCCTGGTGTAAGATATACTCTTTTTCCATTTTTTCTTGTTCAGATAATGCTGAAGCACCATGTATGCGCATCGGTAAAGAAAGCGGCATCCCGTTTTCCACAAATTCGACACTGCGAACAATTTTTTGATTAATCATACGTTTCACTTCAATCCACAGTCGATCCTGAGAAGAATTAAAATCCGGCACGACTGCCAGATGCTCAACCTCTCCGCAAAAATCGTGTCTTGAAAGTGCTGCCACTTCCTGATCAGCGGAGAAAGTAAGTGCCGCTACAACCCCGTCTCCGGTCAAACACCACAAAATCTTATCCGGAACTTCCTGATAGCTTAAAGCTACAATTCGTGTTACAAACAAATGTTTTCCTAAAATAGATATATCATTTTGATCATATCCGTCATTATAATAATTATAAGATAAATCACGCAAAGAAAGTCCGTAGCGGTCAACAAAAAAGATATGCGTACCAACAGCCACCGGCATTAACGCTTTACTGCCGACATTAGAAATTTGCAAAATTTTTACATTATCATTTGAAAGCGCCGAAGCAGCAGATATCGTATCAATATAAAATTCAGCAGCACCTGTACCGACAAACAAAACATCACCGGCAAAAAGCCATTTTCCTTCATTAAATTCAGTATTAAGCACCGGTACGGTAATAGCTGATTCAGCTGTTGTTTCACCATGTTCCATATCAGCAAAATTATTATAATCTCCCACCACCGATAAGCAAACTTTCGGTCCGCTTGTCGTATTAATTAAAAAGGCAAATCGATTACGAAAAAAAGCTCCTGATTTCGGATATAGACCACCGGCATGAAGCAATCCTTTTTCCCAATAAACCGTTCCTGTCAAAACTGCCTCTGATAATCTGGTAAGAACAATCGCCTCAGCTGCTTGAGCAGAAACAACCGATGTAATTTTAACCACACCTATCCCGTCATGCAAATATTCCCAATTTACTCCGCCGTCATAACGCACTCCCTCATCATGCACCGGTTTTTTACTGCCTGTTGTACCTGCAGCTTGCGCCTTATAATATTTATTATCTGAAGCAACAATTTCATCTTTCGCCACACTTAATCCTGCCGACCAAATTTTTACATTTCCGCTATATCCGCGAAGTCTTATTAATCTTCCGATGTCGTCATCATTAAATATATCATCAGAAGAAACCAATCCTATAGTTCCTTCAACATCTGACGCTGTTATTGTTATGTCCGAACTGTTCATTTCCAAAAATGGTCCGTTTAGCAATTCCAAATCTTCCAAACGCCAATCCGTATCACCATATCGTTTCAACACTTTTATCGGATATTTTTCACTAAAGATGTACAGCACATCCGAATGTTGAATAACCTGCAATTTAAAACACATTTCCTGATCATCCCACAAATCCTCATAAGAAAAAGGTGAATTAATCGACACCGCCTGTCCGTTTGCAGTCATAAATAATTCCGGCTTATCAGCATTAACATCGCTATATAATCTGATATCTTTCGGTACCGGATGAATACCGATATCAGGCATAAATCCGGCGGTACTTATTGTAATGACTTCTTCATCATCATCACTACTGCTGTTACTTATATCATCATCTTCCGTAACTTTATTATTTTGCGTATAAAAACGAATTTTTTGATGACTGAATTCAATCATATAAGTTTCAACATGACTATACTTAAAAGGTACCAAAAAACTTCTTGCACTAACCATTTTTTCTTCCTTTCATAGACCAAACTAAATTTCCCTTATAATGCACCTTTATTGTTTTATTAACCAAATATCCGTCATAAAATTTATAAACAGTTGCCGGCTTACTATCATCATCAAGTGCCCATGTTTGACATCCGTTTTTTTCTGTCTTGAAAACCGCTAAAATATTTCCTGCCAAATCACGATAATATATCATTTTCTTATCATAACAAATAACCGCCAAATAATTACCTCCTGCCGCAGCACAAAAAACAGCATTATATCCGTCTGTAGTATTATAAATAAACAAATTTTCATCCACGTCTTCAGCTCCTGGGCCATCAGCTTCAGCATCAAAAATAATCGGCAAATATCCGTTCGTAAATTTGATCAAAAAACACTTCTTTCGCAATGCATTATGTCCGTAAGCCGAACAAGACACAAAACAAAGAGGCACGCCCCAATCACCATACGAACAAGAATCATCTGTTTCCGGCTCCAAAATAATCGCATAATGTAAACCGGTATCAAGTTTTATAACTTCAGATCTGAATGAACAATTATCACAATAAACAGTTACCGGAACATTTTCTCCTTTTACTCCATAATAGATATTTCGCTCATAACCGGCAATTTTAACTACCGCCTGCATCGGCAGCGCTTCAATAGATAACCTGCAACGTTTTGTTAAAGAAACAAGCACCACATTTAGAGTTATATCTTTTGTCACCGTAATTTGACCGCTTGCCGTAACATATCCGCGCGCACTGACTTCATAATTAACCGTATCACCTAAAGCAACTTCCAAGGTATTCAAAGCCGTGCCGTTTATCAAAACTTCAGCATCAACAGGAACTGTTTGAATGCTAAAAACAACAGCTGTTGCCTCAGGCGTTTGAGCAACAAAACGCGAACCGCCGCGTCGTTTCATACTTCCCTCTGTCAGTGGAATAAAATTCCGACAAAGTTTCGCCGTTTTATCATACTTTGCAATATCTGTCCGCCCTTCAAGCCACGGACTGAGTTCACCTCCGTTAAATTGTATTTTTGCCGGTTTGACACTCATTTTCTTCTCCTTTACAATTACCAAGTTTCACGAATAGTGACCCAACTGCAGTCAGGTAAAATTTCTACATGTTTTTCAATTTCGTTATTCAGTTCAGCCTGCCGAATAAAATTATAAAATTCCGTATCAAAAAATTGTTTGAGCGAAACGGACTGTTTCAAACGCATTGCCAATTCTGCCGCAATTTTAGCTGCCAGAGCCTCACGAAACAACGGCGGAAAAATTTCTTTATCATCAATCAAAGAAACATATTCAATAGAAACACCGTCAGAAACAGATGACAAAATTGTTTGTCCTGCTATTTCATAATCATCTATCTCTCTATTGTATACTGCCACATCACTTTCAAATTGCCTTCTATTTACTTTAAGCAATAACAAAAAATCCGGTGGTAATCGATAAACATATCTTTTATCGTATTGTTCCGCATCACGCGCAATATCAGTTTTTTTAACTGCAAATCGCCAAGGATAGCTCGACAGTAAGATTTTTTTCATATCATCATAAATAATATCATAAGATCTTCCAAACGCAGTATCGCTTAATGAAGATACGGGCGGTTCTCCGAGTTTTAACAGTGCTCGGTTCACAATCTCTATTTTAGCCATTAATCCTCCACATCAAAAACAAATTAAACATACTAAAAAAGGCGGTAAAAAATTACCGCCTCACCAAATTAAATCATAAAATTAACGAGCAAGATAACCCAATGTAACACGAATTTTACCGCTGTTAGTGGAAGCAGATGTAGCCGTAGCAGTCACAAAAGCTTTTGTGTCTTGCGGTAAAGTTGCTGTTGTCACAAGCTCACCTTTAGCAAAACTTTTGCTTGCCGGCACGGTAAGTGTCAACAAAGTAGCAAAATTCCCGTTTTCACTATCGCAGTGCTTTACGGTAACCGTAATTACATCTGTTGTTGTAACTGCTTCTTCGGCAAAAACATTCACACACAATGCACCTTGTGTAGAACCAGCTGCCACCACAGATTTTGCTGCAATTGAAGAACTGTTAACCGCATCGTTAATTAAATCTTCGTTATATACTTTTAAAACATTATTTAACATTGTGATTTCTCCCCAAAAAATTAAGCAATTGTAATAGCGTCTTCATCACCGTTTTTAAAGTTATACGAAGTGATAAAGCGAATACCGTTCCAAGCCATAAAGCTGCGATTAACATTCCAATCACCGGCAGTAGCCTGTAACACATTGCCTTTGTATTTATTCAGCATTGAAAGAACTTTCGGGTGACAGAAAATAAATGTAGATGCCGGTGTTGCCTTAGCATCAATCAGCATATTATCAATTTGTTCTGCAGTAGGCACATCATCAGCATTAATATTAACAATAGCCGCAACAGCATCAGGATTAGCCAATTGCACCCCAATATAACCTTTCAAACGAGCACCGTAACCGAGCACCCCGTTTGCATTTTTATAGAGCGCACCGCCATTAATATTTTTAATATCAAGCAAACCGTTACTATTAATATTTTTTGCTGAATAAAGACCGGTTACTTCACCTTCAATAAAACGCACAGCCACCATAGAGTAGCAATTTGCAGCAGCACCGGCACTGGCCGCTTTTCCGTTTTGCACGGCGTATGGAATAAAATTATCATAAATAATTTTTTTCTCTGCCACCTGTCCGGCTTGTTTCAACAATATAGACATTTTCTTACCGAAATATTCAGCAACGCCGATAATTGCCCCTTTATCTTCCGGCAAGAAAATTTCACCGCCCAAAATAGATAAGTCGATTTTTTTCAAATCAGAGCTTACATTCATTTCCGGTAAAGGTTGATTAATATCAACAAAACCTGCACCCTCCACATTAGAAACTTCTTCATATGCATTCCATAAACCATGTGTAGAAGGCTCAAAACGCATATTGTCCAAAATGGGAGATTCCTCTGTTAAACTGTTTACAAAATGCGCTTGTTTTTGCGCTAAAGAAACAGCAATTTCTTTTAATGTATAATTCATTATATATCCTTTCCAAAAAAATTAACATCAAAAACTGCTTAAAAAAAATCAGCAGTCATGGAACATTTCTCTAAAATATGCCACCGGATCAAACGCATCATTTTCAGTCTGATGTTTACCGAAACTGACTGAACTGTCTTCGCCTACAGCTTCACCCAATCGGCTGAAAATTTGCATCATACGTTTTGTTCCAAGAGCCTCCTCCATACGACAAACAGCATCGTCATCATTTTCAGCAAAAAGACGAATACCGCGCCGCATAAATTCCATTTGCCGCGGAGCTTTTGCACCCCACTCTTTTTGTTGCTCTTCCATTTCAGCTTGTGATTGTTTTAGCCATTTTTGTTCGGCATCAGTCATTTGTTCAGCTCGATTTTTAGCATACCAGTCATACAATGCCTGTGCTGATTGTGGCAAAATATTATTGTCTAAACATGCCTGCTTAAAAGTATTTATAAAAGGTTCATCTTCTTGTTCAAAAGATAGTTCAAACCCCTCACTGCTTTCAGGCATACCTAAACGAGAATAAAATTTTTGCAAAGCTTTTTTGTCTCCGTCTTTAGGCAAAGTTACTTTTGAAGAATATGCTCTTTCCAATTCGCGATAAGAGTGAAGCAAATCTTCTGGCGTTTGCATCCCTTTTTTCTGCAAATAATTGGCATCATCATTCGAAAGCTCTCCCCAATCAGATTGTGAAGATAAAAAGTTTTTTTCTGTTTCAGGCAAACAAAAGTTATCGGAAGCTGCCTGTCCTTCCGGCTCATTAAAATTTTCCATTTATTTTTTCCTAAAAAAAGTGTTATTAAAAAATTAGACGTCAAGTTCTTTTTGCAGTTCATCATTTTTCTGCTCAGTTTTTGTTGAAAGCAAAAACACCTCTCTTTCATCAAGTGCAAGATATTTTATTATCAAATCAAACATCCGTCTTTTACCGAGCAAAAATGCCGCTGCATTTGCATCAAACCGATTATCACTATCATAAAAATACGGCACATTATTACGTCCTAGTTCACCGCGTGCTCCGGCTTCATCACGCAAAAAAGCAAGTACTTTTTTTGCATCATTTTTTAATTGCTTATCAGCTAAACAAAATAAATTTTGAAAAGCTCTAAGCAACACCAGTTCTTGTTTAGCTTTATTAAAAAACATCATTTTCCTCATCAAATATGGTTATACAATCACACTGTTTTGCATTTGCTTTTCGCTTTGTTCTATCGGTTCATTAAACTTCTGCATCTGCACATTTTCGTGAGGTAAAACGACATCACTGCCGACACCGTAATAATCCGCGATTTTACGCAGTGCATTTTCCATATCAAACATCTCCAAAACATTCGGATTTGTTTTAGCCATTGACAGAGCAGTTTCCAAAGTTTGAAACAGCCCGTTAATGACACCGGATTTTTGCATATGTACGGCAGGACTTTCAAATTCAACTGCAATCGAACCGTCATAAAGAAGTTCATCCGGCACATCGTCTAAAATCCCGTAACGTGAAAGAATATCCAATTCTCTTTCAATATTACCTGAAAGCCATTCAATTGCAATCCGCTCACACATTGGTGCCAACAGCATAGATTTTTCAAACTCACGTTTTTCGACTTCCGTCGCCGTCATCTGTTTAGTTTGCGTTAAAGATTGAAACAGCGGTACCAAAAAGGCACGTTCAATTGCTGCTCTCACTTCTTTTTGCATTTCAACCGTAATTGCCAAATTATTACCGTATTGCATTGATACTGCCGCTGGCTTACCTTGATTATCCAAACCGCCGCGAATAACTGCACCGGCTGAACCGAGTTTATTCGTATCAACTAATCCCATGTTGGTTAATATCGGCGGATTAGCCTGTAGTTGTCCGGTACGCAAAATAGTTTTTCCCATTTCATTTGCCGTCAACATATCATAGAACGCCTGCATTGCCGGACTATCACCATAGGCACTGCCTGCAACACCGAGAAATCTCGGTGCCATATACGGACAGCTTTTATATCCTCCCTCACGCACAATTTTTTTGCTGTGCATTTCAATATGAATGCTCGCATACCGCATTCCGTTAAAATCTTGTCTGCCGACAGCATAAGTATCTCGTTCAAAAACAGCATGCAAAAATTTAAACTTTCGTTCCGGTGTATTACTATCCGCTTGCTTAATTTCAAACGAAATTTTATCGCCGAATTTTTGCACTGCCTCATGTGCTGAAAGTTCATATTCTCTAAAAACCGCACTTAATTGACCATAATCATTTCGTTTTATATAAACTTCATTAATCGGTATTGTTCGATAAATAATTCCTCTACCGACATCATCTTCCACCATCCAAATCCCATGTCCGTAAACACCTAATTGATGAAGAAGCACATCTGCTTCCGAAGCAAAATTAGAATTAGCCGCATAGCGTACACGAAACAAAATATCTGTTACCCGCTCCAAATATTTTTTAACTTCTGCACTTTCATTTAACTGCGGATTAGTTGCCTTTAAGCGATGCCATCTATCCGTAGAAGGTACAATCACTGATTTCATACTGGCAGAAAAACAAGTTAAAGCATTTCGTGCCGTTGAATCAAAAATGGTTTGCTTAATTCTCCCGTGTTCATTTGTTGCAAAAAGTTCAAAATCAAGCGAACATAGTTCTGCCGCCTTTTTCCACATCGGCTCCCAACGTGCACGGTCTGCTTTCATTACAGATAATTTTTTCAAAATCATCTCAGCAGAAATTACCGATGTTTTTTTCTCCACATTTTTCATTATGATTACTCCTCATAAATTAAACTAAAAAATAATTCATCTGCAACATTAACTCCCCAATGTTGTTTTATTATTGCTTGTTGTATCATGCGCAAGCAACTGCGAAATAGCCCCCATTTTGCGCCTGCGTTTTTTATTCAATTCATATTCAATTTCATTATTATCCACCAATTCCGGTTGCACTTCAGTCGGTTTCACAACCTTTATTTTCGGACCTTTAAAAACAGAACTCATTTTTTTCTCCTAATAAAATTAAACCAAGAAATTTTTTCACGAAAGATAAACACTATCGTCAATAAAATCTCCATTTTTAAGTACAGTTTTAACATCCAACAAAACATCAATATTCTGCATTGCAAAAGTAAGCGCCAATGCATCACCGACATCGGTTGAATGTCCAATTCTTTTTTTAATATCGGCTTTAGCTTCCAGTTGTAATCTGCCGATACCGTCATATAAAATTTGCGGTGCGGTTAAGTCTTCAGCCAAACCTACAAGTTTCGGCAATTTAACCTGCATTTGAGAAGATAACCAGTCTCTTAATCTCGCCCACATTTCGGCGCGCCGATTGACATACCTCTCCTGATTTTCAGCCTTTTCACCAAAATTGACCGCTACTGTTATTTCATGAAAACCGTTAGCCATTAAAATATCATACACACCGGCCCCCAATCCCCCGACATCAATAAACACGCGTGCCGGTTTCTTTTCTACAATCACTCCGGCAACAAGATGAGCCACCTGCACCACATCTTTTTTTGCAAATGTTTCCACCGCCAAAACTTCGCGACCGCGTCTTAAACAAATTGCCGTTTTATCATCGCCGAAACGAGCCACATCCACACCGGCAATTAGCGGAGCGTTATTAAGTGCAATATTTAAATTATTTTCCATTGCTTTATACACATTTGCTCTGGCAATCAGATGATTATCTGCCGTACGACGCGGCTCACCTTCCCAAACATGCAGATATTCATCCAGATCTTCCGCTTTCATTTTCTGCGCCAATTTTTTCATATTTTCCGGACAATACGGATTATCATAAAAATTGACTTTGCGGATAATGGTATCCTCATCCGGATGAAGGGCGAGTGCTTTCCACACCGGATCATTTTCTTCTTCCCGATTAAGTGAAAGCCAAATTTCGGAGTGTGGTTTACGGATAGTCGGATTTAGAATTTCCCAAGCACGAGCCGAAATTTTCTGCGCTTCTTCGCACCAACAAATATCCACACCTTCCAGCGATTTGATATTTTCCGCATTTTGTTCCATAATTCCTTTAAAGATAAATTTCGAATGATTATGAAGATTGACTATCCTATCTTCATAAAGGCGATATTGATTAGTCAGTTGATAAAAAGCAATTCTGTCTGCCAAGAGTTTATAAACAGAATCTTTAATAGAATTTTGCACTTCTCGCACACAAGCGATAAGTAGTTTACGAGAAGTAGCGAGCGTTAAGAGTGCATCAGCAAAGGCAAAAGATTTACCACCGGCACGACCACCGTAATAGAGTTTATAACGTACTTTTGTTGTCAATAATTCACGAAAAGCATGTGCCAATTCAACTTTCATATAACCTCCTTGCAAAGGGTGTCGAGCCACCTCGACCGCCGTCCGCGCAGGACCGCTCCACGCGCAGTGGTGCCCGCGGCATAGGCGACGGCACGTTGTGCCGTTCGGTGCGCATAAAAAAAAAGAAATTTTTGTAAAACAAAAATTTCTGCGCACCGTTCATTAAAACCCGTTCATCAAAAAGTAAAAAAACTACCCCTTTTCTTCCGTCAAATATTTCAGCTCATTAAGTTCAAAAGAAAACAATTCCCTGTCACAAATATCTCAAAGTCATATTTATTACAAATCTAAAACTATAAAACCCAAAAGGCAATAAAATTCTCTTCCAAAAACCATTGCCTTTAAAAAAACACCTCCTATAATATCCCTTAATCATATCAGGAGATATTATATGAAAAAGATTTTTTTTATTTTAGCTTTAGTAATAATAAGCCACACTGCATTAGCTGAAAACACCCTCCTCAAAGAGCATGAGCAAAAACTAACTGAATGTACTAATAAGTACATTACTGAATACGATAAATGCCCGGATGAAGAATTTACAAAATGCTATTATCATCGCATGACAATAAATCAAAACACTCAAGAATGTTACAAAAAAATAGCTATAGAATTACTAAAAGAATTTTACAGTTTATCAAAAGATGACGCAGAAAGTAGGTTTGATACATTCAAAAAAGAAATCTATAACCAGTATTCCTTTGTCTTTTGGGAAACGAACTATTGTAAAAAAAATAACTGCGGTCTTGAACCATATTTACACAGCGAAGATGCCACAACCGAACAATTAAATTATTATATTAATAAGCTCATCGTCTCAATAAAATCAAGAATTCAGTAGTTATTATATCTTTTCCTATGCCCTTTTTCAAACACTCTTTGTGAGGGATTTTTTTGTTGATATTCATCTTCTACCATATGAACATTCTTAATAAATTTTGTTCTTATAGATTTGTAATCCGTATTTCTGGCTGCATTTAATGTATCAGAACCGATTATTCCGTCAGCGTGAACACCAAGAGCCTTTTGCAAATTCATAATTGCTGTCTTTTGCCCTTGCACAACACCATCGTCAAATACCACTTCTGCAAAATCATCAGGTAGCAGATTTATCTTTGGACTTATCCAATAATCCCGATAATATATGGCATTAGCTCTTTCTCTGGACATATTTTTGATATCTTCATCCGGATAAGCTCTGGAACTTATTCCATAATTTGTTTCACCGCCTCTATCATTAGGATGATTGACATATCCTCCTTCATTAGCTTTGGTTCGAACCATTGCTTTTGCAAAACGTGTATCTCCTAACATTTCATCAATATACTCTTTCGTAAATCCCTTACCATATTTTAAATAATCAACTTTATTCTTCATTGTATCATCTTCCGTTTCCGGCAAATTTCTTGGTGTTACATAATTGGGATCTTTTCTGGCTGCTAACGGATACGGTGTCTGCGGAAAAGAACTATTTTCCCTCTCCCTTCGCCTCTCCTCAAGCACTTCATCAATCAATCTATCACCATTAGCCAACATATATTCAAAACTATCATTAACATCTGCATTTTTATCAATAGCCTCTTTGCTCTCACCATACTTATCCAATAAATCTGCCAGCTTTCTTTTTTTCTCG
>JAZUMA010000032.1:0-128399 GCA_045603405.1 Alphaproteobacteria bacterium | reverse complement strand
CTTTTTGCAATCAGAGAAAAAGGCATCTGTAAAAAACTGAGCAATCTCCATAACCGTATTATGCTCTCTTTTAGCACCTTTCACCATCTTGTCTTGGCCGGTATCTGCATCACTTGGAAGATGTCCTACATCAGTTATGTTCATAACGCGTTTTACATCATATCCGACGTAACGAAGGGATTTTTCAAGTACATCTTCCATAATGTAACTTCTCAAGTTACCGATATGGGCAAAATGGTACACGGTTGGTCCGCAAGTATACATTGCTATTTTACCGTCTTCATTCGGAATGACAGTTTCAACTTTTTTACTTAATGTGTTATAAAACGAAAATTTATTTTCCATGCTAGTTAGTCTCCTATTCTAAAATAATTATGTTAACCAATCACTGCTGGTTCTGGATAAATGCTTCCACCAGGTTTTCAAGCTTAATAATCCGTTCACGCAAAGCTTGGTTTTCTTCCCTTATATTGGCAAATTCTTCTTCCACCGGGTCCGGAAGGTTTGTCTGGTCCAGTTCCTCCTGTGGCAGCTTTAAATTATTTCTTCGCACCACACGTCCCGGGACACCGACTACGGTAGAATTTGGCGGTACTTCTTCCAGCACCACGCTTCCGGCACCTATTTTGGAATTATCTCCTATCTTAAAGGAGCCCAACACTTTAGCTCCGGCACTTACCATTACGTTATCCCCAAGGGTCGGGTGTCTTTTTCCATGTTCCTTACCTGTACCCCCCAGGGTAACACCTTGATACAACGTACAGTTATTTCCGATAATTGCCGTTTCTCCTATGATAACACCATTTCCATGGTCTATAAAGAGTCCTTCACCAATTGTTGCACCGGGATGGATTTCAATCCCTGTTTTTCTAACCGCACGCTGGCTAATCCATCTTGCCCAGAAATAGTGTCCCTTTTTATACAATTTATGGGCCATACGATATCGGATCATTACTTTAAAACTCGGATACAAAAACACTTCCATATTGGAATGTATTGCCGGGTCACGCTCCCGTATGACTTTTATCTCCTTTTTTATATTTTTTATAAAACCCATACTTGCTCCTTCTTTTCCCTTTGTTTCAGCCTAATACCCTTAGATAGATCACTTTCTGTGTATTGCCTTATACTCGCAATTCAAAAAGTACGAAAGTTATTCTTATAAAACAAAACGTCTCTTACTGTAATACAGTAAGAGACGAATAATCCGCGGTTCCACTCTTATTCAAAGCATTGCAACTTATAGTGACAAACACTTAGTACAAAGCTTTGCAACTTTTACGTATAACGGACGTAACCCGTATTTTGCTTGGGGATACATTATCCCTTTCACAAAATCAGCTCCCGGATGCACTTCTATCAATTTCCAATTAAGGATGCTTTCAGCCGGTGACATCCTCTCTCTGTCATTTTCCTTTGATATACTCTTTCCGTTCATAGCTTTTATCTAGGATTACTATATTCAATTTATTAAAAATTGTCAACCTGTTAAATATTAGCGATTTCGGATTTTATTCCTGTTACATAAGCCTTATCACATCCTACACAAGCACAAATCTCATCAACTTCTTTATTAAGATGAAGCATATTAATAACAACTGTACGCCGAACCTGCTCTATTCCTTCTTCTATACCTTGTGCATGCCCAATCTTAATACCCTTTTCAATTCCTTTACGTTCAACACCATCGCTCAGATTACACATATCTTCCATCTCTCCTTCCATTTCGACAGACATCGGGATTCCATAATCCTTTTCAAGCACTTCCTTCTTTTTCTCTTTATCCAATTCAGATGATAATAACACATCCAACATGCTTAATAATTTATTTTCTATCTCATTATGACTGTTTTTCCCCAGACATACAACTACTGCTGTCATCAAATCATAATTCTGTTCCTTTTCCTTCACATTTCCTACAATATTATTTTCACTTATTGAATACTTCGTTATCGTATATTGACGTGATATTGGAGGGTTGGTACATATCCATACCGAATACACTTTTTGTATTTTTTCATAATGAGAATTGATAAAAACCGTTCCGTATTGTGATGATATTAAGCGCCCACAGTAATATATTCCCCTTTTAATAACCGGATATCCTGGATAATAATCATTCTGCGCCTCTACATTAATAATTAATTCAACTCTTTTTTCTGTGCAGGGTACAATAGCACGAAATCTGATATCATAAACTACAGTTCCTTCATTAACAGTATTATCTTCTACGCCCACTCCTTCAATTCGAGGCACGCTATCGGCATCAGGCATAACTTTAACATTTGCAATCTGCGGTTTTCCATCAATATACTTATCTGCAATTTCACCCACTTCATAAGATTCATACTCTATCATGGTATGCTTCATAATCCATGCAAGAATAATTTTTTCAGCAAGAATTCTCTTGCAACAGGCATCATATCTTTCTTTATCCGTTGTAAGATCAATGCCTTGTGATAACGTTGTCTGGTTTCGTTTCATAAGTCGCCTTTCATAAAAGCCATATGAAACTCCTCTGTAAGAATTATACGAAAAAAATAAATATCTAACAACCTCTTACAAAAAATTTAGTGTAATTCTATTCATTTGGATAATCCTCTGAAATGAGAAGAAATAAATTAACATGACTGGTATTAGTTAGAAAATAAATATAATGATATGTATACAAGATATCATTCCCACAGATGAGTTCATATATATTTTTTACATTTATATTTTACCTGTACTTATGTCAAAAAACAATATTGTTATAGAAAAAAATAACGGAGAAATTCTAGCTTTTCAGCTGAAACTCTCCGTTCAGAATTATTTAATTATTGTATTCTTTACTGCACCCTTTACATCCCTCGCATTTTGTCCCTGATACACTACTGTCTTCAGTAACCTCCATCGTAGCAAACTGCAATGGCGAATTAAGCATACAAATTGCCTGACTTGATATTCCTTCTCCGGTTCCGGTAAATCCAAGCCCTTCTTCTGTGGTGGCTTTAACATTTACCTGCGATATGTCAATCTCCAGTGCTTCGGCAATATTCTGCCTCATAGTATCAATATATGGGCGCATTTTTGGTGCCTGTGCTATAATCGTTGCATCAATATTTTCTATCATAAAGAAATTATCACTTATGAGTTCGCCTACATGTTTTAAAAGCTTAATACTGGAAATCCCACGATACTTCTCATCCGTATCAGGAAAATGCTTACCGATATCACCAAGGGCTGCCGCTCCCAGCAATGCATCCATAATGGCATGTAACAATACATCCGCATCCGAATGTCCCAGCAGACCTTTCTCATACGGTATTTCCACACCACCCATGATTAACTTTCTGCCTTCCACCAATCTATGCACATCATAACCCATTCCGATTCTCATAATATATCTCCATCCCAGACCGTTTTTGTTATTATGTCCAATTATTGCTCACTACAATATAATGTATCAACATATCCTATTATATTTCCGGAATTATCTACCACTTCATAAAAACCGGCTTCTTTCCACACCCCGGAAACTGTTACTACTTGTCCTTCCGGATACGTATCAACTACCTTGGCATTATAATCCGGTGCGGAATAAACAGGCAAATCATCCAGCATGATCACATATGTACCGGCTTTTGTATCGTCAAGAGGAGAATATTCTTCAATCTCCTGTTTTACATTAGCATTTCCCTGTAATCCGTCTATCGCACCTTGTATATCATCTTTGATATAATCCTTAATACCGTTTTTGATTTCTTCTCCATACTTATCGACCACTTCATTAAGTTTATCCATAGTCTCATCTATAACCTTTTCGGCATCACCACATCCCGAAAGCAAACATATGAGTATCATAACCGATGCTAACAAATAAGTAATTCTTTTTCCGTTTTTCATTTCAGTCTCCCTTACTTACACTTTTATTAAGGACTATATTGTAACACGATACAAAAAAAATGTCACTATTTCCCCAAAAGTCCGTTTCTATTTAGAAATTATCCATAAGAATATACTTTTCCATATATGCCTTGATTTCATTGCTTCCATCCGGCATATCCGAAAGAAACGAAATGACCAGTTCATCCTTGGGCAATACATAACATTTCTGTCCCCACTTTCCATTTAGACTGAATCCGTCACGGTATTTTGTAAAAAGATAACCATATCCGCCCTCTCTTGTCATCTGTTGCACACTTGTTGCTGTTTCTAAATATTCCTTTGATAGTAACCGCTTTCCTTCATACACTCCCCCTGCCATTAAAAACAGTCCTATACGGCTAAGCTCGTGTACCGATAGTTCCAACGAAGAAGCACAATACATATACCCGTCCGGGCAACGTGAATACGGTATATTATTTATTCCAAGCGGGGCAAATAATTTTCTTTCAAGGAATCCATACAAATCTTCACCCAACGCCTCCGTTAATGCCACTCCCACAAGATATGCCGGGATATTGCTATAATCAAACGTTTTTTCTTCCACATTTTTTAAAGGATATGCAAGCGAATAATCAAGCCAGCTTTCTCCTTCGGCTCTAAAAGGATATCCTTTTACTGACATTGACATCAACCGCTTTAAAGTAATCTTACGGTACAGGTCTTGTTGTTCTTGGTTCATTTTATTCACTGCGCTTATCGGCATATAATCTAACACACACTTGTCGAGGTCTATCCTTCCTTCATCCCAAGCAATCCCTACTCCAATTGACAATATACTTTTAGTAATGGAATATACCGGATACCTGTGTTCTACGGTATCTCCATAGTTATGTACCAGTTTTCCTGATTTATATACTTCAATACCGTGAACATTCAAATTATCTGCTTCTATGCAATGTATAAATGATGCAAAATCCATTTTTTCTCCTTACTCTATCCTGTACGGATTCACGCGTTGCTGATAATGGTCATAGTGGAAAGTATCATAATCCATAAGTAAATAATAATTTCCTCTCATACTGTCATTCCATGTAACGTCTACGTAATAATACACGCCACCAATGGTTACACGGTTCCAACCATGACTTCCCCATTCTGTGCCGGTCCAACCTTTTCCTGAAATATAATCTGTCTTCACTCCGGCTGCTTCCATTAATTTCTTATAAGCATTGGCATATCCCTGGCACACCACATGGCCATGAGTTAAAGCATCAAATGTTGAACGGTAGGTATAGGTATAATCATAATCGCAGAAATTACACAAATAATTATTGATAGCAATTGCTTTGTCCCAATCAGACATCCCCGGTGTGATGCATTCTGCAAGAACCATCTGAATTAATTCTGCTTCCGAATATTCATGCCGTCCCTTTACCCTTGCAGTTGCAGTAAGCATGTCCATCGTCATGTAACCAGTATTACCACAGAACTCTACCTGATACCAACCGGTATCAGTCTGTCCCGTAACCCTGATTGCCTGGTCTAAAACCAAACTTCCCATGACACCGCTTGCTGTATCCGGACCATTAAAAATAATACTATCACAAATTGAGAACATTACAACATCCATTACAGAAACATTATAATTCGTTACTTGCGCCGGCGTTGGTTCAGGTATTGGTTCCTGTTCTTTTAATAAATTTATTTTTATGTACCCTGTCTTACCGCAGAATTCCACCTGATACCAACCATTATCGGTCTTACCTGTAACCCTAATTGCCTGCTCTTTTGTGAGGCTTCCCATTTCGTCATAATCACCAGATGGCTCTACATAAATCTTACAAGCTTTTGTTGCATGCATAACTGCATCCATACCGGTAACACTATAAATCACTTCCGGCAGCTCTTTTGCTTGCATCACCGGCACTTCTGCTACCGGCTCCTCTGATTCCGGTTCCTCCATCGCGGCTTCTTCTGTTTCAGTTTCTTCTATTTCTGCTTCTTCTGTTTCTGCTCCGCTTGTTTCAAGCGTCTCTGTCTTAACAACAATCTCCTTTGCTATTCCAGTGATTTCTTCCTGTATTCCGGAACATAAAGTAAAACATCCTACTATAAATCCTAATAATTTTATTAATATTGTCATATGCATCCTCCTCAACTTCTATTTCTTATGTTGGATAGATGCATCTAAATTAAAATCGGTTTTATATTTTAAAAAAAAGTTGTGCAAGTTAACCCTGCACAACTTTAAATTCAACTAAAACTTATCCTTCAACTTTTCAAATATTGCCTCAAAACGCTGTGCATTCTCATATGCCGCATTGTAATCAATTGTTGGCTGAACTCCGAAATTGCCATCTTCTTTATACTTAGGAATAATGTGATAAGTAAGCTTATCTCCCGCTTCTCTCATATCTCCCATATCCATATAGCAGATTGCATCCGGATCATAACACTTTTTCAAAACCTTAGCTGCCTTTGCAATATCTGCAAAAAAGATGTTTCTTTCCAACGCAGATAAACGGGTCATCTCGGTGGCTGATTCTTTGAACACTGCCACAAGGTGTCCTTTACAGGTCTGATCCTTGTACAAATAAAGTTTCACCACATCATACTCTTTGAGTAAACGGCCATATTTTTCGTCATCCTGAACATCTGACTTAGAAGCATTTTCTTTTGCTTCTTCCAAGTATTTCCGGTACGCTATGATCATATTCTTATCTTCACTCAAAACATGAGCCATGATCCAGTTCTGTACTTCATCTTTAACCAGCTTCAATTGCTTCAATGGTTCTGCTTTAATCTTCGGAAGATCCAGTTTCATAACATAGTCAGAACACTTTTTATGAAACTTTTTGTGTGCCGCAGTGTCGGAATAATTCATTTCCTGCATTATGCGTTCTTCCTCATAAAAATGATATCCGGTATAATCACGAAGTGCGCATACAATATCTAAAAGCTGTTTATCCGTAACCCCTATACACTGAATACGAATCAGCTGTTCCAAATCACGTCCTATTTTAAAAAGCTGTTTGTGTTGTGTATCTATATCGCTATATCCGGTTTCCATATCCGGAGCCCAATCAAATTTGAAATCAAACATAATCAACATCCATTTCTTCGTTTTGTAGTATATATATTCTATACATTTTTTTGCTAAAAGACAAGCAAATTCTGCCTATTTTGTGCTTCTTCACATGCTTTTTTCAGCAAACAAAAAACAGAACCCATAAGGCTCTGTTTTTCTTAATAGCGAGAGAGGGATTCGAACCCACGACACAAGGATTATGATTCCTCTGCTCTACCGACTGAGCTATCCCGCCATATATGTAACGAGTGTGATAATTACATTTAATTTTTATTAATGTCAATAAGAAAAATGTATAAATGTGTAAAAAAAATCTATGACCGTCATATAGATGATTGTGATAAAAAGTTAACGTGCTTTCTGAATACTATTTACCGGTATTATATTTTGATCGTTAACATAAGATGCTGCAAAAGTTCTCCTTAAAGCATAGGTTAATTCGATATTTTCATGAAAAACTCTGATATCATCTTCTTCTAGCCATAATACAGTATTATCAGAAAATTGCAGTTTAGCTATATTATCCTCTACGGAATATTTTATATATTGTTTACCGACTTGTGGTGAAGACCAAGATTCTTCGCTAATTTGCATATGGTTATTTATATTGATTTGATGGTTTTGATTAAAACGACAATTTTCATTTTTGCCAATCTTAATTTCTTTGTTGTTTATAATATACTTTAATATTTTAAATTTCTCATCTGTTATTATTTTTTCATTAAAAGCGGATTTAATAAACCTCCGATTGCCTTTTATATAAACAATTACACCAGGTGTATATTTGATTTGTTTTTTTTCAAAATCAATTTCTATTCCGTTATTTAATTTACAAGAAGAAATTTCGGTTCCTGTTGTCGTTATACTTATTCCACCATTATATTCTTCAGTAAAAGATTTAATAGTTGGCGCATGTTTATTTATATTATTTTTACTTGATTGTGATACAGTTTGATTTTTAAAATTAATTATTGCTATACGGCCATCAGGATGAATAGCCACACATGTACCATCACTTTTTGATTTTACTTCAGGTAATAAAGCATCAATTTTTGTCTCTAATTGAATGGCACTATTGATGAACGCTGGAAAAATTTCTGTCAGTCTTTGGTTTGTTTCTGCACTCATATATTGATGGCTTAGTTCGTTTCGTATTTCTTTATACACATCCCATTTATTCTTTTCTTGGGACGGAATAAGTTTATGACGGTAAATATAATTCCACGCTAAATTAGGAGTATAGTTTTTACCTGAAAGCAGACAATATAAATTAACTTTATATTCTATTTTTTGGTATATTTCCGAGAAAAAATGACGATATTGACAGTTCTTTAATAGAATATCTAAATCACTTTTATCTGTTTTATTAATAATTTTAGCATTCGGAAATTGTTTTTTAAGCTTTTTCAGCTGATTCTTTTTCTTTTTATATGTTTGAATATAAATTAATTTATTTTTTAAGGATGCTGCTGTTTTTTCTATCCGTTTGTTAAAATCTGTATCACTTTCATTTTCTTTTTGAATAAATAACTGTGGATTTAACATTTCTACAAGTGGAGCATAGAATTTTACTGCTTCATTATACCCTTTAATCCGTTCTTTTAATGGTTTATTGCATAACTCACTGTATGAATTTAAAAATTGTTGCCTAAGTCCCTTGTTTTTTAATGCTTCATTATCATTAAATCTTCCCAGATTATCTAATGTATCCCATTGATGATGTAATAAATGTCTGATATTTAAATAATTCTGTAAACTTGAGGCAGATGAGATTATTCCTTCTTTTTCTGCTTGTGCCAAAAATCTTTCTCCTACCCTTTTTTCTAATATGTCTTTTATGGCTTTATGGCTTTCATCTGTCAGTAAAGATAATGTATCTAAAATGCTGCTTTCTATTGATGACAATGTGATTTCTGCGAAAACTTCTGTTTCAATATTTTCTTTTTGTTGTTCATCTAAATTTTTTATGTCTTGTGGTAATCTGGCTAAATAATCAAGGATATAATTTATTTTTCTTATGAAATTTTCGTTATTCATTATATCAGCTAATTTTATAGAAGAATCTTTTTCATTATATGTTAAAACATATTTTCCAGCAACAATAAATCTAGTGGCTGCTATGGTTTCACCCTTTTGTGCAACTGCTGTCAACCGCTCAATACGATGTGGTAATGTGTTATAATGCGTCCATATTTCATAATCCTGTGGAGCAGATATTATATCTTCCGAGGTTTTGATGGTGCTGGTGGATGTTAAATTAAGGCTGATGTAACAATTATGATTATTTCTATCTATCGTTTTTTTATTCATAAAATTATTGTAATTTTCAATATCCGTTTCGTTTGCCAAACATACAAGCCAAGGAGAAGGTTTATCATTAAATATTTGTTCTTTGCTTGTTTGTGCTATTTCACGGATAGAATGTCGATTATATTTTTCTTGTAATGCCTGAACCAAAAAAACATAATCATAATAAATCAATAAAAGACTGTTCCGTCTTCCAGGAGGTACGGAATTTCGATAAATTTGGTTATTTATCTTTAATGTTGTCATTTTATCCTTGTTTTATTGTTATAAGTAAATCAATTTTGCCGAAAAAATTACTTTTGTCAAGTTTTATTTTAGTTTTTTTTTAATTATTTCCTCTTTATAATTAGGAAAATTATTGTTTTTTCATTGATGGTTATTTGAAAAATCTGAATTGGAGATTTTAGATGATGCGAATATGTCGGCTTGTTTTAGCAATTTTATTTTTATCTTCTTTTTCTGTACAGGCAGAGGAAGAGACTTTATACAAAATAATTGAACAAGAAAATTTGGATGCCTTTTCAGATATGGTTATTTTAGGATATAGCGTTGATGAAATAGGTAAAGATGGTTATACACCTCTGATTATTGCTTCTCAGTTAGGAAAAAGAAATTTTGTACAGTTTTTAATTTTAAATGATGCTGTTGTTAATAAACGTGGTAAAGATGGTACCGTTGCACTTCATCATGCTGCACAAGCAGGAAATATAGATGTTATTGATTTGCTTTGTAAAAACGGAGCTTATATCAATTTCCCTGATTATCAAGGATATACGCCTTTGATGTATGCCATTTTAGGCAATAAAATTGATGCTGTTGAAAAAATTATAGACTTGGGCGGAGATATGAATTATTTGACAGCTAAAAATGAAACACCTATAGAAATTGCTAGAAAAAAAAGGTTCTTACCTATTGTTTCTTTATTAGAAAAAAAAGGTGTTCAATAATTTTTTTAATTTTATTCTTTAATAGGCTTGCGTTTGTTTAATCAACTTCCTATATATTTTTTGTGTGTTGTTTAGCTAGTTAAACAAGGAGAATGTTATGGCTGAAAAAATAGAGTTTAAAACAGAAGTTAACAAGCTTTTAGATATTGTTATTAACTCACTTTATTCTGAAAAATATATTTTTTTAAGAGAATTGATTTCTAATGCATCAGATGCTCTTGATAAGTTACGTTATTGGACTTTGACTAATCCGGACTTAAAGAAATCTGATGCACCATATCGGATTGTTATTACCGCTGATAAAGATAAAAAAACGTTAATGATTTCTGATAACGGTATCGGTATGAACAAAGATGATTTAATTAATCATATCGGAACAATTGCTAAATCAGGTACAGCAGAATTTATACAAAATGCAAAAGATAACAGTTCTATCGTTGATTTAATCGGTCAATTCGGTGTTGGTTTTTATTCAGCTTTTATGGTTGCGTCTAAAGTTGAAATAGTAACTAAAAGGGCGGATAGTGAGCAAGCTTATTCTTGGGTGTCAAACGGTGTCGACGGATTTGAAATTGCAGAAGCTAAAAAAGATACTAACGGTACGGATATTACGCTTTACTTAAAAGATGATGCTTTAGATTATGTGGATACAATTTATTTAAGAAATATCATTCATACATATTCTGAACATATTGATTATCCAATTGTTTTAAATCTTGGAGAAGCCGGAGAAGAAACCGTAAATACTTCTGCTGCATTATGGACAAGAAACAAAGCGGATATTACCGAAAAACAATACAAAGATTTCTATCAACATGTGACTAAAAACTTTGATGATCCGTGGATGACATTGCATTTTAAGGCAGAAGGCAGTTTGGAATATACAGGGCTTTTATTTATTCCTACCAAAGCACCTTATGATTTATTTCAACCCGACCGTTTAACAGGTATAAAATTATATGTTAATAAGGTGTTTATTTCTGATAAGGTTGAAGGCTTGATGCCAATGTATCTGCGCTTTGTTAAAGGTATTATTGACAGTCATGATTTACCATTAAATATTTCGCGTGAGATGCTGCAACATAATGCACTGATTGCTAAAATAAGACAAGGGGTTGTTTCCCGTTTATTTAAAGAATTGAAGAGGAAAGCTGAAAACGAGACAGATTATGAAACATTTTGGAAAGCTTTCGGAGTGGCTTTTAAAGAAGGTATTTACGAAGATTTTGCTAATCGAGAAGAAGTCGCCGGTTTGTCGCGCTTTTATTCGACTAAATCTCCTGAAAAATTGATTTCTTTAGATGATTATATTGCACATATGCCGGAAAATCAAAAAGATATTTATTATATTACCGGTGATGATGCTAAAACCCTTTGTTGCAACCCACAGTTAGATGCTTTTAAGAAGAAAAATATTGAAGTTTTGCTTTTAACTGATCCAATCGATGAATTTTGGACACAAACCCTGCTCTCTTATAAAGAACACAACTTAAAGCATATTTCTCAGGCCGATATTGATTTGAAGTTTGAACGTAATGAAGCTAAGGCTGATGAAACAGGTTTGCATATGTTGATGGATAAAATGACCGAATGGTTTAAGGGAGAAGCCGGTAAAGTTGAAGCTACGGAAAAATTGACCACAAGTCCGGCAAATCTGACAGTTGAAGACGGACAGATGAGTATTCATTTGGAACGATTGATGCGAAATCATCAGCAGAAGACGAATTTTGACAGCACAAGAGTTTTACAATTAAATCCTTATCATCCACTTATTATTAAACTGGCAGAATTGGTACAAGACAAACGGCATGAAGATGAAGTTAAGGATGCTTCCATGCTGATTTTGGAACAAGCCAAAATAGCCGAAGGAGAAGCGGTATCTAACCCTAGTTTGTTTAATGAGAAATTGAGTGAGTTTATTTTGAAATCTCTTGTGGCTTAGTTTTATTTTTGCTGAAAAGCCGTCTTTTATGACGGCCTTTTTTATCTTTAATTCAAAGTATTGCAAAAAAATGCAGAAAAATAAAAAAAATGCTTGCCAACTAAAAAAATCTCATTTATAATGGTATCTCGTGATGGCCAGATAGCTCAGTTGGTAGAGCAGAGGACTGAAAATCCTCGTGTCGGGGGTTCGATCCCCTCTCTGGCCACCATTTAAGAACACCCTACTCGGGTGTTTTTTTGTGTTCGGGGATCGAACCGAGGTTCGAGCTTGCTCCATATGGCTCGCGCTTTAGCGCTTGCCAACTGCGCTTCGGACAAGGTCGAGGAGGCTCGACACCCATAATTGTAACATTCACTTTGTTTGTGCTTCCACAAAGTCGCTCACTAACATTTACTGATGCTCTCGGCAAAAACAATTCACAGGATTGTTTTTGCTCTGCGAGCCCTCTCTGGCCACCATTTAAGAACACCCTACTCGGGTGTTTTTTTGTGTTTGGGGATCGAACCGAGGTTCGAGCTTGTTAAATTAATTATGACTTGATTCTTAATAGATTTATGATATATTTAACAATGTTATTGACAAATAAGGACTATCAGATGAATTTAATCGAAAAAAAACCGCTTATTTTTACTGCACAATCAAAAAAGAATTTTTTTATGAGGATGCTTGTTTGTAAATATGTTTTTGAACACGGCGGAGTGCCTATTAATCCTTTTAATGTGTATGGATACTTTTTAAATGAATTAGTTGACAGAGATCTTATTCGTAATGGAAATAATAATTTAATTTCTCGATGTGATGAAGTCTGGTTTTTTGGTGAAATTGCCAATGGATGTGTTTTTGAAATCGAGTATGCAATGAAATTACAGAAAAAAATTGCTTTTTATAAAATGGATTCAACGTACCAATCTATAGAAAAATGCAGTGTCGATGAGTTAATTTTTGAAGATGAAATCACGATAGATGTTGAAAAACTAAAACAAGTGATAAAAGAATATCTGCATTAGTTTAAAAATGAAATTCTTTATTGTTTAAAGTACATCTTTTCAGTCAAGATATATTTATAGCATTCAGCCGGTTCATCCAGAAAAGTATAGTTTGTCCAACATGTTTCCGGTAATCGCTTAACCCCCAAATGTTCCATAATTTTCCAAGAAGCTATATTATTAACAGCCGCTTTTGTTTGTATTGAATTTATTTTGACTTCAGCAAATAAGTATTTAATCATCGCTTCAGCAGCCTCGGTGGCATAACCTTTTTGTTGGTACTTAGGACCGATGTACCACCCTATTCCTCTGATACTCGAATCTAAATTATCTATTTGGTGTGAATCTATTTGACCAATACAAGTCTCTGTTCTTTTTAAAAAGATGCTCCACTTATAAACATCAAGGTCTTTGGCGTGTTCTTTTGATTTTTTATAAAATTCTTTTTGAAGTTCCCAATTCATTAAATTATCGCGTGGCGCAGAAACAGTCAAATAAAAGCGATTTACCTCAGGTAGCATTAAAATTTCCCAAAGATGTTTTTGTTCTTTCATTGTTTGGGACTTTAACTCTAGTCTTTGAGTTGCTAAAAACCTGCTACCTAAATCTTTCATTTTGCGCACATGGCTATTCTATTTCTTCTTTTTGTTTTTGTGGGTTGCATACCAAGCTACAATTGTCGGTAAAACATATTTTTTGAATATATTGATGATTTGCTGTTGTTTTCTGGTTCCTAGATCACACCACCATTTCCAACAACGCTTAATGATACTCTCTTTTTTGACCACAACCTGCTTGCCGGTTGATCCTTTAGCAACAACTTCTTCTTGTTCAGGAAAATTCCAAGGCTTAACTTTCCCCTCGTAGGGCTTCAACATTTCCGCAATCCCTTCATCCGGCATATATGCACCATGTAAGCGTTTTAATGCACCATCTGATGCTAAAAATAAACAGTCTCCTCGCCCAATCAAATTTTCAGCACCCGGCATATCAATAATTGTTTGCGAATCAACCCTGGATGCCATCTTATAGGCCAATCTGGTCGGGAAGTTTGCTTTCATCACTCCGGTCACAACATCAACCGACGGACGTTGAGTAGCTAACATCAAATGAATACCAGCTGCGCGTGCCTTCTGTGCTAACCGCATTACATCCTTTTCTACGGACTTATCTACCGCCATTAAATCAGCAAACTCATCTATTACACATACAATATAAGGCATATGTCCATCGCCTCTCTCATTATATTCTGCCAAATTTTTAACCATATTTTCGGCAAATATATCATAGCGCTTATCCATTTCTGTTGTAAGCAAAGATAAAACTTTAACAGCATCCCAACTTTCCGTGATAACCGGCCCCATCATATATTTTTGATTATTATATATCGTAAACTCAATTTTTTTCGGATCTATCATCACAAATTTCAAATCTGCAGGCTTTTTTGCCGCTATTAAAGACAGCATAAAAGTATTTAAACCGACTGATTTTCCGGAACCTGTTGTTCCACCGATTAACATATGCGGCATTTTGGCTAAATCGGCAAATACAGGTGTTCCTTTGATATCTGCTCCTAAGCAAATTGGTAACGCATATTTAGATTTTGCTTTTTCAAACTCTTCAGAATCAAGCATCCGCTTAAAATCAACCGTCTCAAAATTTTCGGCAGGTATCTCAAATAACAAAGCATTTCCGGTTTCTGCCGGTTCTACGCGCAACGAGGCAACACCTAACTCACGACGAATATCTTCTAATGACATGGTTATATTTTTAAGTTTTGTTCCAGGTGCCGGTTCAAACTCTATAATTTTTAAGAGCGGACCGCGTGTTTCATTGATAATTTCACCTGAAATTGTATAGTTTTTCAAAACACTTTCTAAATTTGCCATAATCGTTCCTTTAATCAAAATATTCTCAGTGATGAGGATTATAAAATAAAGTTACCCAAAATTGCAAGATTTTCCTTAAAAAAAGTGTTTTTTGTGTATTATTGGGGAGCATTCAAAGAAAAAGCTTGTATTTTTTCTGTTTTGGGCTAATGATGGTGCAGATTTAATTTTTATTGTGAGGATAATGATGTCTAATCCGATAGATACAAAAATAATAAGCAAACTGGCTGAAATCTTGGATAAAACTAATTTAACAGAACTTGAATATGAAGATGAAACTTGCCGAATCTCTTTGGCTAGAAATTTGGGAAGCGCAAACGTACAAACAAGTTATGCGCAAACGCAGACAATAGCTTCTGCCCCGACTGTAGTTACTCCTGTTGCAGCTGTATCAGAAACAACGGCTTCTTCTGTTGAAGAGGATTATACAAACAGTCCTAATGCCGTTAAATCTCCGATGGTTGGCGTTGTTTACCTTTCTGCAGATCCAAAATCACAAAATTATGTTAAACCGGGAGATAGCGTGGTAGAAGGTGATACCGTTTGTTTGGTAGAAGCAATGAAAACTTTTAATCCTGTCAAAGCGCATAAGAGCGGTAAAGTGGTTAAGATTTTGGTTGAATCCGGCGATCCGGTTGAATATGGCGAACCTTTAGTGGTTATTGAGTAATGGCTTTAGGAGAGCAGTTTATGTTTGAAAAAGTGTTAATTGCTAACCGTGGTGAAGTAGCTTTGAGAATTCACAGAGCTTGCCGTGAAATGGGTATCCATACGGTTGCTGTACATTCAGAAGCCGATGCTAATGCCATGCATGTACGTTTGGCAGATGAGGCTGTATGTATCGGTCCTGCACGTTCTTCAGAATCTTATTTAAATAAACAAGCAATTATTTCGGCTGCTTTGATTACAGGAGCAGACGCTATTCATCCTGGTTTCGGATTTTTATCTGAGAATGCTGATTTTGCCGAAATGGTTGAATTACATGGTATTACTTTTATCGGACCGACCGCAGAGCAGATGCGCCTTTTAGGAGATAAAATTACAGCTCGTCAAGCCGCTATTGATGCAGGATTACCTATTACGCCTGGCTCTGATGCTTTGGAAAGTATCGAAGATGCTAAGGCTTGGGCTAATAAAATCGGCTATCCGGTAATTATTAAAGCTAAAGACGGTGGCGGCGGTAAAGGGATGAAGGTTGCTTTTTCTGATGAAGAAATTGCTGAGGCATATACGATGGCTAAAGCGGAAGCAAAAGCAGCTTTTCCTTCAGATGTCGTTTATATGGAAAAATATTTGCAACATCCACGCCATATTGAAATACAAATTTTGGCGGATAAATATGGAAATGTTATTCATTTAGGAGAGCGCGATTGTTCTATCCAGCGTAATCATCAAAAGGTAATTGAAGAGTGTCCCTCTCCTGCTCTAAACCAGTCACAACGCGAAGAAATTGGTAATATTGTTTGTAAAGCTATTCAAAAAATAGGATATCAAAATGCCGGTACATTGGAGTTTATGTATGAAGACGGCAAATTTTATTTCTTAGAAATGAATACGCGTTTGCAGGTTGAACATCCGATTACAGAGGCAGTTTCAGGAATTGATATTGTTAAAGAACAAATTCGTATTGCTTCGGGAGCCGCACTCGGTTATACACAAGATGATATTCAATTTAGAGGGCATGCTATTGAATGCCGTATTAATGCTGAAGACCCTGAAACATTTACACCCTGTCCGGGAAAAATCACAGAATGGCATGCACCAGGCGGACTTGGCATCCGTGTTGATTCAGAAATCTATTCAGGGTATTCTATTCCGCCTTTCTATGATAGCATGATTGCTAAACTAATTGTACATGCTAAAACTCGTAATGCAACTTTGATGAGATTAAGACGTGCATTAGAAGAATTTATAATTATGGGGGTTAAAACGACCATTCCTTTACACCAAGAAATTATATCGCAAAATGAGTTTATTGATGGGCAATATAATATTCATTGGTTGACGGAATATATGGAAAAAAGACATAAGTAGGTTTGTTATGCAAGAAAAATTGTCTGTTAAAAAAGTTTATATTGATGCATTGCATTATGTTGTTACGCATTTAGGTGCTTTTACTTTCTTAACAGTTTTCTATTTTTTAGGCAGTCTTATGCCGATGTTTATAGGAACTACTTCTTTCAAGATATTAATGATTCCTTATTATTATCTTTTCTTATATTTTGCAGCCGGTTGTTATTATAAGCAGAAAATTTTGTGGGATATACATATATTTTTTGTAGCAACTGTTCGCTTTTTTACAGCGGTTTTACTTTTTGTTGCTATTCTTTCATTAAGCAGTTATTTGATTAATTTTGGTTTTGGGTTTATTTCTGATTTTCTTTTTGGCGGTAAACTGGTTGTAGGTTTAATTATAAAAAGTGCGACCTGGCAGATTATCAAGTATCTGTTAATGTTTATATTGGTTATTGTCTTTTTTGTTATTCCTTCTTTTGCTTTTGTTTCTGAAATTAGCGGAAAAAATCGTTCTTTATTGATGACTTATGTAAAAACAAAAGGAAATATTATACAAATCGGTGCAATTATTTTTATTTCTTTTTTGATTTTAGTTCTTGCATTGTTCCCTTTAAAGTATATCAGTCCGATTTTTGTAGAATTGATAAGGACTATCTTATTGGTTTTTTACTCTATTGTTTATTTTAAGATGTATGATTTCTTTTACAGTTCCGTTACGCATGGTAAAACTGAAAAGAAAAAGAAGTCAGAACCGGAACAAAAGGAAATTTTGCTTGCTGATGCGAAAACATCTAAAAAAGATACAAATGATGGTGATACAAAATCTGAGACATCTAAGGAGAAAAAGTAATGCTGATTAAAGATAAAGATATTTTGGCAGAGAAAGATGTTAAAGAACAGCCAATACAAATTAAAAAAAATGCAATTGATAAAAGAAATATGAAATCTGCGTGGGGGGATGCTTTTGATTACTATATTCGTGGTATCACAGAACGCTATTTACTTTTTCGCGGACGGGCAACAAGGTTAGAGTTCTGGGGGTTTTATACTGCTTTCGGTGTTATTTTATTATTATTGGTTGCTTTAGGTCGTTATGTTGGTATTCCGCTCGCTTTGTATTATATGTTTGCTTCATTAATTCCGGCAATTGCCGTTATAGTAAGACGATTGCATGATATTAACAAAAATGCCCTGCTCTATCTTGGAATTTTTCTTGTATTACCTTTTTCAGCTTTTTTCATAGGTTATTGGTCTTTATTCTTTGTTCTATTGTGGATTGCTTTATTAGTTCATTTGTTATCAAAAGAAACAGTTAAGGAAAGTAATATCTATGGTGAGGCAAATAAAGAAGATGAAACTTATGGTCAAGATAATGTTAGAATAATTCATAAATTTCGTTTTTTATCTTTAGTCTTTTTTGCTATTTTATTGGTAATTGCTTATATTGATTTTGATAATTGGAGCAAACAGGCAGAATATAAAGCAACGAATGATGCTATTATGGAAAAGATTGAACAAAACGGTCGCAAGGCCGGCTTAAAAGATGAACAAATTAAAGCGGCACAGGACATTATGAAACAGACAATTAAATCTTGGAATGGTAAAGAAGTAAAGCAAGAAGATATTAACAAAGCTGTTGAGAATTCTCTGAAAAATATTACTGGTAAATTAAAATCTAAAAAATAAATATCATATCAATAAGCCCTAGTAATTCCATATGCGTTTTGCTTTTTTGGGCGAATAAACAACTCCCCTGTTTAAATCAATAAAACCGCTTTCTTTCAAAGTAATGGTTTTATTGTCTAATAAAACTCTTCCTTTTGTGAATTTTATACGTTTTTGGCAGATGCATTGCTGCTTTGTGCAAATCAAACTCTCTGTTGTTTTGTTTTTATCAAACTTATCTTGCTTAGTCCACTGATGATTTAAAAACTTATTATGTATCCATGGTGTTGGATATAATCTACCATCATCGCCTCGACAGGCAAAAGTTTTACCGCCTTTATCAAAAATGAAATCAACCTTAGGGCTAAAATAAAAACTTATAAAACCGCTGACGATTAAAGCAAATCCCCAATAGCGCCATTTCTGTTGCCATATGCATAACCATAACAGTCCCATAGTTATTATTAAAATTCCGAAATCAGGCATTTGTGCCAGATTTTCGCCACTATGGGCACCAGCTAATGATGATACATATGCGGTTATTTTGTTTAATACATCTACAGATGATGCTAATGGTCTGATTGTATAGTCTGCAAGGCCAAGCGGTAAACTGACTAAAAACAATAACACCATCGGCATTAACCAAAAAGCAATTATCGGTGCAGCTAAGAGATTACCTAATGTCGTATAGACGGATACTTGATGAAAGTAGTATAAACTATACGGCAAAGTCATCAAACTAGCGATGGTATCTGTGATGATCACTCCCAGAAAATATGTACCAATTTTTCCATAAATGGTTTGTTTTTCATACCATAATTTTATTTTTTCGGCTTTTGCTTCATAAAAAGATATAAGTCCTAATACAGCACCAAAAGACATCAAAAAACCAGGTGTTATAACTGAAGAAGGATTGATACTAACAACTATGAATAGAGCAAAAGCCCATAAACGAATGGAAATTGCACGTCGATTTAAACAAACTGACAATAGAATAATTAATGTCATAATAAAAGCACGCAAACAAGAAATACTTTGACCTGATATTAAAAAATAGCCTAATCCGAAAAACATAGACACTATTGCTGCCGGTTTTCGTGTATCGTATTGCCCAGCACTGATCGGTGCTAACAGTAACCTGATTATAAAAAATACCAATAATAAGATAATTCCCATGTGCATACCGGATATAGCTAAAACGTGTGCCAATCCAGATGTGCGATAATTTTGTGTTATATCCGATGATATGTGACTTTTATTGCCGATAGTTAATGCTTCAATTATACCTGATTGTTCCGATTTGGTTGTGGATATTATTTTTTTCGATATCGTTTCACGCCATTTTTCTATTTTTTGCATAAATCCTGAAGATTTTTTTTCACATACAGATGCAAAAATAGGACTAATAGCATATCCACCGGCGCTTATTCCTTGATAAAAAAGTGCTCGTTCATAATTATAATTACCTATAGGATTTGTACTTAAATTCTGCGGAAATTGTGCTATCAGTTCTATACATTTTCCTTTTTGCAGCCAAGGCAATTTTTGTTTTGTACTAATACGAAATTTTCCTTTCATACTATGTTCAAAATCATCAACCTGATTTAATGTTATACGGGTTTTACCGGCAGAATTATAATCAAGATCTTCTATATGACCGTGTAAATAACTAATTTCAGGTATATTTTTCTCTATTTTAAATTGCTGATACGAAGCATCTGCTTTAGCCACGTTAAGTCCTAAAATAAAAATAGTTATATATGTTAACAGTTTGAATAGATTTTCTTTTTTTCTTGTCAAATATAGCATTAATAGCGCTATTTCAAGAAAGATGACTGTTGCTATTGCTGATATTTCAAATGGTAAGGATAAATATAAAGCCGCACCTAAAGCATAACATACTGCATACCACATGATTAAACTTTCTGCCTCATTTTGATAATTTTCTGCAGCGTATAATTTTATCCGTAAGAATTGTTTCTTTAACCACCAGATCACTTTTGTTTATACCCTTCTATGGATTGTATAATAATTTCTGCCGCTAGCATACTCGGTTTTTCTTTTCCCATACCAAGCTTTGCTCTTAGTTCATTGAATCCTTGTTGCTCTGTTTGATAAAGATGAGAATTTGTATCAAGTAATTCTTTTGTTGTTCTCATAATTTTTTCTTTAACACAATTTTCTTGCAATAGTTCCGGTACTATGGGCTTATCTAATAATATATTAGTTAAATTTACATATTTTATATTGGTAAAAAGCCTAGCTAACCACGCCGTTAATGCTGGTACTTTATAAGCCACTAAATGCGGAACATTAACAACAGCTAATTCCAAAGCAACTGTTCCGGAAGCTGCAATAGCTGCTATAGAAGCTCGTGCTGCCGCATAGCGCTCACTTTGAGTGTTAATTATTAAAATATCTAAACCTTTTTCTTTAACTATTTGACGCACACGTTTTTCAACAGTTTTAACTGTTGGTAAAACAAAAAATAATTTCGTATTTTCTTTTTTTAGTTCAGCAATAACGTCTAAAAATATCGGCAGGAGATTTGCAACTTCATTATGACGAGACCCCGGCAATATTAAAACAACTTTTTTATCTGCCGGTATTTTATATTTTATAATGAATTCTGTTTTATCCGCCGTTATCATTGAGCTCTCGATAACAGGATGTCCAACAAAGTCTGATGGTAGATGATATGGAGTAAAATAAGCCGGTTCATTTGGAAATAAAGTCAATAGGTGATCTATGTATTTATACATTGTTTTGGCTCTACCTTTTTTCCAGGCCCAAACCTGTGGAGCAACATAATGCATCTGCAGAATTTTAATTCCTTTTTTGCGTAAAGCTTTGTGTACACGAGCAGAGAAACTCCAACTATCTATGGTTATCACGACATCCGGTTGTTTTTCTTTTATATCAGCTACTGTTTCTCTTATTCGGCGTAAAACTTTCGGAATACTCGGAATAACTTCTACTATCCCCATTATTGCCAAGTCAGAGATATCAAATAGTGAGACCATGCCTTCTTTTTCCATATTATCACCACCGACACCGGCAAATTTGATATTTGGCAGTTTTTCTTTCAAAGCACGCATTAGACGTGCTCCCAGCATATCTCCTGAAGGTTCTCCGGCAATTAGATATATCAACATGAACTATACTCCGATGGAATAATTCCCTCAATAAAAATGCCGTATTTATCAGCTAATTTGATTACTTCTTTTTCATTGACAATCAGGGTGTTACCGGCGTGAACAGCAATTCCTTTCAAACCGCTTTTATGTGCATTTTCTATTGTATTAATACCAATCGTCGGCAAATCTATTCTGAAATCTTGCTGAGGCTTGCGCAATTTTACCAAAATCGGTTCTTTGCCTTTACGTTTATAATCTGCACAGCGTAAAATTAATTTGTCTGTACCTTCAATTCCTTCCAACCCTAGCACAAGCCCCTGTTGTACAATTACGGATTGTCCGACATCTAAACGACCTAACACAGATGCTACCTCAATACCTCTTCTAATATCTTCTTCATCTTCATTGTTTGGAGATTTTTTAGTTAGAACACCTTCTTTTACCAATAAATCAGGCACGACTTCCTGGATACCGACAACCTTCATCCCTTCTTGTTCAATCTCTTTTACTAATGCGCGCAATATTCCGTCATCGCCTAATGATTTAGCACCTATTTTGGCAAAAAAAGCCGTCGTGCGTAGATCAGGAACTAATTCTGCCAGAGTAGGACGCTTGATTGTGCCAATTAAAACAATATCTTTGACACCTTCTTCTTTCATCCTTTTAAAACCGGTACCGGCTTGTCCTATTCTTATCCATTCATGAGGAATCTCTTTAGTAAAATATTTTTCATCAGCATTTCCTTTGATAGCCAGGGTAAAGTATGCGCGTTTATATTGACGGCACCACTCAATGACTTGATGCGGCAACTCTCCACCACCGGCAACAATCCCTAATTTTCGCTCCGGATTATTATGCATCTTCAGTTGCTCTTTTTCACAGCTGTCTGTCATATTGTTTTCCTTTGTGTTTTTAGTAATGTCGTGAGTTTAACATGGAAAAAATTTTTATGCAAAAGCTTAAAAAATATTATTGACAATTATTTTTTTCGTGTTTATATATGGCGTGTTGTTTGTTACAACGTTATTTATCGCGGGATAGAGCAGCCCGGTAGCTCGTCAGGCTCATAACCTGAAGGTCGTTGGTTCAAATCCTTCTCCCGCAACCAGTCGAGGCGGCTCGACGCCCATTACTTTTATTTAGGTTTTCCCTTGTGGTATGGGTATGCGAGCGAAAATTAAAAAGAAACCCCCGCGTAAAACGCGGGGTTCTTCATATGCGGCTATAAGCCTTTACCACTGGCAACCCCTGAACGGGGTTGCTTAGCGTCTGCCAGACGCAATCTGTTACTACTTACCCGTAAACGGGTCGTTCAAATCCATTGTCAGCTGTTCGGCGATTTGATCTTCCTTAAGCTGATTTCTGATATATTCCATGATTTTTTCGGTATTCTTACCTGTCGTATCAACATAGTACCCCTTACACCAAAATTCTCTGTTTCGGTATTGGTATTTTATGTTGCTCCATTTTTCATATATCATGAGACTACTCTTTCCTTTTAAGAATCCCATAAATCCTGAAATACTCATTTTGGGTGGTATCTTTACTAATATGTGTATGTGGTCTGGACAAGCTTCTCCTTCCAATATTTCTACACCTTTCCAACGGCATAGTTCTTTTAATATTTTTACTATTTCATTGCGTTTACCACCGTAAAACACTTTACGACGATACTTTGGTGCGAATACAATATGGTATTTACAATTCCATGTTGTATGTGCTAATCTATCTATGTCAGTTTTCATAATTGACCTCCAATTAGGTATTTTGCGTCTTGGCAGACCGCAAAATTTTAACCTAATTGGAGCGCATTGACAACTTCACCGCTATAAGCTTTACTGAACCCCGCGTCTAACGCGGGGTTTTCAGGATACAAAAAGACCACCCCTTGCGGGTGGTTTTTTATTGGTTATAGAGAATAGCTTGAAGCAACGAAGGAGTTGGTTCACTACCCATGAAATCTAGCCAGAAGTATGGAGGTTATTCTTATGAAACCGCCAATGGTATTTTATTCTTGCTTTTTTTGTTCTTTTCTATATTCTTAATTATATAATTTTTAATATCTGTAAGGAGATTATATGATTAGAATTTGGAGTAAAAAAATAGTTCAAGTTATACAAAAATATGATTCTTCAAAAAATTCAATTTTTGCCATTACCGGTGATATTGACAATCTTGGTATATTTGTATCTCAACGAGGTAGACCAATGGCTGAAAACTTGGTTGATATATATAACAGAATAATTGGAGCTACTATTAAACACTATATTGACCAGTATACATCTATAACTGATTTTGCCTTTATTCCTTCTGGCGAAGAAATTTTTGCAATAGGTGTCTGTTCTGATGATGATATGGTTCATAATTTTTTTTCTTTTATAAAAAACGATATTAACTCTATAATAAAAAAGGATTGTATAATTGATGCTCCTGATGTTTCTATTTCTTTCGGATATAAAATTTTAAATGATATTAATTTCAATGAACTTTTGCTACACATTGATAACGGAGATATTAAATCTGCTAATATTTCTTATCTTCAAATAATGAAAAAAATACGCGAAGAGTTAGCTGTTGAATTAGATAAGAGTAAATTTTCATCACTGTCTTGTTCGGAAACTGTCTTTTTGAGAAACTGTGTGTATGCTAAAATGCGTGAGTATAAACAAAATACTAAGTCATCTCTAATTAAAATATCACAATTTATAAAAGATGATAATAACTTTATAGAAAATAATTTCTTCGCTGATACACGAAAGCAATATGGCGTAGATGACGAACATATGCAAAAAATTTTGGATATTGTAAATAATGAATAATATTAAATACATACCACATAAAATTGTATCAGGAGATACAGTGGCTTTAGTAAATCCGGCTGGTCCATTGCCTGAATGTTTTCGTAATCAGGAATATTATGTTATAGATTATCTCAGACATTTAGGGTTAAATGTTAAAAATAATATTATTAACGAAAATTGGCAATCTCCTGAAAATAGATGCCACGCATTAATAGATGCTTTTTGTGATGATGCTGTTAAAGCTGTGTTTCCTATTTGTGGTGGGCCTGCAATTTATGATATACTTGCTAAACTTGATTTCGATAAAATAAATAAGCATCCTAAAATAATTTGTGGATACAGTTATATTTCATCATTATTGACAGCTATCTCTGAAAATTCTCATATAGTTACATTTCACGCCCCTCATCTTAATTTTTTAAATGATCGGTCTTCAAAACGGGAAGTTCAGTATAATATTGTTAATTTTTGGCGTATTCTCTCAACCATATATACTTCTTTTGAAGGTATGAGCAACTATGAGCGTGCCATGACTATTGATAAAGGATCAATAAGTCCAGAAATCCCCAATATTTATGCAAAAACTGAAAAATTAAAAAAACAACGTCAGGATAATCATTATATCTCATTAAGTTCAAATGATTTTGTTTGCGGCAATATCTCTGTTATTTCTTTACCCTCTCTTGTTTTGTTGCAAAAAATAGGATTGATGCAAAACCTAAAAGGCAGATTGCTCTTTTTGGATACGATAGATACGACACTTGAAAATGTTGAACATTATTTGGATCTTATCAATAAAACATCTCCACTTTCTGAAGCATCCGCAATCATTTTCAGTTCTATATGCGATAGAAGCAATCCTATTCCTGATACTAAGAAAAAAATAGAAATTTTCAAATTTCTTAATCAAATAAAACAAAAATACGACATTGATAATCTATTTTATGGTTTTCCTTTGGGGCATTGTACATATAAACTCACAATACCTATTGGAATAAATGCTACACTATTCTCAAAAAATGGCAGTATACGTTTAACGCAATCTCCATTTATGGAACAAACAAACTCTTTATCTTCAACTTATTTTTCAGATGGTCGTTAATGTTGTTTGTGCACAGTCAAACATCTTTTTACTGATATGTCCACTGTCTTCAACTATACGCAAATGCGCTTGAGGTATCTTTTTACTTAAAACATACGCGTTAACTACTGGACATACCATATCTAAGCGATTATGAAAAATATATACAGGAATATTTTCCAATGTACTAGCTATATCCAATAGCTCGTTTTCTTGTAAAAACATCTTATTTTGTATATAATGCATATAAACCCTAAAACTATTTAACTTCCATTGATTAATTTCCTCTATTTCTGGAAAAGTACATTTAGTTGATCCCATTAAGTGCTCTATTGCTCCGTAATATTGTAAAGCTATTTTTTGCTTTTGTTCATCATTTGAAATAGCGCACTGATAAAAATAATCAATAGCATTTTCTCCTTGCGATATTTTAAAAAACAGCGGCTTTATCTCAGGATAAAACAATGCGCAAACTTCATCAAACATGTGCACATATTCTGTATTGCCCAAAAAGACACTCAAAAGAACAATACTTGCAACTTTATCTTTGTATTGGCTTGCAAACAATAATGCACAAGCTGTTCCAAAAGAACATCCGTGTATAATCACCTTTTCCTGTATCTCTAAAAAATCTAATACACGTTTGGCATCATATACAGTTTGTTGTATCGTATTTTTATATAATAAATCCTTAGAAATAGTTTGACCGCAACCACGTTGGTCAAACATAATGACTCTGTATTTTTTTAAATCAAAAATATCTGCTCGTTGTGGATTTGATCTTCCACCAGGACCACCGTGAAAAGATAATACAATTTTGCCATTTGGATTACCTATTTCCACATAATGTATTTGATGCCCATCCAGCTCTGGCAAATATCCGCTATTATATGGTTTTATTTCTTTTTTTAATAGAGAAAACAATCTAAACATTTCACCCCTCTTAATGTTTTTTTCATATTAACTTATTTATTTTTAATTTCAATAATATTTTCTATTTTTTGATGGGCGGAGATTGGTGAAATATCGTGATTTTATGCATATTTGAATTATCATTAAAAATCAATATGTTAACTTGGTATAAGTTTCCGTTTTTTGTTAGTCGCGCGCAACCAGTCGAGGCGGCTCGACGCCCATTACTTTTATTTAGGTTTTCCCTTGTGGTATGAGTATGCGAGCGAAAATTAAAAAGACCACCCCTTGCGGGTGGCTTTCTGTATAAAAAAAGCGGCCAGATTTCTCTGACCGCTTTTTCTTTGCATTAATCTTTGGTTGACTCAATTCGCATACGGTAAAATGACCGCCAGACGAAATATAAGCCTACAACAAAGAAAGCTATGCCTAATGATAAAGATACACAGCGCGGTGCACTTTCAGCCATTTCTACAGCCAATAACCCAAACAACGTTGTAAACTTGATAATTGGGTTTAGCGCAACAGATGATGTATCTTTATACGGATCACCAACTGTATCGCCAACAACTGCTGCCGCATGTAAATCTGAACCTTTTTCATGCAGATCAACTTCAACAACCTTCTTGGCATTATCCCAAGCACCTCCGGCATTCGCCATATATAATGCTTGATATAAACCAAAAACAGCAATTGAAATCAAATAACTGGCAAATAAATTTGCATCAAAACAAGCGAAAGCTATTGTAAATGAGAATATGACAATAAAGATATTTAACATACCTTTTTGTGCATATATTGTACAAATACGAACGACATTTTTTGAATCTTCGATTGATGCTGCTTTTTTGCCATCCAGTTTAATATGCTTTTTGATGTAATTTACAGCCCGGTAAGCGCCGGTTGAAACCGCTTGCATTGATGCACCGGAGAACCAATAAATGATTGCCCCACCTAACATCAATCCAAACAATACATTCGGATCAAGCAGGTTTAATTGTAAATTTAACAATAAAATGATTGAGAAAATCATCGTTGTTGCACCAATCACTGCTGTACCTATCAACACAGGTTTAGCAGTTGCCTTAAAGGTGTTACCGGCAGAATCGTTTTCTTCCAATAATTGCTTTCCGGTCTCAAAATCAGGTGTAAAGCCATAATCTTTTTCAATCTCTTTTTTGATACCTTTAATCTGCTCTATTTGAGATAATTCAAATACGGATTGAGCATTATCTGTTACCGGACCATAACTGTCTACGGCAATGGTAACCGGTCCCATGCCCAACATACCAAATGCAACTAAACCGAAAGCAAATACTGTCGGATAAACCATAAATGCATCCAGACCTTCTTTAGAAGTAAAGTAAGCGACGGCCATTAAACCAACCATTACCAAACCTTTCCAGAAACCTGAGAAATTACCGGCAATAATACCTGAAATTATGTTTAATGATGCACCGGCTTCACGACTGGCATTTACAATTTCTTGTACATGTTGAGACTTTGATGAAGTGAAGATTTTGGTAAATTCCGGAATAATTGCTGCTGCGAATGTTCCGCAACTTATGATAACCGATAATTTCCACCATAAATCAGGCCCCATATCACCAATCATGATATATGATACCCCAAATGTCATCATAATAGAAATTATAGAAGCAACCCAAACCAATGATGTTAAAGGTGTTTCAAAGTTAAATGATTTTGCTTTACCAAATATGGCTTTGCAACCAATATTATTAATTGCATAGGCGGCCAGTGACGTTAAAATCATTAAAACACGCATAGTGAAAATCCAAACAATTAAGCGTGCTTGAATATCTATACCATTTTGCATTAAAGCTAAATCACCATTTGAAATATATTGCATACCGGCAGCTAAAACAATAAATGAAATTAAAGCAACACCGGTTACGCCGTAAGTTTCAAAACCATCAGCAGTAGGTCCGACTGAGTCACCGGCATTATCACCGGTACAGTCGGCAATAACTCCAGGATTTCTGGCATCATCTTCATCAATACGGAAAATAATCTTCATTAAATCCGCACCAATATCGGCAATTTTGGTAAATATACCGCCGCAAATACGCAATGCCGAAGCGCCTAAAGATTCACCAATTGCAAAACCAATAAAGCATGCACCGGCGCTTTCTCTGTCTACATATAATAAAATGATAATCATCATTATTAATTCAACACAAATTAATAAAACACCAATAGACATACCTGAACGCAATGGTAAATTTTGTACGTTGTAAGGATTAGCCTTTAAGGATAAGAAGGCAGTGCGAGAGTTTGCATAGGTATTAATACGCATACCAAACCATGCCACACAATACGAACCTAAGATACCTAATATAGACCAACCTAAAACGGTCAATACTTTCGGTAACGGAGTATTATTTAGATAAAAGAAGTAATAAAAAATGCAAACAGCAATAAATACTTCTAATATCAAAAGAAGTACTGCTTGTTGTTTCATATAAGTCTTACAGGTTTCATAAATCAAATTTGAAATTTTTAACATTGATTCATGTGCAGGCATTTTCTTTATCTTTATGAATTCATAAAGTCCGAAAATCAAACCTAATACACAGATACCCAGACCGTAAGTCAGAATTTGTGCGCCGTTAATCGCTACTCCCCAGATATTATAATCAACATCCAACATTGGAACTTTTAAATCAATTTCTGAAGCAAAAGCGCCTTTCAGCCCCGCAAACATAACCAACAAAGCGGGTAATACCGCTTTACTAATCTTTTTTACTGCTGACATATTGTTTTCCTCTAAAATGTTAAGACAAAATATTACATTCAAGCGAACCTGAATTATAATATTTGCACTATATTTGTTAATCTTTAAGATTATATTAAATCTCTAACGACCTTTTTTTAAAAGATTTTTATTTTCTTGTCAATTATATATTGCGAAATAAAAAAAATGTTTTAGATTATTTTCATTGTTAAAATATTTCAGAGAGGTTTTACTATGGGACGTTTTAGAACTTTATGCCTGATGGGTTGCTTATTTTTAATCTTTATGTTTGTCGGCAACCTTTTAGGCGGCGAAGAAGGTATGCGAGTTGCTTTTTGGGCAGCCTTAGCTATGAATTTTTACGGATATTTCTTTAGTGATAAATTGGTTTTGAAACAATATAAGGCTAAAGAGGTTAATGAAAGAAGTGAACCTGTGCTTTATGATATTGTGCAGCGTTTGGCAAAAGAAGCCGATTTACCGATGCCGAAAGTTTATATTATTCCGGAACAAGTTCCTAATGCTTTTGCCACAGGAAGAAATCCTAAACATGCAGCCGTTGCTGCTACACAAGGTTTATTACAGAGCCTTTCTAAAGAAGAAATTGAAGGTGTTTTAGCGCACGAAATGAGTCATGTTAAACATTATGATATTTTAACCGGATCTATTGCTGCTGTGTTTGCCGGAGCGGTTGCTTATTTGGGAAAAATTTCCCTAATAAATTCCAAAAACACTTCCAGATCTAGAAATCCGGCTATTTTGATTGCTGCCGTATTAATGCCTATTGCCGCGATGATTGTCAGAATGTCTATTTCCAGAACACGCGAATATGCTGCAGATGAAGGCGCTGCTCGTTTAACAAAACATCCGGAGTGGTTGATGTCTGCGCTCTCCAAATTAGAAGATTTTGCAAAACATTATCAAATGCAAGCTGCGAGTTCACAAACGGCGCATATGTTTATTGTCAATCCTTTCAGCGGAATTCCCAACGGTTTTTCTAATCTTTTTGCGACTCACCCGAGTACAAAAGATAGAATCGAAAGATTGGCGAGCTTAAAAAACAAACTGAGTTAAAAAAAATAGAGGTAAGATATCAATCTTGTCTCTTTTCTTTTATTTGTTAAAATATAGTTTTATTGAAATATCATCTGACCATTACTATTTATGTGTACGGTATAATGATTTTAAGGAGTTTATGATGAATAAAATATTTGTTGTTTTGTTAGCCGGTTTAGGTGTTTATGCTTTACAAGTGCAAGCTGACGATATGGCTGATAATTCTAATATGACGGCCGTTACTATTAGCGAAGCCATGCAAATGCCTGATGATTCAAACGTTATGATTATCGGGACGATTACAGAAAATCTAGGAAATGAAAAATACAAGTTAAAAGACAATAGCGGTGAAGTTATTGTTGAAATTGATAACGATGATTGGGTTGGAGTTGCGGCTACTCCCGGAAGTACTGTACAAATAATGGGGGAAATTGATCGCAACGGAAATGAAAATATTGAAATTGATGTAGAATCAGCTACCGTTCAGCAATAATTTTAATATTCGTAAAAGAATGTGCCGGAAATTTATTCCGGCTTTTTTATATTTACATTATTTAAATATTTTATATTTAGACTTTGCTATGGTTATGATATTTTAAAAAGGAATGAGATGTTTGTTAAACAAATACCGGTTACGGAAATGATTACCGTTAATGCCTATTTTTATATTGATGAGAGCTCGCAACACGGATTTTTAATTGATCCAGGAGCAGAAGCCGGCAGACTTTTAAGTATAATAAAAGATAATAACTGGATAATCGAGAAAATATTACTGACACACGGACATTTTGACCATATCGGTGCAGTAGAGAAAATTGCTAAAGAATTACAAATTCCATATTATATTCATAAGAACGGTAAAGATTATTTAGAAAACGGAGAAATGAATCTTTCCGCGGTTTGGAGTGAAGAAATTTGTTTATATAATGCACAATATTTGCAAGATGAAGAAGTGGTTACAGATAAAGAAAGAAATATTAAACTTAAAGTTATTCATACTCCAGGTCATACCGCAGATAGTGTACTTTATTATGATGATGAAAATCATATAGCTTTTACCGGCGATACGATTTTTAAGAGCAGTTACGGCAGAACAGATTTGCCGGGAGGAAACTATCAACAGCTTATAAGCAGTATTAAAGAAAAAGTGCTTAAATTACCGGATAATACCCTGCTCTATTCAGGACATAGTGAATCGACAACTGTTGGTATTGAAAAAAGATTATATTTATAGCAGGCACAAGAAACTCCCGAACCTTACGGAACGGGAGTTTCTTGTTTGTGTTGAGATCAAATATTATTAACCACACGGGCAAAACATGACCCCACTTTCCAGAGTTCTTTTCCGCCAATCGTTTTTGGAGTGGCGTATTTAATGCCATCTCCCTTTTCATCATACAGCCCAGAGCCTTGTGAGTTTTGGATATAAAAATATATCCTTCCCTGCGTAGTGGTAACTACGCCGACAGCCGTAGCCGTAGCCCCAAAAAGAGGCTCTGAGGCATCCTGCTTGGCCACACCCCACTTACCTTTAATCTTAAATATCACATAGCCATTGTCAAGTGGCAATGTGACGTCTTTGATACCCTCCACGTCAACCAGACGCTTCTGGGTATCAAAATCAAAAGCCAGGTGGTTACCGTTGCTTCCAACCGTGGTGGCGACGAATTTCTTGTCGCTGGCCTTGTCGGTGGTCTGGTAGTAAGGCAGAATGCTATATTCTGTACAGTGGGCGAATGTTGCCCCCTTGGCGGTCATCAAGTCCATATCGCCATCTTGCTTGACTGCGACGATGAACCCGTTGGAATCAATTGATACATCCGTGTAGATGTCACCGATTCCATAACCTGTGCTGTCTTTTAGCACCTTGGTGCTATCATCTTTTGTCACCAAGAAGAGCGCGCCGATGGGGGTACCCTCAGGGACCTTTGTTTCTTCTTTTTTCTGAGTGCAAGAACCGATAAAGGCTGCCAATACTATCGCTATCGCAGCCGCGAATAAAAACTTCTTCATAATTAATAAGATAAATAATTGGTTAATAAAATAGTAAACTTTCGCTTTTTTTATTAACAAAAAATTATAATATTGTCAATTGTTTTTTGTCGGCTTGAAAATATATAAAATTAACCCATTGTAAGAAAATAATTATTTTTTTTTGACAAAAGCATTTTAGGCATTAATTCTCTAAGGTAATCTTTTTTTTCTCGGCTATCTGAGTTAAAATTTTATCTGTCGCCTTTTTTAAACCGGCAATATAACTTAACTCATCATCTGCTTCTTTTTTCCATGCCAGCTGACCGTTTACCGGTTTTATTGGGGTTACAACTCTATAAAGTAAAGAAAAAGGTGTCTTTCCGTTATATCCGTTGCCTATCATTGTAACTGGAGAAGTGTAATAAATAACAGCGGGAAAATTATCTTTTTCTTTTATTTTTTCAATCAACTTTTCAATCTGTTTAGATGTTTTTTTACCTGTATCCGCGGCATAAAAGAAACCTTTAAATGTTTTTTTATGTTCCTGCCAATAAGCTCTGGCTACTTCCAGTAAATTTACTGCAGCTCCATATTCCGGATGATAGGCTGCCGGAGAGTGTTTTTGTATGAGTTTATTACCTGAAAGATGGAAAAGAAATTCAATTTCAATATTTCCTTTATCTGCTGCGGCAAAAACTGAAGCCCAAAAAGATATATCTCCCATATCACCAAAGCAAAATTGTACATCATTTTTTTTAAAATGTTCCGCACATATCGGCAAAGCCGTCGTTACTTTTATATGGCGGTTTTTTAACACTTCCGGAGAGAACGAATCCGATGTATCCCCTATTGCTAATACCTTACAACCATTATTGACCAAATGTGTTAATAAATGCTGCCCGACTGTTCCTGCCGCACCTGTTACCATGTAAATTTTTTCTTTTGCCATTGTTCTCTCCGTTTCGGATTTTATAATGTTTACAGTTTTGCATATTTTTAATGATTTCGCAAGTAATAAGTTATTTTTGCCACAATTTCATTTTTTACTGTTTTTTTATTTTTTAAGTCTATACTTATGGCAGACTGATTATATTACGGAGATTGCTATGAAAAAATTTTTATTGATGGTTTTGTTTATGTTGAGTGCGACAACCGTTTATGCTGCAGACATTCAACTAAAAACACCGGAAACAAATGGCGGTATACCTTTAATGGATGCTGTAAAAAATAGAAGAGCTGAAAGAATGATTGATACTCAAATGATCTCTGATCAGGATTTAAGTAATTTATTATGGGTAACTTGGGGAATTTCTTCAGATGATGGAAAACGAGTTATACCAACGGCGCGTAATTTGCAGGAAATGGAACTTTATGTGTTACTTGCAAGCGGTGTTTATATTTATGATGCTCATCAGAATCTGTTAAAACAAATTGACAACACCGATTTAAGAGGCTTGGTCGGAAAAGAACAAGATTATGCTGTTAATGCACCTGTTCATTTACTATTTGTCACTAAAGATAAAAAATTCGGTGACATGCATGCCGGTTCTATGTATCAAAATGCAGGACTTTATTGTAGTGCGAATAATTTAGCTTGTGTTGTACGCGGGGCCTATGACAGAAATGCTGTTAATAAAGCTCTAAAATTTGATGATGAAAAAGAGGTTGTTATTACTATGGCTGTCGGATATAAGAAAAAATAAGTTTTATTTTGACCTATAATGTAATTAGCAGACGCTTTTTGTTTTCTTTAGGATATCATATAAAAAAAATTGATATTTATCTTTTTTCTTTTTATTAATGTGTCAATTTATGATTGGAATTGATGATGAAAAAAATACTTTTTGTGATTTGGGCTTCCCTTTTACTAAATAACTGCGCTGTAGGACAACTTACCACTCTTTATACAGATGAAACATCTATTGAAGAAAATGATGTACGCGTTGATGCCAATCATCGCCCAATTACAGGAATCTACCATAAATACAGTAAAAAAATGCAATTATTAGAAGAAATTCATTATGTTGATGGTAAAATACATGGTATCTATAAAGCATATAATAAAAAAGGAAGCCCTATTTTGGTTGCTCAATATAAAAACGGCTTACCACATGGTAAAACCATTAGTTATTATGATAACGGACAAGAAAATGAAGTCTTTAACTATGAGAAAGGGAAACTTAACGGCGGACAAACAGCTTTTTATGAAAATGGTTATTTAAGGCAAAAAGGAAGTTATATTCATGGTAAAAAGAACGGTGTATTTGAAGAATACTATGACCACGGAGGAGTTAAAAGTTCTATAACTTATGCCAAAGGTAAAGAAAACGGCCCGGCTCGTTTTTATACAAAAAAGAATAACCTTATTGCTTATACGGAATATGTAAACGGAAAAAGAAACGGTCCGGCTTTCTCTTATTATAAAAACGGCAAACCACATATACTTGCTTACAGAAAAAATGATTTATTGCAAGGGACCTCCAAAGAATTTGATGAAAAAGGTAATTTGATACGTTTGGTTATTTATAAAGATAACAATGAAGTAAGCCACGCAAATTTTTAACTTTTTAGTTGCAAATTATTTTTTAGATAATATCATAGCAACAAGTGTTTTGATGAGATAGAATTATGACCGTAAGTAATAAAAAAATTGATGTTTCATTTGTTATGACCGTTTATAATAAAGAGTATTATTTACCGGCGGTCTTGGAAGCTCTGTTAAATCAAACCGGTTTGAAAAATCCTGAATTTATATTTGTTGATGATGTATCAAGTGATCATTCGGTTGATATTATTCATAAAAAAACAAAAAATATAAAAAATGTAACAATAGTTACTAAAAATATAAATAATGGGACATCTATTTCTATAAATCAAGGAATTAAATTAGCTCATGGTGATTGGGTTCGGATGCTTGATTCTGATGATATTCTACCGCTTAATTCTACGGAAATTATGCTAAAATTAGCCTTAAAACATAATGCTGATATGGTCTACGGATGTTTCAAAAAGACGGGGGCAGAACCTGAAAGTATTTGTCATGAAAAAATGTCCGAAGATTTTCAATACAATTATAAAGAAGATGCTATGCGTGCTATTTTAAAAGGGCGTTTTACGCGTATGGGACAGTTAATACGACGAAAAGTCATTCAAAAAGCCGGTGGCGCTGATACGCGTGTATTTATACAAGATGAGAGTATTCCACTTAGAGCTGCCAGACTAGCTAAGGGTGTTATTAAGATATTTGCTGATGTTGTGTTAGTGCCAAAAGAAACGAATAATTTAAGTAAAAATACTGTTCAGTTAGATAACGATCGTTTTTTTGCTCACTACGATATGTTGCTTGACTACTACGAAGATTTGGATAAAGATGTTGCAGCGTTGATCTATATGAAAGCTTTATCTGCCAACTGGAAATTTGTTAAAAAAAATTTTAACCATCCTTATTGGACAGCTGATTTTTTACGCTATGTTAAGGCAAAAATTTTTAGGGTTCAACCCGATTTTGCTTTTTTAGAGCAACTTGCTCATCGTTTCTTGAGCTTAGATAATGTCTTACGATCCAGAGAGTAGTTATGCAACGATTGGTTTATTCTTCAGAATTTTATTATATTAAGGCCGAAGATTTACATAAATTACCGGTTATTAATTTAGAATATAAGTTCCCCTTTTCTACGGATACGGCCATATTATTGCTTCATAAAGAAGGGACGATTAATTGTGTTCGATTACCTGATTTATCGCAAATAGACGGTAATTATATTAAAACCAAAATTGTTTATTATTCTTATCCTGCTTTTATCAGTTTGATACTAACCTTGGTCAAGCCGATTAAAAGACATTTCTATGTTCGCAGTCAAGATATTTTCAGAGTTCGGCTTAAAGATATTATTAATGCTGATTTACCTCGCGGTGAAAGAAACGAGAGTAATGCATATCAACTTAATAATAAGCGTTGGCATATTGAGCGTGAAGAAGCTCAAAAAAGATATGAGAAATTGAAAAATTCAATTAAAAAGAAAGGTTATGATTATAATCATCCGATGTTTGTTATGCTAAATCGTAAATTAGGCGTTAAAGATCAACTTTTACAAGGTCATCATCGTATCGGAATTTGTAAAGAGCTTGGCATTGAAGAGGTCTCTGTCTCTTTTTGGACAGCACCGGCTACATTCAGTTGTTTTAAGAAAGTTTTAGATTTTATAAAAAAACATAAGCATTAATTTTTGGTTATCTCAGCAAAAGCCGTTCCCATTTCAGCAGATTTGCCTTTTTGCACTGATTCCAAAAATGATATTTTATGCGGGGGAAAGATGCAAATTACCGTACTTCCCAACGAAAAGCGTCCTAATTCTGCACCTTTTTTTAGTACTATTTTGTCTTTTTCATAATGATAAATATTTTTTTCATGTCCGCCAGATGGGGCAACAGTACCGGCAAAAACCGTTTCTATACTAGCAACAATTGTTGCTCCTACTAAAATAACAGCAAAATCACCTATTTTACTATTTTTAAAAAAGCAAATAACTCGTTCATTTCGGGCAAACAGATTATCAACATTATTTGCTGTTAGAGGATTAACGGAGAATAAATCTCCTGGGACAAAAATCATCTTCTCAAGTTTTCCATCAAATGGCATGTGAACACGGTGATAATTACTGGGAGAAAGATACGTTGTCAAAAAAGAACCGCCCATAAATTTATCGGCATCTTTGTTATCTCCTCCTAGTAACGCCGTTAAACTGTAATAATGGCCCTTGGCTTGGAGTATAGCATCTTTATAAATTTCCCCAAATTCGCTGACTGTTCCATCTGCAGGATTGGTTAACAGATTTGATGCAGAAGCTATCGGACGAGCTTTTTTAGTTAATGCACGAGTAAAAAATTCATTAAACGATTTATACTGTTTTATGTCTTTAATTTCAGCATCCTTCATATCAACTTTATAGTATTTTATAAAACTTCTTATCATAAATGTAGTTGCACTTCCCATCTTTGCTGAAGCAAGTTTGCCAACAATCCGTGATAAGATTTTTTTAGGTAATACATATTGTGATTTTACCTTAAATTTATCTAATAATGCAGACATAACATATCTCCTATATATTTTGCAGTGAGTATAGAATACAACGGATAATTGTCAACAAAAAACAAGCTACACACAATCGCCATTTTATTGCTAATAATCTTAGATTATTAATGCATTAAAAACGACAAAATTTGACAAATAAGTAAATTTTACATGAATATATGTTATGTTTCTCATAATAAGAAATTTAAATAAACCTGTTTTATAGCTTATTTTATTTTTTTAAAATATTTGTTGATTTTTTGTTTATTTTATGTTATGGTTTGTTAACTTTGGTAAGAGGTACATATGTTAGAACAAAATAAAACATCTATCTGTTCTTTTGAGGAAATGCATACTGTTTGTAATGCGTTAGGTGTGCCTATTACTGCTAAAGCCTTTTCTCAGCATTATCATACTTATGCTCAATTGAAACAAAATTATGACACAGCTCTTAATAATTATTTATCTGCTCATGCCAGAGATATTCTGACACTTTCACAGCAATTTATGAAGAATGACAAGATGAGGTTACCTTTTGCTGTTGCAGATGCTCGACTCTGTTATAAAAAACAATTTCTCTCTTTGTTGAACAATAAACAACTTAGTGTTCCTCTACCCTGTAAAATAAAAAAATTAAACATTACCTCTCCGGTTCAAAAAGCTTGTGATATTTCAGCTTTACAAAAAAAGATGCATGATTGGAAAAATGGGCACACTAATCTGTTATTGCTCGATGAACCTGCAAAAGAATTATTGCGTCATTGTAACTTTGATAAACTGACCGTTTTATTGAATGACTTAAATATTGCAAAAAAAGATTATGCCCGTTTTAAGATGAATCTTTCAAGATATAAAGGATCTGTGTCAGACTTTTTATCTGATTTTGATAAAAAACAATTGCCTTATTTTAGTGCTTTTTTAAATGAATCGACACAAAAGAATAAATCAACAAGTAAAGCATCGACTTACTATAATTTTGATAAAAAAGAACCGTCTTCTCAAGCACTTATTGTTCCATTATGTTCTTCCAAAAAGCATTTAACGTATCATTTGCCTTCATTTACTTTATCTAAAAAATCATTATTTAATTGGTTAAAAGGAATAAAGAAGTGTTATAAAGTCCATGCCGTTCATTTGAGTGATTTAAAAAAATCATTAAATATTACCTTACCTAAAGCGAAAGTTATTCCTTTATCTCCTAGTTTTTTGGACAATAGCAAAAAAGCCTTAAAATGTGCGGCTATTGTTGTTCCTTTCTTTGCTTTAGAATTTTGGGGTTATAAACAAGCATGTAAAGCCGCTGTTACTCCTAAAAAAGTTGATATTCATTCACTTTATACCAAATATGTCGAACCAGTTCCATCTCAAGTTGCCGCAGCTTTTTCTTTTCCATCAACAGATAGTTTAGCACAAATAACAGATAATGAACAGCCAAATATAGATATTAAAGTTAAAAAGGTAAAATCAAAATCTGAAAAAACAAAACAAAAAAATACAAAACAAATAAAAACAACCAGGCAACCTTATTTATTAGATGTACAACCTATTCAATCTGCTTCTGCATATATTTCTTCAAATTATGGTTATAGAAAGCACCCCTTTTCAGGAAGACGTAAAATGCATACAGGCGTTGATATTGCTGCACCTTTAGGAACACCAGTTGTAGCTCCAGCAGACGGCGTTGTGCGAGTTGCCAAGTGGAATGGTGGTTATGGAAAATATGTGGTTATTGAGCATAATCATGGACTTTCTACTGCATATGCACATTTGTATAAGTATGCCAAAGGGATTAAACCCGGAACAAGAGTAAGAAAAGGGCAAACTATTGCTTATGTAGGCTCTACCGGAATATCTACCGGTTCGCATCTCCATTTTGAGACTCATCTAAATGACGAAAAAGTTGATCCTCGTACAGCATATTTCTCTCGTTATTTAGCATCCAGATAAATATTAGAACTCTTTGTTGTATTTTTTTAATTTGTCTTGCTTTAAGAATTCTTTTCAATTACCTTAATAAATGAATTCTATTTGAGGATGTGTCATGGTACGAAAAATAACATATATGCATTTTTTAATGACCTTTTTCATTTTTTGGTCTCTTACACTTTTTCAATGTACACAATATAATCTTTTAGCGGCCGAATTGTTAGTTATTATAGTTAATCCGACAGGTATTCGCGGTGATAAAGTTTTTTTTGTTACAATTTCAGCTATTTTAATTTTTGCAATAACTTATTTCGTATCTCCTATAATTTTTGCACCGTGGTTATTTATTCTTTTTTTAGCTGTAACATTATACTGCGGAACAGCATATTCTTTTGATACTTATAAATATTATTTAATATGGATTGCTGCCTTTTTTCATCTTTCTTTTGTTACAAATACTACAATTTCTGATGTTCAACATGACTTTGCTTCTTGTTATAATTATTTTGAATATATATTAGAAAATAACTTCTTATTTTGGCATGAAAATCCCCTACTCACTCGTCCCAGTTATTCAACATATCACCCTATTCTGCATTTCTTTATAGCTGCTATTTTCATGCGACTGGGAAATTTTTTTGTTTCTCATCAAAATAATATAAACGAAGCTCTACAAATATTATTTGTTTGTTATATGATGTGGTATGGACTGATTGCTGCCCGCATTTTAAAATTATTCAATTTTTCTAATAGCATATTTATTTCTTTATTGGCTTTTGTGGTCTTTTTTCCGGAATATAATGCTATTTCCGGTTTTATTAATAATGATTGTTTATTGTTACCATTACAAGCCGTAGCTTTATATTACGCCCTTCTCTATTCAAAAGATGGGAGCAAAAAGAAATTATGTTATATATGGCTTTTTGTAACCGCTGCAACATTAACAAAACTTTCGGGTATACTTGTCTTACCTGCCATTGCATCAGCTTTGCTTTATTATTTATGGCAAAAACGTTCTAAAAGGGTTTTAAGTGAGCTTACTGTTTTTGGTTTGTTTTTGTGTTTAGGAATTTCCATTTGGCCAATGTATCAGTATTTCTTTTTACATATTCATTATGACTTTATCCCGCCACAACCACATTTAAGCTTAACAGAATATAGTTTATGGCAGAGGTTTTCGCCTTTACCAATGTTTACTTATCAAGACTTGTTTTACCATAACTTCGGCATCAATTTATGGGAAACACTAACCAAAACAGCTTTATTCGGTGAAGATGACTTTTCTTACCGCGGACATAATATTTCATGGCTTTTTCCTATATTCACAACGTTTTATAAAATCATTACAGCGTTCGTTTTGGTATCTCTTTTTTCTATTTTTTATAAAACGAAAAATGTTTTTTTAGCGCTGTTTTCCTGTACCCTTATTCTAAGTCTTTTATGCGGAATGGTATTATTAAGTCTAAAGCATCCTTTTATGTGTAACCAAGATTTTCGTTATATCGCTTTGTTGCCTTTAGCTTTTGTCCTTTTACTCGGTCAAACAATGCAAAAAACACCATCAATCATACAAAATTTTTTGTGCGCTTTTCTTATTGTATTTGCCTTTACTGCTAATTTTATTTGGTATTGGATTTCTCTTTGATAAGCATTTTGTGGAAAAAAATGGTAAGTATTGAAAAATAACCCCTTTTTGTTATGTTTATTTTATCTTAATTTTTTATGAATGGGAAAATAGATGTGGCGACCGGTTTTTATGCTTAACGGATTTATTATGTTGGTATTAGGAACGATGATGATGATACCGGCATTTGCCTTGCTCTATTATAGCGGTCATATAGATTATGCCTTTGTTCAAAGCGGATTAATTGCTATTTTTTTTGGTGGAGCTTTGTTTCTGGCACACTATGGCGAAATTCAAAAAATTTCCATCTTACAAGGTTATCTTATCACTGTTTGCTCATGGTTTATTACACCGTTGATTTGTGCTATTCCTTTTTGGTATTATACCGGTGAGTTACATAATGCAATTTTTGAAGCAACAGCCGGTATTACTACTGCCGGTTCAACAATTTTTACCAATGTCGAAGCTTTACCGAAATCAATTTTATTATGGCGAGCAATGCTTAACGGCTTAGGTGGTATCGGGATTATTATTTTCGCCGTAGCTCTTTCACCTTTTTTGGGTACCGGAGGTATGCACCTTTTCAGTAGAGAAAATTCTGATACAGAAGAGAAATTTTTGCCTAAAATCCGTTATATTGCCAATGACATTATTATTGTCTATGTTTTATTGAATGTTTTATGTGCATGCTTGTTGAAATTTTCCGGTATGAATTGGTTTGATGCTGTTACATGGGCTCTTTCAACACTCAGTACCGGAGGCTTTTCTATTAAAAATGATTCTATTTCTTTTTATAACAGTCTGACGATTGAATGTGTTATTGCCTTTTTTATGCTCTTAGGAGCGCTACCAATTACTTATTTTATTTTAATCGGCAAACGAAGAAACTGGCAATCGGTTATTGATAATGCACAAGTTAATACTTTTCTTAAATTGATTTGTTTATATGTACTTCTATTATCTTGTTATATTTGGTTTAAGCAAGATAAATCTTTTGGAGATGTTTTAAGAGTTGTTGCCTTTAACGTTATCGGCACAATTACAACAGCCGGTATTTATTCTTCAGATTATACTACTTGGGGTTCTTGGGCTATTGTGCTCTTTTTAGCACTTTTTTTGCATGGCGGATGTACCGGTTCGACTACCGGTTCAATTAAAATTTTTCGTTGGCAGGTGGTTATGGCATTTTTGAAGAAACATATTACAACCTCTCTTTCGCCACATCAAGTTACAATTATGAAAGCGGGCAATAAAGTTATTGACGATAAAATTGTTTCTTCTGTTTTTGCTTTGTTGTTGGCCTTCTTGTTGGCTATTTTTATTTTTACACTAATACTTACATTCAGCGGTATTGATTTTACAACCGCTTTAGGGGCTGTAGTCGGAACAATTTCCGGTGTCGGTACAGGTTTAACCCCTGATATTGGGCCTAAGGGGAATTTTGCACATTTTACGCCTTTTGTTAAATATATTCTTTCTTTTGTGATGTTTTTAGGAAGGCTTGAAGTTATTACAGTTATTGTTTTATTGGGCAAAATAAGACTACGCTGATTTTAATAAAGACTCGTGGATAGCTTTCAGATACTCTTTATTTGGAAGTAGAACCTAAACCGCCGTTACGAATTGTTGTGGCATTGTCATTATAAGTGATACCAAACGGTAAGAATATACCTTGGCAGATTGATGCGCCGGCTTTAAGTTCTAAAGTCTTATTTTCTGTGCTGTCATTGGTTATTTTTACAAAGATATGTCCTTCATTGTCTGAGTAATAGTAATCACTATCTATTACGCCTACTGTATTATCTAGCTGCAAACGGTATTTAAAGCCGAGACCTGATTTAGGAAAAATACCTAAAAACCAACCATTTTCTATTTTTACCCGAATGCCGGTCGGAATAAGGATTGTTTGTCTTGGTGCAAGATGCAGCTCTATCGGGGTAAAAAAATCATATCCGGCAGAACCATTGGTGGCTCGAATCGGTAATTTTATTTGTTCATAAAGTTGTTTAATTTCATGTTCCGTATCTACATAAATCTTTTCCCAAGCTTGCTTAAACTGATTAAAACTGACTTTTTCAAACTCTCCGACACGTTGCATTTTATTCTCCTTTTCTGTTATTTGAGGTATTTTGATGGAAAAGTTGTTCTTTGGCAAGTAATATCTTGGATTTTCCGCATTATTTACGGTAAAGAAAAACCCTGCCACATAATGTAACAGGGTTTTTCCTAAATAGAGTTATGGCTTATGTGTTCAAAACTGGGGCGACATCTTTGCCCAACACAATAGTCCCTTGGTGTTTGCGGATTGCATCCGCTATCTCAAATTTAGCCAACACATTGGGATCACCGCCTAAGGCTTTTACCTTATACTCATAAGCTTTAGCTTCAGCTGCACCTCTTTCTTTCGTCGCGTAAGCCAAAGCATTGGTGTCAATTTCCACCTTTTCGGCGTTTCGTTTAGCAGCTTCCACTCCTGCCTCTGCAACCTTTACAGTTGCTTTGGCTTCTTCATAGGCTTTTTCGAAAGAATAGTTGTTAATCTCGATAATTACCTTATCAAATGGATTAACACCATCCAGTATAGTTTGACTTTCAACAAAATCCAGTTTTATAACTTGTTCTATTCCTCCTTTGTCATCTATGATAAGATTTTCCATTTCAACCGTACCGTCAGGATTTATAACAGTTTCTAAGTGACATTCTGTTATTTCAAATGTCCTACCACTAGCTAAGTGAGCCGTGCTCTGTGACATTTGTTTAGCCAAAGAATATCTGACAAATTTGGATAACCAAATCTGTATCTCATCTTTTTTGCCTTGAAAATGAGCATACGTTAATTTTCCAACAATTGTGTCAATTGCCGCATCGACCCATGGTCTTAGGAATTTTTCCATATAGTCTTCTCCTAAACGGGCGATTATCCAGTAGGCATCTTTTTCTTTCAATGTGTATGTACATATCACCTTGAACTGATCCATTCTATTTCTCGATATTACTTTTTTTAACGAATCTTCAAGTACTATCGCTTGATCGTTGATTTGTAGTAACTTAGTATCGGATATAAATGGAATCCTGAAACGAATCCCTTCACGGTATGACTTCTTGACCTGTTTTCCAACAATTGTCAAAATCCCAACATACCCTGTTGGTACGAACCAAATAGAGTCGAGGATTATGCCAACCCCCAACAAGATGCTTGTGGTTGTAAAAACTATAGCTGAACATCCCCAGAAATGAAACTGGGTTGCCGCAATCATAATTACAAACTCTCCTATTAGGAGATATAGTCCTCCTAACCATCCTTGGAGCATTTCAAACTTGTCTTGGAATTTTTTTTCCATAACTTTGGTTTTTAAGAAACAAAGCGCTTATTAAACGTCTAAAATCTATTTTAACAATCTGTGTTTTGCCATCTCTCAGCGTACGAGCATCGGTGTCAGTTCTACCACCTTCTAAGCAACACAACAAACTGTGATTAACAAAAAACATACAAAAATCTTTTGAACCATTGTATATCCCTTGTTAACCTAAATATCTTCTGTTTAACAGTTTACTCTGTTTTAGTTAATAATAATTTATATATCTATATTTTTAGGTTTTTAGAATATCATGTTTTTGTCAATTGGTCAATAAAAAAAACGCGACAAAATGCCGCGCTTTTTTTAGACGTTTTAAAAAGCTTTTATTGACAAGTATTTTGATTAAAGTCACATTCACCTATTTGTGTAGATTTCTTATCTAAATATCTGATTTTCATATTGATTCCACGGTCAATAAACATTGATTTAACCTTGGGGCACATATCCTTATTAGCTTTAACACAGGCTTCATTTTGGATATTTTCTACCAATTCATTATAATCCCCAGGGGAATATTCTGACACATCAATGTCTGCCGTATAAATATAACTTATCACCTTATTTTCATATTGAATATCCGTCCATGAGGTGATTTCATCTATTTTTTTGGGTAAAGTTGCTTGAACAGTCTTTATCAACTCATTCATCTGAGCATCTTCATCAACTTCGGAAACATTTTCTGCTTCTGCATCTGCTTCTTTTTCTGTTTTTGATGCCTCTGATGAATCTGTCTGTGCTTCAGCCTGTTCACCTTCTGTAGCCAACAAATCATCCGTTATCAGCGATAAGTCATCAGGCATAACATCTTCTTTGGTTAGTGTGTTGACAGTTTTATCTGCCTCATCTTCTAAATCTTCAAGCTTAAAATTTGCCATATCACTGACTAAAGATGATGCTCCACCAAGTTCAACATCTTCTCCGGTTGTTGCTTCTGTTGAAACAGTATCTGTATCGACTTTATCTTGTGGTAATTTCTCTTCTGCCGGTGCCGGCTTATCAAAACCATCTGCATTTATAATATTGGCTCGAAACGTTTCAAACTGGTAAGTCAGATACTCATCACGGTTAATTTCACCGTTTTTATCTGTATCCATATTTTGAAACTCTTTTATAAACATCTCTTTCATATTACTCAGTTGTTCATCGGCCGTAAGCGCAATAACAGCTTGTGCTGCCAATATCGAGCAAGAAATTAAAAGTAAATATTTTTTCATGATAAATATCCTATAATAATGAATCTAATTTCTTTTTATTATATCTTTATTAAATTTTATTTAATGGATGAAAATTATTTGTACCATCCAGATATTTTATTTCTGTTGTTATTTTTTGATAAATTGAGGCATATTTATTAAAGCCAGCGGCACGTTCTTTAACAACTTCTTCCGAAATATAACGATTAATTTTTTTTGCTCTTTCTTTGGTGCGTTTTATCGCTGTTTTGGCATCACAAACAATAAATTCTACAGCAGTTTTATAGCCTTTTTTAGGTAAATTTTTAAACATTTCTATATGTGCATTGTTGGTTCCGCTATGCTCAAAAATGATATTATAATGTTTTCTTATTGCTCGGCGCAATAACTCGTAACCTATAATTCTTGCAGGCATTTCATATTTTTTATAAGCAGCTATAGCGCCTTCTTCAGCTAATGTTTTTTGATATCCGGATAGAGCAACCATTATTTTATCAAAGCTTAAATAAAGAAAATTTGTCGGCAAGTGCATTTGACAATAAGTACTCTTGCCTGCGCCTGGAATTCCCGATATTTGGCGTAATTCCGGATTTTCAACTGCTTTTAATCCGAACAACATCGATTCAATAATTTTCTCACTTTCTGCTGTTTTGACAGATTTATAATCAGCTGAAATTAATTGATAAAGTGATGGCATTAATGTTTTTAGCATCTTTGTTCCTAAACTGCTTGCTTTTCTTCTTCTAGTTGCTTCTTGTATATATTATACGTTTCTTTTGCCATCATAAGCTCTTCATCGGTTGGAATTACCATAACTTTAACAGAACTTTCTGCTGTACTGATTATTGTGGGCGCAGGATATTGCAAATTTGCCCCCGAATCCAATTTTATGCCTAAAAAACCTAGCTTTTCACATAATTTTTCACGAATATATGAGCTCTTCTCACCAATACCGGCTGTAAATATCAACGCATCTACCCCCCCCATCAGAGCCACATACGAACCTATCGTCTTTAAGATATTATATATATATAAACGAAGCGCAAGAACACACTTTTCATCGCCTTTTTTAGCTTCTTCCAAAATATCACGCATATCGGCATGACCTTCGGTTAAACCATATAAACCGCTTTGTTTATTAAGTATAGCATTAACTTCATCTGCCGTTTTATTTTGCGTCTTCATAATATGTAAAGGAATATAAGGATCAATATCTCCAGGACGTGTAGACATCACAATGCCAGACATCGGTGTAAAGCCCATTGAAGTCATAAAACTTTTACCATCTTTAACCGCAGTTATTGATGCACCTCCACCTAAATGGCAACTTATGAAACGACCTTTATAACCTAAATATTCAGCGGCTTTATCAGTCACATAATTATGTGATGGACCATGAAAACCATAGCGTCTAATTTGCATTCCTTCACGATATTCTTCCGGCAAAGCAAATAATTGGCCGGCTTTTTCTATACTTTGATGAAAAGCAGTATCAAAAACAGCTGTTTGTAAAACATTTGGCAATAATTCTTGTGCAGCTTTTATACCTTTTTCTATGGCCGGACCATGTAACGGAATTAATGGAATGCTTCGATACAATTCTTGCATAACATCATCATCTATTGCCGCACAGCTGTCATATTTACCGCCGTACCCCATACGGTGTGCCACAGCAGCCAATTCTGAGGCATCTTTGATATACTTTTTACTTAAAAACTGCAAAATTGTATTAATTGCTGCTTTATGATTCTCAATAACAAGTTCATATGTTAAAGGATTACCTGTATTGGTGTTAACAATCAGTTTAGCACCATCTAATCCTATTCGTTCTACGACACCGCCGGTTATTATTTCATGCTGGGTATCATTTATGTTATAAAGTTGAAATTTAACAGTTGTTGAGCCGGCATTTAATACAAGAATTTTTTCCATTTTTTTACTTTCTTAAATTTAAGTCTGGTGGTGTATAGCATATTTTTCACTTTTTGGCAACAAAAATCTTTTGTTGTTAAATAAAACCTTGAAAAAGAAAAAAATAACAGTTATAGCATAGCTTATATGTTCATTATAGGTAAGAGAAAATGAGAGAAGCCAGCCGAGTACAAGCCGTAATAGAAATTATGCAAGAGGTTTTACAAGATCACTTGCCTGCAGATATCATCTTAGATAAATATTTAAAAAACAGGCATTATATCGGCGCTAAAGATCGGCGCTTTATTACAGATTTAACGTGGAAAATCATTCGTCATCGTACAAAATATACAGAGATGCTTAGAGGAAATTTATCTGCGCGTCTTCTAACGGCGCTTGCCCTTAACGACCAGGATTTGGAACTCTTATTTAATGGGGAGGCGTATGCTCCGACGATGCTTGACAAAGAAGAAAAAATGTATTTAACACACGCACATCAATGTGACACATTTTCAGATACAGCGCGTTACGAATGCCCTCAATGGCTTATTGATAAAATTGATAATAAAAATCTACTGATATCCCTTAATGATATCGCTCCGGCTGATGTTCGGGTTAATTTTACATCTCGCGAAGAAGCTCTTTTGCGTTTAAAAAAAGAAGGTTTATTTTTTTCAAAGACGCCTCTTTCCCCTATAGGCTTGCGTTCAGAAGAAAGGATAAATCTAAATAATTGTATGACTTACCAAGACGGAGACATTGAAGTTATGGATGAAGGGTCTCAACTCTTGGCTTTATTATGTCAGGCAAAAGCACATCATAAAATTATAGATTATTGCGCCGGAGCAGGAGGAAAAGCTTTGGCTATAGGTGCCGAACTGCATAACGACGGAGTTATTTGGGTGCATGATATTAATCAAAATCGTTTAAATAAAATCAAAAAAAGAGCAGAAAGACTTAATATCCAAAATATTAAAATTATAAATACCGTTATTGATACTGATTATGATCGCTTTATTATAGATGCACCTTGTTCTGGCAGTGGAACATGGCGACGCGCTCCTGATGCAAAATATCGCTTAACCCCCGATAAATTAAGAGATATCTGTAAAACACAAGCAGAGTTGCTCTATTTTGGTGCAAAACATACTAAAACCGGTGGTCGTCTGATTTATATGACTTGCTCAGTTTTAGCTGAAGAAAATGAAAATCAAATAACAGATTTTTTACAAAAACATCCGGAATTTTCTCTACTCGACCATGAAAAATTATGGAAAACACTATTGGATTTGCCTGTTTTTCCATTCAAAACCTCTAATTGGCTGCAATTTTCACCTTTAACAACAAAAACTGATGGCTTTTTCTTTTGCGCTCTTTCTAAAACTGTATAAAAATGTGGATTATTCATTCATTTGATATTGATTTTATGTTTTATTACTTCTAGTTTACTAGAAAGTTAATTTCTAATCGGGGATAATTCTATATGATTGTATATCTGATGCGGCATGGACAAACAGACTGGGATGCTTCTTGTCGTGTTCTTGGTTTGAAAGATGTATCTCTCAATCAAACCGGTCTGCAACAAGCAACTTTGGCCGCAGAAAAGCTAAAAAATCAAAATATTGAAACGATTTATGCAAGTGACTTGAAACCGGCAAGAAAAACAGCTAATATTATAAGTAATTTATTAGACTTACCTGTTCATTATACAAAAAAGTTGCGCGAAATTGATTTCGGTAAGGCAGAAGGTGTCAAAAAAACTGATTTAGAAGCTAAATTTTCTTATATTTATCATGCCTTTAATGATATTAATAATCGTGAACGTTATGCTATAGCTTATCCGGGAGGAGAAACTATAGGAGAAGTACAACAACGTTTTATTAAATTTATGAACAGACTTTATGAAGATGGTCGTTCCAACGTTTTGATAATATCACATGGAATGTTTATTCGTATTTTTACGGAGAGTTATTTAAAAAAAGAAATATCTCTTGATAACGGCTCTGTTCTTAAAGTTACTTATGACAGCAAAAATAAGAGATTCCGTACTCCTAAAATTTTATTTTAATCCGCATTTTATTCCTTGTAAGATAATTTCAGACATATCATAAACTTTTACGAAGTCACTTTTTATTTTAGTGGTTTTAGCATGTGTATTGGTGCAGTAAATACCTTTTATTAAGCCACTATTCTGTATATTTTCAATGGCACTGTCTACAAAAATTCCATGTACACATAAAACATATATATCTTTGGCACCAATTGATTTATAGGCCTCAGCAGCATGTAAAATAGATGTTCCTGATCTTATCATATCATCAAAAATAATAATGTTTTTTCCTTTAACATCAGCATTTAAAGCAACAACTTCCGTTTTGCTTCCAGATAAACGTCTTTTCATAATGTAAGCTGCAGGTATACTTAAACGATTACTTAAATTTTCTATCCATTTTGCGCGCCCCATATCTGCAGAGGCTAAGACAATATTTTTACTCTTTTTTCTTATATCTGCAATTATTTTATCTAATATCGGCTCTGTTGTTAAATGTATCGGATGAATATTTTGCTCAAAATAATATTGCGTTCCTAAAGAATGAATATCTACAAGATAAACATAATTCCCTTGGGCTGACAATGGAATGGAACTTAATAAACGTGCAATGTTTTTAGCAGAAACTATCTCTCCTTCTTTTAGTGCCCGTTCCATTGTTGAATAACCAAAATATGGGATAACCAGATGTAAAGCTGAGCATCCTTCTCTTACCAGTGCACAACTCATATTATATGCTTCAAAAATAGCTTCATCGCTTATTGTTCCACAAATATATACGGCCGGACAACCTGATATACAAGCCGGATTTTTAATTCTAAAATACCTTTCCCCATCAGGAAAACGACTGTTTTCAATCTTTACATCATGAAACAACTTACTCTTTTGTAATAAATTTTGTTTTAAATAGTCATATATCGGTGATGCTATCAAATTATACCGCATTTTTCCTCCTTTTTATCGTCTACTTATTTATGATTTTTTCACAAAAAAGTAAAAAAGTTCTTGACGTTTCTATTTTTGTTTATTATTTTTCTCTCTGTTTGATGGAGATGTGGCAGAGCTGGTTTAATGCACCTGACTTGAAATCAGACGAGGGCGCAAGTCCTCCTGGGGTTCGAATCCCTACATCTCCGCCAATAAAGAAGACCGCCGTGAGGTGGTCTTTTTTTTTATGGGTGTTTTCCCTTCTGTTTTATATAATAATTGTACAAAAAAAACTTGCTTTAAAGGAAAAATCTTCTATCATTTTGGTAAACAAATATATTTATGTATAACAATTAATTCTTTTATTATGGATCAAGAAAAAACGTTAAGTATAAAAACAAGAAATATATTGATGCGACTTAGTTTTTATAAGGTGTATCGATATTATGAACCCTATCCGTTTATTCAGCTTGCGGAAAAATGCCTCTGTACCTCAGCTCTTTATACTCTTAGTGAAGATGACATGCTTATTCTTGTTGATTGTATTCGCAATGACATTCCTGATGTGAGTGTTTTTCTTGCAAGTTACATAAAAAAAGGTAAAGAAGTCTCTGACAAAATTTTGAATGAAATTTTGAAATGTGGTGATGACGGCAAAGAATATAGTTACAATGTGCTTTTATACTATATTCTCTATCGTAAACCTAAGAAATATCTTTGTCCTTATAGCCGACAAGAGCAAAATAAAGCCGATGATGAATTTCGCGCTAAGGTTCTGAATATTCTTGCTACCGGATTGGAAAAAGGTATAGATGAAGCTGGTAGATGCCTTAACCTCTACACACGCCTATGTTCTAATGATGCTCTCTTGTATGATAATGGTATCTTGGATAGAGTTGTCATTTGTTTTGAAAAAGGCTTACCAAGAGCTTTTGATATTCTTCTTGGTCTTCTCAAAAAATATCGTGATGCATATAACGAAAACATCCCTGAAACTTTTCGTTATGCCGACTGTTGCGATACTAGTATACCGGCCAAGCTATGTGACGATTTTTGGAGAAAGCATCAAGAAACTTTATATCAATTCTATAAAAAAGGCCTCCCCTTTGCAGATAGCCTATTTAGGAAATTTTGTAAGTTTTTCCTTTATCATGAAAATAATATAACTCTGTGCTTTTATTAAGAAAGACCGCCTATCAAGCGGTCTTTTTTTTTGCATTGGTGATAAATTTACCTATTCTTTATCGTCATAGTCATCATCGAAATCATCTTCTGAAGATTCATCATCAAAATCTTCCTCATAATCATCATCAAGAAGATCGTTATCTTCTCCTGCCGCTTGTTGTTCTTCCAGCATAAGCTGTTCGGCAATTTCAGATTTTTTACGACGACCGCGACGCTTTTTCGCCGGCGCTTTTTTCTGTAATGCAGCAATCACATAATTTCCAACGATTTTGTACAAATCAACCAAATGTCCATTATACATATGGTCTCCATCCTCTATCATTGCAAAATCAACATCTATATGACGTTGCATATTCAAGTGTCTGGCTAAATCTTCCACCATTTGCGGTACGCATATTTCATCTTTGCCACCTTGAATCATTAACCCTGATGTCGGACATGGTGCCAAAAAACTGAAATCTTTTTCATTCGCCGGCGGAGATACTGCAATAAAATTATTAATATCAGGACGGCGCATTAATAATTGCAACCCGATCCAAGCGCCAAACGAATAACCGGCAATCCAACACTGGCGCGCATCCGGATTATTTGCTTGTAACCAATCTAGTGCCATTGTTGCATCTGATAATTCTCCCGGACCATCTTCAAAATCTCCTTGAGAGCGTCCGACTCCGCGAAAATTAAAGCGTAAAACCGAAAAGCCTAAATCCTTAAAACAGGTAAATAGAGCATAAGCTACTTTATTGTTCATTGTGCCGCCATATTGAGGATGCGGGTGCAAAATCAATGCAACAGGTGCATCTGCACGTTTAGCTTTGTGATAGCGCCCTTCTAATCTACCGGCGTGTCCATTAATGATTACTTCTACCATGATAAACTCTTTTTTATCCTTGATTTCATTAAAACTGGTGTTTATATTAGCATAACGTTTCTTAAATTGTTATTAATATTTTTGGGGTTATAGCAAATATGAAAACAAATTTCAAGAATTTTCTTAGCGAACTTGATACAATCATTGCCAAAGATCCTGCTACAAACAGCAGATTAGAGGCTTTTTTATGTTCTCCAGGCCTTCATTGTTTACTCTTTTATCGCTTAGCTCATTTTTTATGGCTTAAAAATTGGCGGCTTTCTGCTCGGCTTATTTCTCAATTTGCGCGTTTTCTGACAGGTATTGAAATTCACCCGGGAGCTAAAATAGGGCAACATGTTGTTATTGACCATGGTATGGGTACTGTTATCGGCGAAACGGCTATTATCGGCAACAATGTTATGCTTTATCACGGGGTCACCTTAGGGGGAACGAAATCGGTAAATAATAAAAATAATCAACGGCATCCTACTATTGAAGATAATGTAACTATCGGAGCCGGTGCGCAAATTTTAGGTCCGATTACGGTTGGTAAAAATGCAAAAGTCGGTGCAAACGCTACTGTTGTCAAAGATGTAGCAGCTAATACAACCGTTATCGGCGTGGCCGCTCATAAAACAGATGCTACTCGCAGTAATTCTTTTGTGCCGTATGGTATCAGCAACAAAACCCAAGATCCTTATGACATTATTATCAAAAATTTACAAAATCAAATTAATGATATCCAACGGCGATTAAATAAAGATGACACCCACTAAAGCTTAGCTTTTTGTGTATATCTTCCTTTCTGCTTGCAATAGGCTTTTAGTATATAATATAGTCGTAAGAGGTTTTAATCGTTTATTTGGTGTATTATGGAAAACAAAAAAATCGATGATGATAAAAAAGAAGATGGTTTAGGGGAAACTTTTAAAACTATCTGTTATGCTATAGTTATTGCCGGGCTCATTCGCACTTTTTGGTTCGAGCCGTTCAAGATTCCTTCAGGTTCTATGTATCCTACACTTGAAGTTGGGGATTTTTTGTTTGTTTCCAAATATACATATGGTTATTCCAAACACTCCTTTCCTTTTAGTTTTCCAAATTTTCAAGGAAGATTTTGGCAAGATTTACCCGAACGCGGTGACGTGGTTGTATTTAAGTCCCCTATTGATAATTCAACAGATTATATAAAAAGGGTAATCGGATTGCCGGGTGATACCGTACAAATGACTGAAGGACGTTTGTATATTAATGATAAATTAGTAGAAAGAGAAAAAATCGGACGTTATGTTATTCGTGAATATACCCCTTTTCCGCAAGAATTTACCGAATATAAAGAGAGTTTACCCGGTGGGAAAGAACATCGCATTCTGGAATACAGCGATGACGTTATGGTGGTTGATAATACACCTAAATTTACAATACCGGCAAATCATTATTTTATGATGGGAGATAATCGGGATAATTCTAACGACTCTCGTAAAGATGTCGGCATGGTTCCTTTTGATAATATTGAAGGAAAAGCGCGCTTTTTATTCTATTCGCATGATGATACGTCAAGATGGTATAATCCGATTTCTTGGATAACCTCTATCAGATGGAAGAGATTGTTTAATAAAATTAATTAATTTACTATTTTTTCTTGACAAAAAGTAATTATGTCATTACTTTCGCGATGTGTTTTTATTTTATTGTGTAACTTAAATTTTTTTTAAATTATGAAACAAACAACCCAAAAAACAATTCTTCCTAATTTTTTGAAAGAATTTGCAAAGAATGACCTTACACCGCCATTGGCCCTCAGTATCATATATGGTAGATGGGATAACTATAGGACGGCTGGATTTATTCCAAAAGATTACTCCAGATATTCGCTTAAAGCCCGTAAAGAGGTTGTGGTGGCTGTCCGTGACAATAGGAATGGTGGAGATTGGGCGCTTGATAACGTTTGTTCAGGATTAGTATGCGTAGCCCTTGATAATCCAATGCCTAAAGATGGCAAACTTGAAGTTCTTAAAGAGCTTGATTTATGGAAAGAATGGGGTGTTGGAGAGGCGCTCATAAACGCTTGGGTTGCCGATTCCGTTGACTCTCGGATGTTTCCTAAAGGTATCACAAAAATTGATCCTCTGGTCCTGAGTGCTGTTATGGAATATGCCGATGTATACATCTCGAAAGAAAGTTACGATTATTTGTTAGAAAGAATTGATGAGGCAACATTAGATGAGAGAAGTCAAGCAGTTTTAGAGTGCTTGACGAAATGTGTGAGGTAGTAATTTTCTATTTCCCAAAGAGGTCTGTGCATATGCGCAGGCCTCTTTTGTTTTGGTATTTTTATTAAGCTGCTTTTGAGGTCATTTTAACACGCAACTTACGAACTTTATTTATCAATTTCGTTGTAGAGCTGTCATGATTGGCAGATACCCCCTCTTCCAATTCCGGCAAGATTTTCAAAGCCAGTTGTTTACCAAGTTCAACACCCCATTGATCAAACGAATCGATTTCCCATATAACCCCTTGGGTATAAACCTTATGCTCGTACATAGCAATCAGCATACCTAAATTATATGGGGTTAGTTTATCTATGATAAACATATTGCTCGGACGATTTCCGGCAAAACTCTTATTAAGTTTCAATTTTTCGATTGTTGCTTCATCTTTGCCGGCAGCTTTTAATTCTGCAGCCGCCTCTTCTTCTGTTTTACCTTTCATCAAGGCTTCTGCTTGCGCTAAAATATTAGCTAATAAAATCTCATGGTGTTTACCGATTTCATTTTGTGAAACAGCCGGAATAATAAAATCTACCGGTACAGGTTCTGTTCCTTGGTGCAATAATTGGAAGAAAGAATGTTGAACATCCGTCCCTGCCCCGCCAAATAATGCCGGACCGGTGGCATAATCGGTAATTTTCTTATTATCTAAGCGAACAGACTTACCATTGCTTTCCATATCTAATTGCTGAAGATATGACGGCAAGAATTTCAAGTATTGGTCATAGGGAATGACCGCATAACGATGGATGTTATAATAATCATTATACCAAATACCGAGCAATGCCATGATAACCGGAATATTTTTATCAAACGGAGCGGTACGGAAATGCTTATCCATGGCTTCGGCACCTTTTAATAAGGCTTCAAAATTATCATAACCAATCGCTAATGCTATTGATAAACCGATAGCTGACCATAAAGAATATCTACCGCCAACAAAATCCCAAAATTCAAACATATTAGCGGTATCAATGCCAAACTCGGCAACGGCTTTGGCATTAGTTGACAGGGCAACAAAATGGTTAGCAACAGCTTTATCACCCAAAGCTTTAACCAGCCATTCGCGGCAAGTTTTGGCATTGGTTAAAGTTTCTATGGTGGTAAAAGTTTTAGATGCGACAATAAATAATGTTTCTTCAGGATTGATTTTACTTAAAACTTCTGCGCAGGCAGTGCCGTCTATGTTAGAAATAAAATAACAATTTATGTCTTTTGCCCAATATTTTTTTAAGGCAGACGTAACCATATACGGACCTAAATCAGACCCACCAATACCGATATTAACAATATTGGTTATTTTTTTGCCGGTATAACCTTTGAATGTTCCATTGCGAACAGCTTCGGAAAAATCTTTCATTTTAGCTAAAACGCGGCGAATTTCCGGCATAACATCCTGACCATCCACACAGATAGAATTGCCGGAAAAATTACGCAATGCCGTATGCAAAACCGCACGATTTTCGGTTATATTAATTTTTTTGCCGCTAAACATATCTTCTATGCGGTCTTTTAAGTGATGTTCTTCTGCCAAAGCTAACAGAGCTTGCAAAACATTTTCATCAAAGCGGTTTTTTGAATAATCAAAAGTAAGATTTTCAAACTCTATGGTATATTTTTCAGCACGTTTTTCGTCTTTAGCAAATAATTCTTTCATTGTTAATGGCGCAAAACGTTTATATTCTTCTAACAATTCTGCTACAGCCGGTGACACAGCCATTATATATCTCCTTATCTATCATTATTAATGGTGTGAGACTAAGACTTTTGCCCTATTCTGTCAATTTAATTTTATGACATATTCGCGTGTACGATTTTAGTTGACGGAATCGCCAAAATATTTCCGTCAGTCGCTATGACTGACGGGATTTTTTGTTTTTATTGAAAAAACTGTGGTTTAAAACGGATAAGCTCTTGTAATTATCATCTTTTTGATTATCATCATAGTGAAGTTAATTTTTTTTATGAGGATAATTATGGTTAGCAAAACATCTGTTCAAGAGCCGAAAAAGGCTGTAAAGAAACCCGCTCCTAAAAAGGTTTCTTCTAAGGCGGCAGCAACAAAGAAACCTGCTATTAAAAAAGTAGAAGAGAAAGTATTGGATAAACAAATTCCTATAAAGGAAAATGTTAATCCGGTTGAACAGGTTTTGGAAATCAAAGCCCATAATGAGGAGAAAAAAGCTTCTAAAAAAGCTGCAAAAACCGTTAAAAAAGCTGTAAAAACCACATCTGCTCCGGTTGAGAGAAAAGAGAATAAAGCCGCCGTTAAAAGAGATGAAGTTTTAGCGGTTAAAAATTCTGCCCAACAAGCCGCTGCTCGTAAATTAGCTGAGATTAAAGCAGATTTGTCTGCAAAATCTAAATGTTGCTGTTGTAAGGATGGTGCTTGGGCAGCTTGGGCGCGTGCATATAAAAATATTTTTAATTATAAAGGACGTACTTCGCGTTATGAGTTTTGGTCTTTTACGTTGATTAATTTATTCTTCGCTTTAATTTTTGGCATAGGCGGAGCCCTGTTATTGTCTGAATTTGTTTCACTAACAGTCGGGATTCTTTATTTTTCTGTCTTTTTAATTGTTTCCGTATTTGTTGGACTTTCTATATGCGTCAGACGTATTCATGACACCGGTCATACTGCATGGAAAGGATTTTACAGGCCATTGGTTTATGCTATATTTGCCTTTATTGTTACTGTTATTATGTGTGGCATTGCTGTTGCATATGATAAGCAAAATTATGAACCTTCTTCTTTAAGCTGGTATGTTTCATTGAGCGGTCTTTTAATTGCCTTTACTATATTGATCATCTGTTACTATAGCACTAAAATCGGTATTGTCGTATCTTATTATGAAAGTGATGAAAAAGATAATGAGTACGGGAAAGTCGTCTATAATGATGAAAGGCACAAAATGCTCGGATTAAAGTACACAGTTTGGTGCTTAGTTATTATTTCTACCATATCTTTCATCGCCGGGCTTATCTCAGGTTATATGAAAGCTGCGCAAGGGTTGTAATAATACTCCTTTTTCATAAAAAATCCCGCAAGAAATATTCCTGCGGGATTTTTTGATATTAAGAAATTTTGCATTATATGGATTTGATTGCCGTATCTAACATTTCAGCTGCTTGATGCGGCATATTATGCCAAAAGCTATTATATTGTTCTACTTGATTTTCTTTACCAACAACGTCACTGATTATCCGCAAAGAAATAAAGGCTACTTTATTTAAATAACATGTTTGAGCAATAGCGGCACTCTCCATATCAACAGCTAAAGCTGACGGAAATGCTTTTTTTATTTCTTGCAACCTTACTATATCTGTTAAAAATTGATCACCGGTCACAATTAACCCTTGTTTAAAATGCGGAGCTGCTTGTGATATTTTTTGTAAAATTTCTTGCGGAGAATTAAAGTATAATGGTAAATTTTGAACTTGCCCCAAAGCATTGCCTTCTCCACAATCAACATCATGATAGCATACATGGCTTGCTAACACAATGTCACCTTGTTGCAAACAGTTATCTATTCCGCCGGCAAGACCGGTATTTATTACTAAATCAACTCCACTTTGACAGGCTTCTTGCGCTGCTAGTGCACCATTAACCTTCCCAATTCCGGATTTAATTAACAATATCTCTTTATCATCTACTTTAGCTCTAGCATGATTATTATCCTCTATAAATGTATATAATGATTTAACCGCATCATATTCACTTTGCATTGCTGTTATTATAGCTATTCTTTTCATTTTATCTCCTAGTTATATTTACGCACAATTCCATACAGAACACCTTGAATTTTCAAGCGATCTTTAGTTAATTTAATCGGGGCATAATCTTTATTGCAAGGCAGCAACCATACTTCATTGCCGGATTTTTTATTTAGCACTTTTAAGGTCGCTTCTTCGTTGTCAACCAATGCAACGACAATCTGCCCATTATCAGCACTATTTGCACGACGTATAATTGCCGTATCTCCATCAAAAATCCCCGCCTCAATCATCGACTCTCCTTCAATTGTTAGTGCATAAAGTTCCGATGATGTCGAAAAAGTTTTAGGAATATAAATGTATTCTGACGGATTAGCGATGGCTTCAATCGGTGTACCGGCGGCAATTTTACCATATAAAGGAATCATTAAAGAAAAATCTGTTTCTGCATTTTCGTTAGCAATATCTCGTGTAGGTAGTATGTTTTCTGTATGAGATGGCACTTTTAAAACTTCCAAAGCACGAGCTTTATGCGCTAATTTGCGAATAAAACCACGTTCTTCCAGAGAATTTAGCATCACATGAATACCTGATTTGGATTTCAACTTTACGGCTTCTTTCATCTCTTCAAAAGATGGAGAATGACCATGTGTCTTAATAAACTCGTCAATATATATTAACAAATTCAGTTGCTTTGGTGTTAACATTTTGTCCCCCTTTCATCCACATTTTGTTCTAATTTAGTTCTTGTTTTTTTAATTGTCAACCATTTTTTTACCTCATTTTTATTAGCTATATTTTAATCTTTTATCTTTATCTATAAGTTTGTGAAGGTGATTTATGACAGAATTTTGCTATAAACAAATTAAGCCAAAAGGTGCAGTAAAAAAACTTATTATCTTTTTGCATGGCTATACGAGCTTTGCTGATGATGTTTATCCTTATGCCGAGATATTAGCAAAAAATCTTGAAAATACACTGATTGTTATGCCGGAAGCTGATATGCCCAGTGAAAGACATCCTGAAAAAAGGCAATGGTATCCGCTTACAGATATTGATCCGGATAAAAGAAGACGATTGCCTGAAACACCCACCGAAGAAATTGTTGAAATTTATAATCGTGCCGGTACTCGTATCAGTTCAGCTGCAAAAAGAGTTAATCGTTTTATTACACAATTGCAAAGAAAACATCATATTAAAAATAAAAATACTTATGTTATGGGCTTTTCTCAAGGGGCAATGCTGGCTCTTTATACAGGATTAACAAGACGTTATGAGATAGGCGGAATTTTTCCTTTTGCCGGTATTGTTTGCGGTAAAGATTTACTCGATAAAGAAATTGTTTCTCATCCGGAAGTCTATTTGTTTCATGGTACTGGCGATATTTCTGTTCAATACAAAACTCTTGATTTTACAAAAAAATGGTTAGAACAACACCATATTGCATGGACTGCTTTAGAGTACGAAGGAATTGCGCATAAGTTGATTATTGATGAGATGTTGGATGCCGCAGATATTATTAATCAGCAAAATTAGTTTGCCTATTTTCATTTAGCCATTTCCATATGTCATAGAAACGTTGAGCGGATGTTTTATCTGTAAGCTTAAATTTGGCCGTCGGTACATTTGAGCGCATATAATGTTCATATATTTTTTGATGTGGCGTCAGCATAATAACCGGTATCTTTAACTGTTGCCAATCAAATGGATAATTATCTTCCGTATACACAAAATTAAACCGAAAGTTATTATCTTGTATTTCTTCTAATTGTTGCGGCACGGAAAGCCAAAGCGCATCACTTCCCTCTTTAGGTTTATTATGACTGTTTAACATCACATTAAAACCTGTTTGCTTTAATTCATTTAGAAAAGATTGTTGTGGTATTTTATCAGTATATATATATAGCTTATTTTCATTATTAAATAACAGCGGCAGTATGCAAAGCAACACTACCGCTATTATTAACACCAGATATAATAAAGCCTTATGTCCGGTCAAATATTTCATTTAGAGTTTTTTCTCATTAATCAAAAATTCAATTAACCCATTTAAACGCTGAGCAAAAGCATCCATATTATATTCTGCCACAGTAATCCTATATGCTTTTTCTGCTTTTTCTGCCCGAGCTTTCGGATCATTGATGTATTTTTCATAAAGAGCTTTTAATTCTTGCTCATTGTTAAACATCGGAATAGCATCACCAAAGACGGCTTCTATTTCTTTATTATATGGAGCTATCATAAAACCTTTCGATGCGGCTATATCGAAAACTCGAGAAGGGATGATGCCGAAACGAGCCTCAGTTTCACTCATCTGGACTAGATTAATCTTAGCGGAAGAGAAATATGCACCTAAATCATTTTCATGAATATATTCGCCTTTAATATACTCTTTCTCTATATTATCATTCCAAAAGCGACCATAAACACTTACAGGTAATTTTGCTTTTAGAGCAGAATCAATTGCCGGACTGAATCGATCGTTATCCCCAACATATAATAAATCAGTTGTCAGACTTTCTTGTACTGACGGATAAAATACCGCAGGATCCGTAAATTCAGGTATATATGCTGCAGCATAACCACTGCTCATAACATAGTTATAAAAATCATGAGACGATGTTGCTATACCATCAAAAGCATCTAGCTCTTCAGGATACAGCGAATCAAAATCACGAATATAAAGGATATTTACCGCTTTTTTGTTTGGTCTTAATTCCGTGAACTTATTGTATCCGCGCACATAAACGTTAACACCTGCATCTTCTGATACTGAAGGATACAAATTATCTTCTGTTGAAGATACTACATTATAACCTAACCGAGAAAATGCTTTTTCCATCATCGTGTTCATATCTGCACGATTCATTGTTCTATACTGGCGTAATTCTCCTATGCGTAGTGCAATTTTATTTAAATCCGCTTTTGTAACACCACCTTTAAAAGCAAATAGGCCTATAATTAATATCAGTAGAATCCCTGTCAATACAGATAAAATAATCTTCATCGCTTTATCACTCATTTTGGTCTCCAAATTTACATTGCCTTGTTTCCGTTTTCACGAAAGTGGTTTTATTTTATATTTGTGCATTTATTTTCCAATATAAAACTTATTTCTTTACACAAGATTTCATTTATAGCAATCTTTATATCAATTATTCTTTATTTTTAATTTCTGATTCTTCTGTTGCCTGGTTTGTTTTGAGGGTGAAAATTCTTAGCATAACGATTAAACTGTCTTTGTTGTTCTTCGCCCCACCCCATGATATAATGCTTTCCCATTACAATTAACGGCGTTCCCAACTGTTGTTCCGGAATACGATATTTTCTGGCAAAACGCAGCAAATATCCCATATTATTCCCTTCATGTATATTTAACTCTCTTATATCGTAATTTCTATAATATCTTTTCATATAGTTGTGTGCATGGTCGCAATGCCCACATCCATGTTGATAAAAAACATATATCCGATTATTTGTCTGCTTCTCATTACATCCACCTAACATTAAGGTTAAAGCGAGCATTATCACCGTAAAAATTTTTTTCATTTTTTTTCCTTCTATATCCACATCGGGTTGTTTTGTAACATAAGTTTAGAAAAAATTAAAGAAACATTTTTTTTTATACACTTATATTCTTGACAGTTCTGCTTTTTTAGTATTTACTGGTGCTCGATTTATTTCAAATTATAGAGGACATTTTAACATGACTTTGCAAAATATCAGAAAAAATAATTATCCTGAATGGTATCAAAATGTCATTGCCGTTGCAGATATGGCCGAAGTTTCCTCTTCTCCAGGGTGTATGGTTATTAAACCTTGGGGGTACGGAATTTGGGAGCGTATTCAGCACCTTCTTGATGAAAAAATTAAAGAAACAAATCATGAAAACTGTTATTTTCCGTTGTTTATTCCTTTGAGTTATTTTCAAAAAGAAGCTGATCATGTTGAAGGATTTGCCAAAGAAATGGCTGTTGTCACACATTCGCGTTTAAACAAAGTGGATGGAAAACTTGTGCCGGCCAGTCCTCTAGAAGAACCTCTTATTGTTCGTCCGACTTCTGAAACAATAATTGCCGACTCTTTTTCTAAATGGGTACATTCCTATCGCGATTTACCGGTATTAATTAATCAATGGGCAAATGTCGTACGCTGGGAGATGAGACCGCGTCTATTTCTGCGTACACGCGAATTTCTTTGGCAAGAAGGACATACGGCTCATGCAACCTTTGAAGAAGCTGAGCAAGAGGCCGAGTTAATGCTTAAAGTGTATGAAGATTTATGTGTTAATGATATGGCTATGCCGGTAATTTCTGGCAAGAAACCGGAATTTGATAAATTCCCGGGTGCGGTTACCACCTATTGTATTGAAGCAATGATGCAAGACGGACGGGCTTTACAAGCCGGAACATCGCACTTTTTAGGGCAGAATTTTGCAAAATCGGCTGATATTAAGTTTGTTAATGCCAATAATGAACAAGAATATGCTTATACATCTTCTTGGGGTGTTTCTACACGACTTATCGGCGGATTGATTATGACACATGCTGATGATGAAGGAATGTGTGTTCCTCCTAAACTAGCACCTTATCAAGTAGTTATTATCCCTATATTAAAAGATAAGAATAAAGCTACGGAGATTATGGCTTATACTGAAAAATTACGCTCGCTGCTTAAAGAACAAACTTTTGCCGGAGAATGTGTACGAGTTAAATTAGATAACCGTTTAAAAGAATCGGTTGATAAAATGTGGGAATGGACACGAAAAGGTGCACCGCTTATTGTGGAAGTTGGAGCAAAAGATTTAGAAAAACAAGCCGTTATGTATAGAAATAGGATAAAAATTAATCAAGACGGATGGAAGAATTTTGAAGATTCCAATACCTTTGTTGCGTCTATTTCTTCTAGGTTACAACAAATTCAACAGGATATGCTTGCTGTTGCCCAAAATCGTCTATCACATAATATTGTTACAGAAATAAAAACAAAAACAGAATTTGAAGCTTATTTTGCTAATTCAAATACCTTTTTAACTGATGAAAATACTAAAAAGGTTGCTTTTGTACGTGGTAAATGGTGTGGTGATGAAAATACTATCGAAAAATTAAAAGAAATGCGTCTTAATATCCGTTGTATTCCTTTTGACCAAACCGGTACGGAAGGTGAATGTCTTCTTTCCGGCAAGAAGGCAACATTAGATGTTATATATGCACGTTCTTATTGATTTTATAGTCATGTACAGTAAAAAAAGAAGCATAAGTTTTTACGCTTCTTTTTTTGTTATTATCTTGACTTTAAATCTGAAAAATAATATTATTTTCTAGTAGGAAGTTGAGATGAAAAAGAAGTGTGTTCATAGAAAACTTAAACAAAATCTACTTACATCAGTCAGTATTTTGGCTCTTGCGGTTGGTATTGCTGCCGGTACATATGGCGTGTATATTAGTAAAACTAAGCAGTCTAATGATAATGCTCCAATGGTGCTTTCTCCTGTGCAAGTGGTTACCTTTCAAAATGATACCTTGTATATGGGAACTCCGGCGGTCATGTATTATATTCCGGGTAAAATTGTTCGAAACTATGTTGAAAATGCTAATAGTTATCATATGCAACTTCCTTATTTTTCCCATGAAAAATGGCATGAACACAATAATAAATATGCTTATAAAGTTTCACCCTTAGAGTATTATAAACTTCGTATTTGGAACGAAATTACTGCTAATTATGCAGCTATTGAAACAGCTTTACTTGAGATTAAGACCGCTGATGATCCTCTTAAGATTATGGCAAAATACGAAAACACATACATGAAATTTTTCATTAAAGCTATAAAAAATGGAAAAATAGATCCTTTCTCACAATCTAGATTTGATCAATTTAAGGTGCAACGCTTCATTGCGGTTGGCACTGCCAAAATGTGGATGCAATCATTTCAGAAGACATATAGTTCTGCACACAATAAGATGCTTAAAAGTTATTTGCAACGTACTGGTTTTTCTGTTTCTCATCCGCATACTTATAAAAGGATTCTTTCTTATATGTGTACGATTGGTGGTGTTGACTTATCTAAATTGTTAAATGCAGATATCAATTATATGGATAACCAGCTATATGTTTTGGATAAAATTCCTTATGTTCATTCTTTAGTTAAAGATTCTAATATAAAAATTATTTTAGCCGAAGATTGTTTTAACAATCTTCCTCTATTGAAAAAAAACAGTATTAAGGGGAAAAAATCAGCGTTCCAGCACATCTTTATTGCGGCCAAACTTAAATATGAAATTTATAAGTTAGAGAAATCTAATATACCTTTAACACAATCTGTTATATCTGCTTGCTATAATAAAGTTATGCTTGAACTCGCTAATGATAAGACTTTTTTCGAATTCGTTAGAGAATACGAAAAGACTATCATTTCTTCTTATGTATACGATTCTAACAGAGATTCAGAATTTTCTACAGACACTCTTTCTAATAATGATAAGGCTATTATTGCAAAATTTTATAAGTATAAAGGAACCGATTTATTGGATTATTTAAATACCTTTGATGCAGAGAAAACGCCGGTCAAAAATAATTTTACTTTTGAGAATTTATTTCCCGTGTTGAATATTCCTCTCTTGTTTAATGATCATAGTTATGATGTTAATACCTTATTTGAAGACGCTAAATTAATGCCTAGTGGAGAAGATGTTCTACAAAAAAAAGAAAATTCTTCTATTCCTGCTACAGTCAATTCTCCTGTTAAACCACGCAGATTATCTACGGACTTATATATACAATTACCTAATTTTGAAGAAAATATTTTATGTGATAAAGCTATGAGCACACAGCAATTGCAAGAAATATCTAATCTATTTAAGAGCTTTGAAGCTATTCCTACTGTTTTTCGTAGCACGAATACAGAAAAACAAGAAGAATATAGAAAAAATCATCCAGATGAAAAATGTAATTATTTTGAAGAAAATCCAAAAATAATTGTTACTCAGACAAAAGAAAAAGCTCCATCAAAATTTCCGTCTTTATTTATAAAAAATTATTTTCCACATTCATCAAAAGAATAAAAGCTTTCTTTAAAGAAAGCTTTTATTAAATATTCTTTATCGGATATGGGCTGAATTTAACATATGTCAGTAAATCATGTAGACCGGTGCGATGATAAGTAGCCTCTTTGGCTGTACTTTCTAATGTGTACTCTGCCCTTACAGCAACACCGGCCGAAGCTTTGTTATTAATGTCACAGCAAATTGTTAAACGATGCATTCCTTTGGCAAACAATTCTTTTTCTACAGCCAAAACAGCTTCTGTCATATATCCTTTGCCTATTGCAGAAGTGCGTAGCCAATAGCCAAATTCTGCTGATTGGTTTCTGAAATTGATATTGTGAGGGCCGACACACCCCAGAAGACGATTGTCTTCTATGCGGTATATAACATATGCCCATTCTTTATCTGTTTCCCACTCGTCCATAAACATATCTGTTGCTTTTTTAATATCTTCCAGGCTTTTTTGACTATCAACCCAAAATAAGTATTCACCGATTTCTCTACGACTTTCATCAATAGCTGAGAACATATCGTTATCATGTTCATGAGAGCGCTTTATCAATATTAAACGCTTAGTGTGTATTATTTTTTGCGGTTTAAATTTTTCCATAATTTTTCCTTTCTAATAATAGGTTATAATAATTTTTTTATTTTGCAATTATTTTCCAAGCATTGTTTTTCATATCAATAAATAACAATCTTAGAAGAAAATAACATTTCCTTGTTCAGCTTGATCCAATCTTTGTGATAAAACTCTCTTTGGCGCATCAGCTAATTTTTCAAGCTCGGCATTAAACAATTTCTTTCCTACTTCTTTAGTTTGTGGTGATGCATAGTTATGTAAATACTCGGCCAATGTCATCAAAGCATTCGGAGAGCAAAAATTATGAATCTGCTTTTGTTTACAGATATCCATAAAATCTACACCTTGACGTCCTTTACCATAACATGCAGTACAAAAACTCGGGATATAGCCTAAATTCATCAACCAACAGACAATCTCATCAAGTGTACGGGTATCGGCTAATTCAAATTGAGCGCTTTCTGCCGTATCTTCATCTTTAGATGCATAACCACCGACAGATGTTTTAGAACCGCCACTAATTTGTGATATACCTAAATGTAATGCTTTTCCTCTTATTAACTCACTTTCTCTGGTTGACATTATCAGACCTGTATAAGGAACAGCAATACGCAATAATGCCACTATTTTTAAGAAAATATCATCAGGCAGCGCATCTTTAAAATCAGAAACATTAATGCCATCTGCAGGCCGTAAACGAGGTACACTAATAGTATGCGGTCCGGCACCGTAAAGTGTTTCCAAATGCTCAGCATGCATTAACAATGCAACCATTTCATAGGCATAATTATGCAACCCAAACAGCACACCTAATCCAACATCTTCTATTCCTGCCTGCATAGCGCGATCCATAGCTTCGGTATGCCATGCATAATTTGACTTCGGTCCTTTAGGATGTAAATGTTCATATTCTTCTTTGTTATATGTTTCCTGAAACAGGATATAAGTTCCGATTTTAGCAGCATGTAAGCGCTTATATTCCTCTATTGTTGTAGCCGCAATATTAACATTTACACGACGGATAGAGCCAGATTTATGATGAATACTATAAATCGTATCAATACTTTCCAGTATATATTCCAAAGGATTGTAGAGCGGATGTTCACCAGCTTCCAAAGCAAGTCTCTTATGTCCCATATCTTGCAAAGCGATAACTTCTTGACGAATTTCTTCCTGAGTCATCTTTTTACGCGGAATATGGAGATTTGCCGCATGGTACGGGCAATATGTGCATGAATTTACACAATAATTACTTAAATACAGCGGTGCAAACAAAACTATTCTATTGCCATAGTATGTATTTTTTATGTCTTCGGCTAAAGAAAAAATCTGCTGCGTTACTAAAACATCTTCATTTAACAACAATAAGGCTGCTTCTGATGCTTTAATTCCCTGCATTAATTTTGCTTTTGCTAAGATTTCTTCTATAAGTTTTTTATCAGATTTATGTTCTTGGGCATATTGCAATACCCTTTTTATCTCTGCCTGATTAATAAAGTTTTCCGCTTTATTTGATTTTAAATTAAATTCTTCCATTATAAAATACTCGATATAATTCAATTAAATTCTTTTGCCGAAGTATATGTCTCTTTGATGTTTTGTCAAGTATCTTTCTTACTTTTCTTGTGCAAACTTTATCATTGCATTAACCATTGCTTCAGCACCAGCGGAAACTTCTTTTATTGAACGGGCAAGCATATATGCCGGTGTTGTTACTATATAATGTTCATCATCTACACATGCGGCATCAACCTTGGTATTTTCATGAATAGCTCCAGCTTGAGTAATTGCCGCAGCTACAGTCTTATCATTGCCGATTGTTACTTTTATACCATATTTACCTAGAACCTTAGCTATAACAACCGGAGCAATACACATTGCACCGATTACAACGTTATTGTGATAAGCCTCTTCCAATAAATATTGAATTGATGTCTCCACCTTACAGTTTACTCCTGATTTTGCAAAATCACACCAGTTGGTAATTGCGCCCAGTCCGCCTGGAAACAGAAGGCAATCAAACTTTTTGATATCTAATTCTGCTAATGATTTAATATTACCGCGTGCCAAACGTGCCGACTCTACTAAAACATTTCTCCTTTCTTCTGTTTTTTCTGAATTAAAATGATTGATCACAGCTGCCTGCTCTATATTTGGTGCAAAACATTGGTAAGTACAACCGGCTTTATCTATTGCTAACAAAGCTGTTACAGTTTCATATATTTCAGATCCATCCGCACGACCGCAACCGGATAAAATAACTGCAAAACGAGGCATTTCTTTCATTTACTTTCTCCTTAGATAAAAAATACTTTTTTTTATATATAAGATATATAGCATTAAAAATTTTTAAATAGTATTATTTTATTATAAGGTGTAGATATGGATATTTTTTCTTTATCTACTAAAAGATTTAACATTAACTTATTTGAGATTGGTTTATTATGGATATCAAACAAACAACTTTAAAAAACGGATTACGCATTATAACCGCTGAAAGACCGCAAATTGAAACAGTTTCACTAGGTATTTGGGTAAATACAGGCTCTGCGGCTGAAACAAAAGAAGACAATGGCATTTCTCATTTTATTGAGCATATGGTGTTTAAAGGAACAAAAAAAAGGACTTCCCGACAAATATCAGAGGACATTGAGAATGTGGGAGGGGCAACAAATGCTTATACTTCTCGCCATTTTACCTGTTTTTATGCTAAAATGTTAAAAAATGACGTCGAGTTAGCAGCTGACGTTATTTGTGATTTTATAACAAATCCTACTTTTGACAGTGAAGAAATGATAAAAGAAAAAGAAGTTGTTGTGCAGGAGATTAAACAATCAACCGATACACCAGATGACTTGGTTTTTGATTATTTTCAAGAGGCAGCATTTCCGAATCAGGCAACTGGACGCACTATTTTAGGACCGATTGAGTATGTACGCGGGTTTACCGCCGAACGAATGCATCACTATATGAAAACACATTACACAGCTGATAATATGTTGGTGGCGGCTGTCGGTAATGTTAAACATGATGATTTTGTAAAAATGATTGAACAAAGAATGACTTCTATCCCTACGCATAGCCAATTTATTGCTGATGAACAAATTTATCGCGGCGGTTTTAGGACTGAGTGCAAAGATATTGAACAAACGCATTTGGTATTAGGATTTCAAGGAGCATCTTATCAGAATCCTGATTATTATCAATACTCTGTTCTTTCAACAATTTTCGGTGGTGGAATGTCGTCAAGACTTTTCCAAGAGATTAGAGAAAAGCGCGGTTTGGTTTATACGATAAACAGTTTTAATCAAGCGTTGAAAGATACCGGTGTTTTTGGTATCTATGCAGGCACGACTCCGAAAGAATTGCAAGAATTGTTGCCAGTAGTGGCTCAAGAGGTTAAAAAGATGATGCAGGAGCCGGTTGAAGCTATTGAGCTACAACGCGCCAAAACACAAATTAAGGCAAGCTTACTTATGTCTTTAGAGAGTTCATCTACAACAGCTGAAATTATTGCGCGACAAATGTTACTTTTCGGCAGAGTTATTCCGACAGAAGAAATTGTTGAAAAAATTGAACGTATTACGGCTGTTGATATTCAAAATTTGGCACAAAAAATATTTACTTCAACCCCAACTTATGCCCTGCTCGGCTGTAACGGCGGAACATATCCGAGCTATGAGGAGATAAAGGCAATATTGGCTTAGATAATTTAATGAATACTATCTTTTGCTTTAGCCAAGTCCTCTTCTGTTAAAACAATAATGATTATGTCCCCATCGATAAAGATGGAATCTTGTGATGGCCATGGTTTGGCTTGATGTTGTATATATTCCTTCCCTTTAGCTGACAATTCTTTTGTACCGGCGTTATTATAGAAAATATCTTGAGGATAATAGAAATTATAAACAATGCGGGACATAAATTGCGGCGTAAACGAGGTGCTCAGCAAATCTAAACTTGTTTGCTCTCCTACCTGTTCACGATAATAGTTTTGTCTTAATGATAAACTTCCTAACTGTAATATTTTATATTTTTTATCCACATGAAAATCAGGCATTTGCTCTAATCTGCTGACAATACGTTCGTGCGCTTTCATCTCTGCATCAAAACCCAGTTTCCATACTTTTTGTGCATACATATCACGCACACCAGACATAAAGGTCAGAATAATAGCAATACCTGCTCCGATTTTATACCAATTTCCTTTACTCATCAGCAGTATTAAGGCCAAACCCAAGGCATAAACATACGATAAACCGTAAAAATCCAATCTCGGAACAAAAGCAAAATTTTCCATTTCTGCTAAAATTTTTCCGCGTTCATCAGCAATAAAAAACGCTAATTTAGAAGCAAACAGCACTCCTAAAATCAATATGATGACGATAGGAAGACGCTTTATATTTATATTACACAGTAAAGTACCTAAACCAAATAGACATAATACCAATAATAAAATTTTATATTTATATTCCATAAAAGGAATCGGAATCACAAACTGCGTAAACATAACAGGTATTGTCTCAGCAATTTTTTGCGGCAGCATATCTAATGATATTGTATCTGTATTATAGGCAGAAGACAGATTTGAGAATCTCAGAGTCAGTTTGAAAAAGACAAGAGCAATGATAACATCTGCAATAACGATACTCTTTTCTTTTATAATTTTGGTTAGTTTTTCTCCTGTTGCATATTCGATCAGTACACGCCCCAACAAACAAACGGCTATCAGATTTATAACCGCAACATAAGAGGAAAAAGCAAAATAAAATAAGATAACAGCTAATATATGTTCTAAGTATTTTTTATCATTCCATGGTTTCTCTGCTAATAATAATCCTCCAATAGCAATGAGCGGAAGACTTAAATTAATTAAACAATCCTTTGCATAAAAAAGCCAAACCATTGTTAAAGGCAGAGCAGCAGTAAAAGTGGCGACCAATGTATAATTTAAAACTGTTAAAGGTACTCTCCAATATTTTGCAAGTAATATTCCACTTAAACTCAAAGCAGCAAAAGAGAGCAAATTATTTAATATAGGTAAGACCTGCCCGCCAAAAAATAACGACTGTAATAAAAAATGCAAAGGTCTACCTTCAAAAGCACCTTCATTCCAGTAATTTGCGGAACGAACATAATTCCAATCATGATCACCGAACATGAAATTTATAGTATGAAATAAAAAAATAAGATTGATAAATACAAAAGTTATCCAAAATGATTTTTTATAAGCCGGATTCAGCTTCTTAAACCAATTCTTTGCTTTCTTTTCCATCTCTAAATATTTCATGTTCGGTTTCCCTTTGTCTCAATTATAAATCAAAACTTTTATTATAAGTTAAAGATAAGCCAAAGGTACTTTGTGCTCTTGAACGACGAGCACCTCTGGTTTCTGCCAATTCATAATTGTAAAACGGAGCTAAGTATAGGTCACCGGTCAGTTTTGTTTCAATTCGGTTGTTTAATTCTAACTTGTATTTGAAATCAGTCGGATTTCTTTTTGAATATTCAAAGAAATGACGATAAAAGCCTTCAGAAATAAACGCAGTTGTTTCATTTATAGGATAATTAAACTCATAACCAATTTCACCACCGGTCTTCATATTATCATCATTATATGTCATATCGTCTTCTTCAACAACAGCGATATATAATTGTTTGAAATATTTTCCATCATAGAGCTTTAAACCGGCTTTACCACGAATGATTGAGGTACGATAGTTTTCATCATTTAACTCAAAATCTGTAAACTCCGTTTCATAACCTAAATAAGCAAACGGACCAATAATTCCATGTTCTAACTGCCAGACTTTATGGGTATAATCCGTAAAGAGCAATATTTCATCGTTCTTCTCATTTTCTGTAGTAATATCATCTTCTTTGGTTTTACTCTTACTGTAATTCATAAATAAACCGTTTATCCAAACCATTTGATTTGTTTCATAAGTTAAATTACCATCGAAAACACCCCCGATGGTGCGTTCTTCGGAAGCATTATATGTATCCGGATAATTCGGATCATTGCGGTTACTCACACTATGCTCTAGATACTCTAAAGCTACTCTTTTGATATTGGCTGTTAAAGAACTTGCCTTTGTAATAGCTTCATCAACTACTTCGTTAGTGGTCGTTTCTTCTGCAACGGCTGCAAAAGGTAATAATAAAGCTGAACAAACAACTAAAGATTTTATCATTTTTTTCATCATCATGTCCTATTTATAGTTACACACATGATAAATTTAGCTGTTTTATACAGTTTAGCAAAAGATTTTATGTACTTATCAACGATTAAATGATTTTACCCGGCAATCGGTTTAAATAGAGCCCGGTAAACTAAAAGACACCTATCTTTAAATTTTAATTCCGGCTTGGGAGAAATAATTTCCCAACCACGTTTATCCATTTGTTCAAAATAAGCATGATATAAATTGAGCATATAAACGATAGGCTTTGAGTTTTTATTATGATTTTCTTCCAGTAAATGATAGGCTTGGGCAAATGACTGCCGCGCAAGATCTGCCATTTGCGAACGAGCTATATATAAATTTTTGTGTATTAAAATATCTTTAGGAGATAATCCTTCTTCTATTTCTGCTTTTGCTAATATTTCCTGCGGAATATATACATGCCCGCCTAAAATATCTTCTTTTATATTTTTTAAAATTTGGGTTATTTCGACAGCTCTGCCAATATCGTGACTCAAATCTTTTTTTATTTTTTCCGAAAATTCAGCAATAATTTTTAAAATCAGATAGCAAGGTACTTCTGCCACGCCATGACAATATTTATCGAAATCTTCAACAGTAGGACAAAATAAAGCTTTAGGACAGTCCATAGAAAAACCGTTTAATACTTCTTCAAAATATTCTTTCTCCAATTTGAATCGCATACAATTCTTATAGATCTTGCGTCCAATGTCCGTTGAAGGAACTCTTTTTTCATGAATATTAACAATTTCACGTTTCCACGCTTCGAAAATTTCAGCTTTTTCTTTTTCTGATTTATTGCTTGAACTAAGGTCATCAAAATGTTTAAACAACGCATAAAGCGTATAGACGGCTTCACGTTTTGCTTTAGGATAATGTCTGGTACACCAAAAAACGGCTGCATGATTTTTTCTTATTAAACGACCTATTGAACTCATAAATTTTCCTACCTGCAATTAATTAGGGAAAATGTCCCTTTATATGTGTTAACATAAATCATCTAAAAATATATTAACAAAATAAAATAAAGATGACAATATATTTAATCCTTTATTTCTTCCAGCCATTTCTGAACCATTTTAATGGCTCTTGAACTTAATGCTGCCTTTCTTTCATCCCCCTTCAAATGCTTTTTCTTACCGTTTATTGTTGTAACATCTTTTAATTCAGGAAACATTCCAAAATTGATATTCATCGGTTGATATTGTTCAATATTTGTTATATCAGTCAGATGCGCCAACTGTGCACCAAAAGCACATTCTCTCGGCGGTAAAATTGGTTGCTTTTTATTAACAAGCTCTGATGCAAAATAACCAGCTAGCCAGCCAATTGAAGCACTTTCTACATAACCTTCACAACCGGTAATTTGGCCGGCAAATATTATATGTGGTAATTTTTTTAAGCGCAAGAACGAATCGAGAAGCAATGGTGATTTAATAAAAGTATTTTTATGAATACCGCCCAAACGCGCAAAAACTGCATTTTCCAGTCCGGGAATTTTTTTAAATATCCTTATTTGTTCTGTATGTTTTAGTTTAGTTTGAAACCCTACAATATTCCGCAAAGTATCTTCTTTATTATCTTGTCTTAATTGAACGACGGCATAAGGTCGTTTTTTAGTATGCGGATTAGTTAACCCTACGGGCTTCATCGGTCCGTACATCAGTGTATCTCTCCCTCTTTCTGCCATAACTTCAATCGGTAAACATCCATCAAAATATGTTGGCTTTTCAAAATCATGAAAAGGCATTTTTTCGCCTTTTAACAATTCATCGACAAAGTTTTCATATTCTTCTTTTTCCAAAGGACAGTTAATGTAATCGTATTTATCGCCTTTATCATATCTTGATTGATACCATGCTTTATTAAAATCAATGCTTTCTTTATAAATTACCGGTGCAATTGCATCATAAAAAGACAATTTTTCATTGCCAATTATCTGACTTATGCTGTTAGCTAAACTTTCTGAAGTTAACGGACCGGTTGCAATAATTGTCAAACCAAACTCCGGAGATGGAATTTCAGTAAATTCTTTAGTGATTATATCTATGTTGGGATGTTGTTTTATTTTTTGTGTAATATATTCCGAAAAACCTTCTCTATCTACAGCCAAAGCTCCTCCTGCCGGCACTCTGTTTTTGTCTGCGCTTTCCATTATCAGTGATTTTGCCAAACGCATTTCTTGATGGAGTAAGCCTACTGCATTATTAACACAGTCATCCGAGCGTAACGAATTAGAACAAACAAGTTCAGCCAAACTTTCTTTTTTGTGTGCAGAAGAATATTTTTGGGGTTTCATATCATATAAGCTAACTTTTACACCACGTTCAGCCAACTGCCATGCTGCCTCTGTTCCTGCTAAACCGCCACCGATTATATTTACTTTTTCTGCCATACCATGCTCCTTATTTTATTTTTTTGTTATAATTGCAGTTCTTCGGTTTGTAAATATTAAAAATTAGATGATTTTTAAAAAAATAACATTATAATGGGCGCGAAAGTTGGATATTGATATGCATATAAACAGATACTTAACATATATTTTAAGCTTGGGGTACAGTCTTTTTCTGCTATCTTTTCCTGTTTTGGCACAAAATTCTTCTTCGTCATCGTCACATACCATTGATATAAAAAAATCATTTACAGATAATCTTTTACAAGAAAAGGATGCTGATAAATCCTCAACTAATAAAAAAAATGATTCTCAAAAAAGAGAAACGTGGCTGGAGAGTCTTATTTCAAGAGGTACCGGCGATCTATTTAAATCTCAGGATAAAAAAACTCAACAAGCCGAGAAGAAAAGAATTGCCAAAGTTTTGCAAAAAAAACGCTCTAATGTAGCTCATTTTGATATTTCAGGTATCAGACTTCGGATGTCTCCAGAAGAGGTGGAAAAAATTATGTTAGCAAATGGTTATCATCGGTTAGTTCAAGAGGAACGTATCCCTAATTTTATTAAGTGGAGGAGCGAAGAACTGTGCCGTCTCCATGGTGTTATCGGTTATGAAAGATTGGCTGCTTGCTCTAAGGAAGTAGCTAAAACCAACGGTTTTAATTATATTGCAAAAGAGATCTATAACAGACAAGCGACTCGTGAAAATATTGAAGTTCGTTATACATCTACTTTTACAGATAATTTATCACATTACATCTCTTATAGCAGCCACATTCCTTTCTCTAACAGTAAGGCCTCGCAAAATATTTATATAAATAATATTAAAATCTATGATTTCTGGCGACGTATTGATTTACGCTACGGTCAACCTGATAATATATCTGAAATTAAATGGGGTTTAGGCGGAAAAAAACCTTTTTTGAAAGCAACCACCGGACATTTAGAATTGGTTGACCCTTTATTGCAAGATTTAGATGTGTCGCGAATGCTTAATGAGGATTCCAGATTAGCGAACACACCTTATTATACTTTTTAACATTAAAAGGAATTGAAAATGAAAAATATTTATATCAGTGAAGTTATTGCGACGAGATTATCTCACGATTTAATCGGGAATATCGGAGCTGTTGCCAATGCGGTTGAATTGCTTAATGAAAGCGACGATGATGATAAAGCTGAAATCTATGATATTCTTAATTTCAGCTCTAGAGTTCTAAGTTGCAGATTAAAATTTTTTCGTCTATGTTTCGGTTTATCTAATTCTGCCCCTAAAGATATTAATGATTTGCAAAAAATAATACAGGATTATTTGTTAACTTTAGGTAATCCTCATCTTCCGATATCACTTGATCTTCAAATTTCTTCTTCACAAGCATATAAAATTGTAATGTCTGCGGTTATGATGATGTCTGATACGATTGTAAAAGGAGGTAATATTAAAGTTGAGCAAAAGGAACATGGTATTCATATAACCGCTACATCAAAAGCACCACTTAACACTAATAAATTGGAACAAATGGATTTGATTATATCCGGTCATGAAATTTCTGAAAATCCTTCTACTTTTGCCCCTCTCTATTATCTTTTAAGCTATTTGAGCGAAAGTCATGTTCCTGTAATCAGAAGAGAAAATACACTCATTATCGGAGAATAGGGCTTAATGTTAATATACGGCATTCTTCTACCTCTTCCTTTTAACGATGTTTTTGATTATCATTCGGATACAGAGTTATCTATAGGGCAATTAGTTATTGTACCTTTCGGACGAAAAGAACTTGTAGGTGTTATTTGGAAAAAAGGAAAAAGCGCCGAAATTGAAGAAAAAAAAATAAAAAAAATTAAACAAATTATTGGTTTACCTCCTCTTAAACAAAGTATGATTGCTTTTATAAAAAAAGTAGCTTTATATAATTTTTCGCCATTGGGTTTGGTTTTGAAAATGGTTCTCGGCCCAAAAACAAATCAACTTCCTAAACAAAAAATTTCTGTTTACGGATTAAATATTGAAGATGGAAATCTAGAGGGAATTCGCATTACAGAAGCACGCCGTGCCGTATTTGATTTTTTAAGTGGCGGAAAGGAAGCTGAAAAGGAAGAAATCATTGACCAGACAAATGTTTCTCAAAATGTTATTAATACCTTGGTAAAGAGTGGTTTTTTATATAAAAAAGAAATTATAATTAACGAAAATTGTGATGAACAGTTTATTAATTTGCATAAGCAAGCTAAGCTCACTGATGAACAACAAAATGCTGCAAATTATTTAATTAAACATATTGATATCGGCTATTCTACAACATTATTAGATGGCGTAACAGGTTCAGGAAAAACCGAAGTTTACTTTGAGGCCATTGCAGATGTTTTAGCAAAAAACAAACAAGTGTTGGTTTTAGTGCCGGAAATTTCTTTGACGACACAGTGGCTAAATCGTTTTACGAATCGCTTTGGAACAGCTCCTTTTATATGGCATTCCGAGGTGAGTATTAAAGACAAAGCTCTGATATGGAAAGCCGTCGCACAAAATAAAGCTAAAGTTGTTATCGGGGCTCGCTCTGCCTTGTTCTTACCTTTTGCCAAACTTGGCTTGATTGTAGTCGATGAGAGCCATGATCACTCATTTAAACAAGAAAGCCTTGTAACTTACCAAGGAAGAGATATGGCTGTTTTGCGAGCACATTTAGAAAAGATTCCAGCTATTCTTTCAACTGCCACACCTGATTTAGAGACCATTGTCAATGTTGAAGAAGGTAAATATGATTGTGTAAAATTAAAAAAGCGCTACGCTAAAGCTGTTTTGCCAGACATAAAAATCATTGATTTAAAGAAAGATAAACCTATTAAAGGTGAATGGGGAATTTCTTTTTTGTCACCTACTTTGGTCAATGAAATTAACCATAATTTAGAGCGTCAAGAACAGTCTATGCTTTTTTTAAATCGGCGAGGATATGCTCCATTATTAATCTGTAGAGAATGCGGACATCGTATGCAATGCCCGCATTGTACAGCTTGGCTTGCAGAACATAGAGTTAGCGGTGAACTTATATGTCATCATTGCGGTTATAGAATGCCTACTCCCAAATATTGTCCTCACTGTTCTTCTGCAGATGGATTAACAGCATGCGGTCCAGGTGTTGAACGTATTGCAGAAGAAGTAAAATATCGTTTCCCTCATGCGCGTACAGCTATTCTTTCCTCTGATATTACCACTAATTATCATGCAATTTCTGCCGTTATTCAAAAAATAGCTCGTAAAGAAATAGATATACTTATCGGCACACAAATTCTTGCCAAAGGGCATAACTTTCCGGATTTGACGCTGGTTGGAGTGGTTGATGCTGATCTCGGACTAATGGGAACAGATTTACGTGCAAGTGAACAAACTTTTCAATTATTATCGCAAGTTTCCGGACGTGCAGGTCGCGGAGATAAAAAAGGTGTTGTTTACTTGCAAACGTTATATCCTGACAATTTAGTCTTACAAGCAGTTATTGAGCATAATCGTGCAAAATTTATAGAAATAGAAAAAAATTCCAGACGATTACTTAAGATGCCACCTTTCGGTAAACTTGCAGCTGTTATTGTTTCATCTGCGAATCAACAGGCAGCAGAAACTGTCGCTTATTATTTGGGTAAATGCGCTCCAAATACAGAAACTATAGAAACTTTTGGTCCGGCTCCTGCACCTATGGCTCTGTTGCGAGGCAAATATCGCTATCGTCTATTGTTAAAAACGGCTAAAATGGTTAATATTCAAGAAGTTTTGAAAAAGTGGCTTTCTATGGTACATATAAGAAATAATGTAAGAATTGATGTAGATATAAACCCCTATTCTTTTATGTAATTTTTACCTTTAAGCACATGAAATTACATTATCTTTTTTTATTTTATAAAAATGCTTGTGAAAAAAGTTGATTTCTTGTGGAAATTTTAATTTAAAATAAGTAATTCTACATTATAGTTATTTGTTATGTTACATCGGTCTATCAATAATTGAGAATGTGGGACAGAAGTGAAAAAAATTTCTAAAAATAAAACAATTGCGACATATGCGCGTGCATGGCTTGATGCTGCCAAAGAGCAAAATAGTGAAAATATAGTTTTGGATGAGGTAAGATTGTTACAAAAAAGTATCCAAAACGATGAAATGCAGTGGTCAATATTGTCTGCCCCGACTGAAGATAACAAAGATTTAGTCCGCCTAATAACAGATTTTGCCAATGACATTTCTTTATCTAAAGTCTCTTGTGGAGCACTTGAATTGATTGCAACAAACAGACGACTTAATTTATTAGAACCTATTTTGAAGGAATTTTGTCATTTATACTATTCTGATCATGGTATCATTGAAGTGACTGTTGATACGGCTATAGATTTGAATAAATCACAACACGTCTCTTTGTTAAATGCTTTAGAAAAAAAGCTGGGAGCTTCTGTTGTGATTGATTATTGTATTAAACCTGAGATATTGGGTGGCTTAAATATCCGTTTTCAATCTTTTCAGATTAATGATACATTAGCTTACAAGCTTAATAAAATTAAGCAGTTAATGTTAAAAAAAGAGGAATTATAAGATGATTACAGTGAACTTTATTGCAATGAAAGGCTATAAAATATGACAATGAAAGCAGAGGAAATTTCCGCACTTTTGAAAGAAAAAATCGAAAAATATGACTTTAATGCCGAACTTAATGAGGTTGGGAGGGTTCTTTCTGTCGGTGATGGTATTGCGACTGTTTACGGATTAAACGGAATTGAATATAATGAAATGGTTGAATTTAGCTCCGGTATAAAAGGAATGGCTCTTAATTTAGCTGAAGACAGTATCGGGGTGGTTATTTTCGGTTCCGATGCAGATATCAAGGAAGGAGATACTGTTAAAAGACTAAATAAGATTGTCAGTGTTCCTGTCGGAAAGAATCTGCTAGGACGAGTGGTTGATGCTTTAGGAATGCCTATTGATGGTATGGGGCCTATAAATGCAACAGAATCATCTTATGTTGAAATAAAAGCTCCTGGAATTATTGAGCGTCGCAGTGTTCATGAGCCGGTACAGACCGGTCTTAAAATCATAGATTCTCTTATTCCTATTGGACGTGGACAACGCGAACTGATTATTGGTGATCGACAAACAGGAAAAACGTCTATTATTGTTGATACCATTATCAATCAGAAAAATATTAATGATTTAGCAAAATCTGATAAAGACAAACTGTTTTGCATTTATGTTGCCATCGGACAAAAACGATCTACTGTAGCGCAGGTTGTAAAAACATTAAAAGATGCAGGAGCTTTAGACTATACGATTGTGGTAGCTGCAACAGCTTCTGATTCTGCTCCTTTACAATACTTAGCGCCATACTCCGGTTGTGCTATGGGAGAATATTTCCGTGACCGAGGCATGCATGCTGTTATTTTTTATGATGATTTATCTAAACAAGCTACGGCCTACAGACAAATGTCTTTATTGTTAAGACGTCCACCAGGGCGCGAAGCTTATCCAGGAGACGTTTTTTATTTACACTCAAGACTGTTGGAACGTGCAGCTAAATTGAATGATGAAAAAGGCGGTGGTTCATTGACTGCATTGCCGGTTATTGAAACACAGGCAGGTGATGTTTCAGCTTATATTCCGACAAATGTTATTTCAATTACTGACGGACAAATTTTCTTGGAGACCTCTTTGTTCTACCAAGGTATCAGACCTGCTGTTAATGTTGGTATTTCTGTCAGTCGTGTCGGATCAGCCGCGCAAGTTAAGGCTATGAAACAGGTTGCAGGAACGATGAAACTTGATTTGGCTCAATATCGAGAAATGGCTGCCTTTGCTCAGTTTTCATCTGACCTCGATGCTTCTACAAAAAAATTGCTTAACCGTGGCGCGAAATTAACCGAGATGCTCAAACAACCGGTTTATAATCCTTTACCTGTTGAAGATGAAATACTTATTTTGTTTGCAGGCTCCAGGGGATTCTTAGATGATTTGGAAATTACGCAAATAAAAGACTTCGAATCCTATTTACTTGCGAGTACTAAACGTGAAAAGAATAGTATTTTGAAAGAACTTCGGGATAAAAAAGTCATTTCAGATGAATTATCACAGGTAATGTCTGATTATATCGGAAAGGTGCTAAAAAAATTCAAAGACACCGCTGATATAAAGTTGAATAAGCAACAGCAGACAGCTTAAAGGTAGAGTAACATGGCCGGATTAAAAGAACTTAGAACCAGGATTGAAAGTATAAAGTCTACGCATAAGATTACTTCTGCGATGAAAATGGTTGCTGCCTCTAAATTTCGGCGTGCTCAGTTAACGCTGGATAAGAGTGAAGCTTTTCAACACATGTTACTGGCTAATATTAAAAAAATTTTAGCTGAACTGAAAATGATGGCTGCCGAAAAGAAAGTTGCATTTTTGATGCCTAAATTACTTGTGCAACCAAATGATCCGAAAATATATGCTTTATTTGTTTTAGCATCTGATAAAGGATTATGCGGCAGCTATAATTCGATGATAGCTAAAGAAGCTAAACGGCGTATTGATGAATTAACAGAAAGCGGAAAAAAAGTGGTCGTTTTTTGTTATGGGAAAAAAGCTGCTGCCGGTCTAAAGCGATATGGTGTTTCTAATATCGAAGGGGCTTATCCTAATGTAATAAAGAAACATTTGACATATGCAGAAGCTTTATCCTTTTTAAGGGATGTTTGGAATAAAAAGAAACAATATAGTGCGGATATTTGTGAGATTGTGTATAGTGATTTTTTATCCGGTTTAGCAAAAAATTATTTATGCAAACAAGTTATTCCTTTTGATATTGAACTTAACGAGGAAGATCTTTATACAAATAAACTCGGACAGGCATTTTATGACTATCTGCCTGATCCAATGGAGACACTTAATCAGTTTCTCAGCATTTATTCAAGAACGTCTATGTTTGAGATTTTAATTAATTCTCAAGCCTCTGAGCACGTCGCTCGAATGTCTTCTATGGATAATGCGACGCGTAATGCTCAGGATATGATTAAATCTTTAACCTTTAAATATAACAGCCTCAGACAATCAGCTATTACGACGGAACTGGTCGAGATAGTTGCCGGGGCCGAAGCAATGTAGTCAAGATAAGGAGTACATAAAGTATGGTTGGAAAAAATAAACAAAAAGAATTATCAGAAAAAAATGAAATTAATAATGTTACGCAAGATGTTCGTTATCGTCTGACGGAATTAAGGGAGCATATTAAAAAAACTGATAAGAATAAACTCGGAAAAATTTATCAGGTTATGGGAGCTGTGGTTGATGTTAAATTTGAAGATATAAAAGCGTTACCCGCTATTCTGACAGCTTTGGAATGTGAAGTTAATGAAAGACGTGTTGTTCTTGAAGTTGCTCAGCATTTAGGTGAGAATGTTGTACGTACAATTGCGATGGATATGACTGATGGAATGAGTCGCGGTCTACCAGTTTACAACACAGAAAAACCAATTACGATTCCTGTCGGTCCGGAATTATTGGGACGCATTATTAATGTTGTGGGTGATGAGGTAGATGGACGAGGAAAAATTAATTCAACACAAATGATGCCTATTCACCGAACTGCACCGAGTTTTACAGATCAGGCAACTAACCCGGAAATTTTTGTAACCGGTATTAAGGTTATTGATTTGCTTGAACCTTATTCAAAAGGAGGAAAGATTGGTTTATTCGGAGGTGCCGGTGTTGGCAAAACCGTACTCATTATGGAATTAATCAATAATATTGCCAAAGGTCACGGCGGATACTCTGTCTTTGCCGGTGTCGGGGAGCGTACGCGTGAAGGAAATGACCTATATCATGAAATGATTGAATCAGGCGTTATTGATCTTAAAGGTGATAAGTCTAAAACGGTTCTTGTATACGGACAAATGAACGAACCGCCTGGAGCTCGTGCTCGTGTTGCTCTGACTGGATTAACAGAAGCAGAATATTTTCGCGATGTAGAACACCAAGATGTATTGTTCTTTGTTGATAATATTTTCCGTTTTACACAGGCTGGCTCTGAAGTTTCTGCTATGCTCGGGCGTATTCCTTCCGCCGTCGGTTATCAACCGACATTAGGTACGGATATGGGAGCTATGCAGGAAAGAATTACTTCAACAAAAAACGGTTCAATTACTTCTGTGCAAGCGGTTTATGTACCGGCAGATGACTTGACTGATCCGGCACCTGCTACAACATTTGCGCACCTTGATGCTACGACTGTATTATCGCGTAAAATTTCCGAGTTGGGTATTTATCCGGCAGTTGATCCGCTTGATTCTACTAGTCGTATTTTGAGCCCTGATGTTGTAGGTGAAGAGCATTATAGGGTTGCACGAGGTGTACAGGAAATCTTACAAAAATATCGTTCTTTACAAGACATTATTGCTATTTTAGGTATGGATGAATTGTCTGATGACGACCGAATGGTTGTTTCCAGAGCTCGTAAAATAGAGAAATTCTTGTCTCAACCGTTTTTTGTTGCAGAAGTCTTTACCGGAAAACCAGGACGATTTGTACAATTAGAAGATACAATAAAGGGTTTCAAAGGAATTTTGGAGGGATTGTATGACGATATTCCCGAACAGGATTTTTATATGGCCGGAACAATTGATGAAGTTTTAGAAAGAGCTGCTAAAAGGAAAGGTGAAGCTGTCTGATGGCTAAAAATATTACTTTAACTATCTATATGCCGGAAAAGAAAGTGCTTGAACAACAAGTCTATCGCGTCGTTTTGCCGTATGCTGATAAGACTTTGACTGTAATTGAAGACAGAGCCCCTACTCTTTTGGCTTTAGATATGGGAATTATCAAAATTTTAAATGAAAATGATGAAGTAATTGATGAATATTTTGTTGCCGATGGAGCTGTTGATATAAAAGAAAACACCTGCACCATCTTAACAGAATCTGCTTTAGCCAAAAAAGATTTGTCTTTAGAAAAAGCACAAGAACTCTATAACGAATTTCACAATCCTTTTTATGAATGGCTGGTGAACTTTTTTAAAGATGATAGAGATATAAAAAAGGCTTTCTAATTTTTACTAAAAATCCCCACCTCATTTATTTGATTTGACTAAAATAAGATTATATCTTATCTTTATCGATATACGGAGGTTATATGTTACGGCGACTGGGTATTTTTATTTTGAGTTTTCTTCTTAGCTATAATGCACAGGCATTAAGTATTATCAGTGATGAAGAAACAGAAAGTTTTTTGACTGATATACTGCGCCCTATTTTTGAAGCAGCTTCGTTACCGCTTTATCGCGATCATATTCATATTGTTAAAGATGATAGTCTTAATGCTTTCGTTGGCGATCAAAATCATATGTTCATTCATACAGGTACTCTTGTTGAGGCTTCTAACAGTAATGAACTTGAAGGTGTTTTGGCTCATGAAACCGGACATATTTTGGGCGGACATATCCTAAGACTTAAAATTAAAATGCAAGATATGCAAAAAGTTTCTTTAGCATCATTAGTTGCTGCTGCAGGCGCTGCCGTTGCCAGCGGTCGCGGAGATGCGGCAATAGCAGTTGTACTTGGAACACAAAGTTCTGCCATTAATGCCATGACCGCATATCAAATGAGCGAAGAACGCGCAGCTGATGAAACTGCAGTTTTATTGTTGGGAAAGAAAGATAAATCCGTTAAGGGATTAAAAGATTTTATGACTAAAATTCAACATAGTAATCGCTTACAAGGTATTGAGGAATCTCCTTATTTTCGTACGCACCCGATTACTACGGAACGTATTGCTTTCTTTGAAGAAAAAATAAAAAAAGAAAACCATATTTTAGCCAACACTTCAATGGATGAGCGCTTGAAACGAATACAAGCTAAGCTTTTTGCTTATTTAGAGCCACTCCCGAGAGTTTTAAATCGTTTTCCTCTTAATGACCAATCTATATATGGTTTGATTGCGCATACAGTCTATTATATGCGGCAAAAAAATTTGGAACAAACGCTAAAATATGCTGATGAATTAATTGCTAGAGAACCTAACAATCCTTATTTTTATGAACTTAAAGCTCAGGCTTTATTCGAGAGCGGACGTACAAAAGAAGCAGCAACTATTTATAAAAAAACTGTCGAGTTGCGCCCTTATTCCAGTTTATTTAAGTTAAGTTATGCCGAAGCAGTATTAGCCAATTCCCCATCTAGACAAGAAATTGAAGCGCTTATCCCTTCTTTAGAGAATATCAGCAGACATGGAAATTCTCCCAGTGCTTTTCTTTATTTAGGGCAAATTTATGCCGAAACAGGAAATCCAGCTGTTGCTGATTACTATTTAGCAGAATATAACCATTCTATCGGAGAAAACGCTTTAGCACAAAAAATGTTAAATAAAGCATTGAAATCTCCCTTAAGGTCCGATATCAAATTACGCGCTGAAGATTTAAAAGCTAAGATGGAGCAAGACAAACGCAAGGATTCACTTTTTTAACTTGATAGGAATACAATGTTTCGTACATTTTATCTTTTTTTTATGATGTTAATGTTAGCTTTTAATGCTGTTGCTGCCGAGGTTGTTATTAAATCTACAACAAACAGAGATGAGATTAATATCGGCGACTATTGGATTGGAGAGGATTTGGCTGAAGGTTTTCAGCAAATAGGCAAAACCGTAGATATCGATTATCGAGGTGAATATAATCGATTGCATACACCAGAACCTAAATTTAATATTTTTATGCGGGGGTATACAAAATTTGTTGCTCCTTTTCCTAAAGGGATTAATGTTCTATATTGCTATTATCCGATGGCTTTTTGGAAAACTTCCGGTAATAAACCGGTCAAAAAAGAGCTAGCTAAAAGAGCGCAAATGCCACCAGACAGTTCGCTTGATGATGATTGGCAAAATTATGAGATTATAGCCGTGGCTTCACCTACTTACGCTGAAAATCTAAAAAAAAGTGGTATTAATGCTATTTATGTACCCCAGTTTACAAATCCTAAAAAATTTTATCCCAATCCTCAAGATAATTTAAGACAGGATATTTTATTTGTCGGCTCTAATTGGCATGATCGCACAAGTTTACGTTATGCTATAGAAAGCGGATTTAATGTCGCTGTATATGGCTACAATTGGCAGAACATAGTCCCTGACGATATGTATAAAGCTCCTTATATTGCAAATACAGACTTAAATAAATATTACAGTTCGGCTAAAATTGTTTTAAATGATCATCGTCCGGATATGAAATCTTGGGGATTTATAAATAACCGTATTTATGATGCCACTGCGTCCGGCGCTTTAGTTATTTCTGACTATATGCCGGAAATAGAGGCTATATATGGTAATAGTATACCTATGTATAAAACAAAAGAAGAGTTAGCTTATTTATTGAATTACTATCTCGTGCATGATGAAGAAAGAATTGACTTAGCTCAAAAAGCGCGTAAAATCACACTTAAATATTTTACGAATGATATTATTGCTCAAAAAATTTCTGATGCAGTCGCTGATATATATCCATAGGCTTAAAACACCTTGACTCTTAAAAAAAACAGTTATAGTTTGATTTTACAGATTGTTAATATTCGAGCTGTTAAAAATGAAAAAAAATAAGCCACAAATCGTATCTATCGGAGAAGTTGTTTTTGATATTTTACCGGACAGCCGTAAGTTAGGCGGTGCTCCGGCCGATTTTTTACGCGCGGCAGCAAAGTATAATGCTCAATGTTGCCTCATCAGTGCAATTGGTGCTGATGATTTAGGACGTGAAGTGGTTGCCGAACTCAATAAATTTGATATTAAACCTGTTTTGGCTGTTACGCCTTATCCGACAGGCAGAGTTTTGATTTTTAATAACTTTGGGACAGGACACACAGCACATATTTTAGAAAATTCCGCTTGGGATTATATTCCTTTTACCTCACAGGCAGAAAAATGCGTTCAAAATGCGCAGGCTCTTTATTTTGATACTTTAGCATTAAGAAAATCTTACTCTCGTAATACAATTTTAGACCTTATTGATGCATCATCAAAAGATGCCTATCGTTTTTTTGATATTAATCTCAGATTAAACTATTATGATGCAGAGATTATTCAACAATTGTTGGAACGCGCTAATATCTTGAAATTAAACACTGAAGAGCTTAAAATATTAAAGACATATTTAAAACTTTCCGGCAGTAATGAGAATATATGTGTCCAGCTTAAGGATACTTATCATCTGCAATACGTTATTTTAACAAATATGGCTAAAGAGAGTCTTATTTGGGGAGAAGATGGTTTAACAACAATGAAAAATACAAGTTTGCAACAAACTTTTGCCTATGGTGCAGGTAATGCTTTTGCCGGAGCTTTTATGGGAGCTATTCTTCAAGGATGCAGTCAAAAAGAAGCACATCAAGCAGCAAATGATTCCGCAGTTGAAATTTGTCAGTTGAGCAAAGGATAGAATATTAAGCGATGGTTGCAAAAATAATAAATAAAGATAAATCTATCATTATGCTCTTTACTGATAATAAGGAAAATGAAGTTTCTTCCTCTGTTTTATCTGATTTGCAACAAAAGAACATCTCTACTGTTTATGCTGAAGTTGAAACAGCAGATTTCTCTTCACTTCTAGTGGCAGAAATTTATAAATCGCGGCAGGATTTGGAAAAATTAAATATTTGTCTTGATTTTTCTCATTTACCGAAAAATTTACAAGATTTATTGACACTTTCTCTTAAACCAGCTAACACCCCACCTTCTGTTACCGATAGATCTCAAGATCTTTTTGTTCGTATCGGACAATGGGGGATATCCTGTTATAAAAAAATCTGCTTAGCTCTTCTTTTTATAAAAGATGTTTTTATCTCTCTATTACATTTTATGAGCGGTAAAGCAATTTATCGCACAAAAGATTTTTGGTTTATTTTTGAAGATTGCAGTTATAAGGCCATCGGCATAACAGCTTTAGTCAGTTTTTTAGTCGGCTTAATTCTAGCTTTTGTCGGCGCTCTACAACTTAAAACATTTGGCGCCGGAATATATGTAGCAAGTATGGTCACATTGGGAATGACAAGAATTATGGCCGCTATTATGGTCGGAATCATTATGGCCGGAAGAACCGGTTCTTCTTATGCCGCTACATTAGGAACAATGCAGGTTAATGAAGAAATAGATGCACTTAAAACGTTGGGTATCAAAATTACTGATTATTTAGTCACTCCACGCTTAGTTTCATTGGTTTTAACCATCCCTTTTCTGACTCTGTTAGCAGATTTATTAGGAATCTTAGGCGGCGCTATTGTCGGTGTTCTTTTTTTAGGTATATCTCCAACGGCTTATTTTGATTATTCTATCAAGGCTCTCGATATGACAAATATTTTAGTCGGTCTTCTGCATAGTGTAATTTATGGTATTATTATATCTATTTGCGGTTGTTATGAAGGATTAAATGCCGGCAGAGATGCAGATGCCGTCGGAAAAGCAACTACAGGGGCGGTAGTGACTTCTTTAGTATGGATGATTGTTGCTACGGGTATTTTAACTGTTATATTGGAGATATTCGGGCTATGACAAAAGAAATCATTACGGTAAAAAATTTGCGTGTAGCCTACGGCGATTTTGTTTTATTTGATGATATTAATTTTTCAGTTAATGAAAAAGATATTTTTATCATTATGGGGGCCAGTGGTTGTGGAAAAAGCAGTATGTTGCGTGTCTTAACCGGCTTGGTAACACCTGTAAAAGGGCAAGTTTTTATAAATGGCAGAGATTTTGTTACCGCTGATAAAGAGCTTAAAACCAATATTATGAAAGAATGCGGTGTTATGTATCAAAGCGGAGCTTTATTCTCATCAATGACTCTAAAAGAAAATGTAGCTATGCCGTTGGAGCTTTACAGTAATTATTCGCCTAAAGAGATTGATGAACTAGCTTCTTATAAATTGGCTCTTACCGGACTTGCCGGATTTGATGATTTTTATCCTTCAGAAATTTCCGGCGGAATGAAAAAAAGAGCTGCACTGTCAAGAGCGCTTGCTTTAGATCCAAAGATTCTTTATTGTGATGAACCTTCTGCAGGTTTAGACCCTATAAGCTCAAAACGTTTAGATGATTTGATTAAAGAACTTAACCAATCACTTGGAACAACTTTCGTAATAGTGACGCATGAATTACAATCTATTTTTAATATCGGCACTAATTCAATTTTTTTGAACAGTAAACACAAAAATATTACCGGAAGAGGTAATCCTAACGAACTCTTAAAAAATCCGCCAGATGCGGAAATTTTAGAGTTTTTAACCAGAGGAAAAAGCAATGATTAAGCAACCAAATATGAAACTCATAGGTCTTTTTATTATAGCTAGTATTGCTATAGTGATATTAACTTTAGGCTATTTTCTTAAATCAAAATTTAGCAATAATGAAACAACAGTCGTTATGTATTTTGATGAATCTGTCAAGGGCTTAGAAACAGGTGCTCCTGTTTTATTTAAAGGCGTTAAAATCGGTGAGGTATCTTCTGTACATTTAAAAGCTAACTTAAAAACCATGCAATTTCTTATTCCTGTTTACGCAAAAATTTATAATGGAAAGTCCTTAATCACAGATACCGAAAACGAACATGAAAGATTAAAACGTTTTATTGATGCCGGATTACGAGCGCAATTGGCTATAAATTCCATGATTACCGGTCAACTGTTAATAGAATTGGATATGCATCCTGATTCCCCTGTAGTTTTACACACAGAAGCAGGGAATAATTATGAAATTCCGACAATCAACTCTCCTTTTGCCGCGATTTCAAAGCGTTTACAAGTCATTCCGGTGGCCAAAATTGCACAGGATATTCATCATATAACAAAGTCCATTGAAAAAGAATTACCACCATTGCTAAAGCATATGAACGAAACGTTAACTACAGTTAATACTATTTTGAATGACAATAAAAATAATACGGCACAAATGGTTGGACAAGTTGGCTCTGCCGCGCAGGCTTTTGATAATTTAATCAATGAAAATTCTGCAAATTTCTCTACGATGCTTGATAGTTTTTCTGCAGCAGCTACTTCAATGAAGAATCTAACAGATTATTTGCAAATTAACCCAAGTTCGATTATTACAGGAAAGGACTATTAAAATGAAAAAAATATTTGCGTTTATACTTATCTTTATTATGAGCGGTTGTGCCAGCCCTGCTCCACGTTTTTATCAGCCAGTAGTTGTAGAAAACAGATCAATTATATCATCTGCATTTACAGGCACTATTCTCATACAGCGTTTATTGTTACCCGCTGAAATCTCACGCCCGCAGATTACCACTATCGGACAAACTGATTATGAGTTAAAAATAGATGAGTTTAACCGGTGGGGTGCTGCACCGGACAAACTTTTTCAGAGGATTATCGCACAAGATTTAGCTAATTATTTGCCGAAAGCCTCAATTGAAATTCAAACCCCACTCAGAAAAAATTATAAATACGCTGTAGCAATTGAAATCAATGAGATGACCGGAAAATTAGGTAATACAGCTTATTTCTCAGCCTCTTATTATATTAAGAACCGTAATGGTAATACGGTAAAAACCGGATATATAAAAGAAGAGCTTGATATAGAATTCGGTTACGATAATTATGTACTGGCACAAAGTCAAATGCTTGATGCTCTTGCTAATCAGATTGCGCAAGATTTATCACATTTATAGATTTTTTTGTAACTTTTCAGAGGAGCAATGCTCCTCATTTTTTTATATTTGACAAGTTTATTTTTTTCCATTATGTAATACTCAATTGTTTAATATTATTATATTTTAAGCTTATGAAAACAACAATTAAAACAATTTCTTGGGAAAATGGCGGAGCTATTTTTCTTGAAGAAGCGCGAAGGGTCTGGGGTGAAGGATTAAAACAAACCCCATTACCATGCGAGTTCATGTCCTTCATATCCGGTTTACCGGATCTCTCTTTGGATCAACTGACTTATTGGATTGACAATATCACCAATACTTGTCAGTTACAAAATGTGACAGAGACTGTTACAGAAAGCGAGGATAAATGCCTCTCCATGGTAAATGATGAACGACCGGTAGTTCTTGGCATCCTTATTGACTATTTGCGTGATTACAAAAAAGATCTTGAAGGATGGTACTATCTTGATAATAAGAAACAAGCAATAGCTCATTTTGTAAAGAGGTGTGACAACACTTATTATGTTGAGCTTTATTGTCTTGATTGCCTTGGAACGACTGCATCTTATTTGCACTTTACTGCAGAAGGATATCAAAAGTTGCTTATACCCGTCAATTTTATGGATACAGCGGCTTTTAATCTCTGTAAACGCCAGTGTGAGTCTCTTAATGCTTCTGTTTTACGAGACTATTTACTAAGGCATGAACTTGGTTTCTTACGTACCTGTCATAGAGGAAATCGACCTAATCTTCCTCAGACTGGCAGGATTATTGATGAAGGGGATTTATTGTAAAGTAAAAGTGTGTATTAAAAAAAAATACACACTTTACTTTTAAATTTTATAAGTATGGAGCATGGAAATGATTAAAAGTTTTAACTTTATTGCAAATAAACAAACAAAAGCTATTATTATAGGATCTATGCCCGGTATAGCTTCTTTAGAGGCAAATGAATATTATGCTCATCCGCGAAATCTATTTTGGAAATATGTTTTTGAAGCTTTTAATACAGAATATCATAAACCAAGCTATGATGAAAAAATATCCCTTTTAACAGCACATCATATCGGCCTTTGGGATGTTGTTAAAAATTGCTCACGAAATGGTAGTTTAGATACAAATATCAAAAAGGTAGTACCAAATAATTTTTATTTTTTAACAAATAATTATCCAAATATATTAAAGTTTTTATTTAATGGTAAAAAAGCTTTTGAATTGTTTAAAAAGTTTTATCCTGACTTGCTTCTTAAAAAAGAATTTATTGTACTTCCATCAACTAGTCCGGCGAATGCATCTATTCCATTTGAAACAAAAAAAAATATATGGATAAATCAATTAAAATCAATATAATAATTTAATTTCTTCATCTTTTACTTTATTAAATTTAGCTATATGATTTTGTTTATATCTTGCTGAACGTTGCATCACATAATTATATAAATTCTGCATATACTTGTTACCTTTTATAGCTAAATCTTCCGGATGACCTTGCACACAGAGAATTCCGTCATTTTCATTACCCCAAATTTCAGGAATACCATCTCTATCATCAATGGCATAAATTTCCATTTTAACTATCGGTTCAGTTTTTATTCTACTTTGTAACTCACTATGAACCATAGCCTGTGCATGACGGGAGTTTATCGTTATAAATTCTTGGTTTACCGGAATATCCATAATTGAATATATCGGGCTTTTTGATACTAATTTCAATTTATGCATACAAACTTCTCCTTTTTTCGTCGGTTTATGCTTATTCGGATGAGGTATTTCTTCTTTTAAGAAAGTATACATTTTCATTTTTCCTAAAACTGCCCCTATCATTTGTGCACCGGCACATATCCCTAACATAGGCATTTTCTTTTTGTATGCGACCTCAATAACTGTTTTATAGGCAAAAAAGCGCTTACCAATTCCTGTTCCTAAATTTTTTCCTGAAATAAAAAAATCTTCAGGAAAATCAAAATTTCCCCCAGGAAGAACAACGCCATCACATGTTTGCAATTGTTCAGCGGGATTTTCATAGTCCAAAAAACATATCTGCGCCCCTGTATTCAACATTGCGTGAATATAATTTTTACTTACCGAATAACACGCTTTTCCGTTATCGTGCTTATCTTCTCCCAGCAAAAAGCCAAGAAGTGGAGAATTTGCAGATTTTTTTTGAGAGATATTGCTCGGAAGACGAATATCCGCGATTATTCCATCTTCTTTTAATTTTTCAATCTCATCTTTATCAAGAATAAAGCTTTGTAACTCTTCCGCATAATTCAAGTATGTAATTTGCGTTTTCACTATTTTACCATAACTCATATTTTTTGCTATATTTGCAAATACTTTAATACATCTTCGGGAGAATTAACTGAAACAATTTCCGTATTTTCCATATTTCGCAGTGCTTCAGCCAAGGCATAATCATTTCCACCTGGTTCTGTTCTGTCGCCAATAAATATTATCTTATCATTCGGATGGAATTCTCTTATTTTTTGAGCAATTTGCTCTTTTCCACCACCTTTCATCACAATATCAACAGATATTTTACCGCCAAGACTTGCTTCATATTCAGGAAAAGTTGCATTAACCTCTTTTACTACAGCTTCGCGTTCATGGTTAATGTTATCCCATTCGTTATATTTCGCACGTTCACTAAACGGGCAATTACGTCCCAAGATGCTAAAATTAAGCATACCAGGACGTAATTCTAAATAATTTCCATAGAGTTTGCCTTTATATTTTGTGTTGCGGCGATATTTTTCCAATATTTGAAACAATTCTTTTTTAAGTTTAATTTCATTATGATAAATTTCTTTGCCTTTTTGATGAAATACATTCCCCATAGAGCTAAAAATGCCGCTAAAACCGGTAGATATAGCATCACCAGGAATCTGCTCCACAATTTTTTCATAGTTTGAACCTGCTGCCAAATAAGCCATATGCGACTTTACCCATGGAAAAAAACGACGTGCAAAATCAGGTGACATAACCTGCCTGGCCGGAGTTAAAGTACCGTCCATATCAAAAATATATATATTCATATCTTGCTCCTTTCTCCTCCTAGTTATCAACGACACATTTATAATAAGCTTTAGATGGTATTAGTAATCTACATGAAAAATAATCAACATCTACTAACTCCGCATGACTTTCTGTTTGGTAACTTTTGCATAGCTCATCCGCCTTTGTTTTAATTTTTTCTTTGTTATAAAACAATGGGTTATAGCATATTGCCGGTTCCCCTGGTTTTGATGAACCTACCCATATATATTCTGTCCCAGGCTCTCTTCTGCGATCTTCAAATGCTTGAAATTGAGCACAAGCAGATACTATAAAAAAAAGAAAAAATGATATTGATAATTTTAGAGTAGACAATTTATAAAACTCCAGTTAAATTCCGTTATGTTAGTCAGTATAAATGAAGATGAAAAAAAATGCAAAGTGAAAATGAATATATTGGGGATGATAAATTTCAAAGGTTTTTAGACCACTATCAGTGCCCTACACCGCTTGAAACGGTTAAACTTAAATTTGCCGGTGCTATTTGCAGCCCTAACAGCAATCTACGCCCAACGGATGTTATTGCTTCATTATTTTTTGAAGATATGCAACCACGCTTGGCAACAAAAACTGAAGCAGAGTTATTTTTTAAATTTTTTATGGGTTTATGGGATGAAATGTTTCTCATTATTCGCACAAACACTTTAAAACTTTCTGCTTATAAAGGAAAAATTAACAATAAAGATGATTTAATGCTATTTTGTCATAATAGAGCTAAACAACTAGAATTTGGTTTTATTGAGGGTTTTTGGGGCGGTTGTGAAACACTTAGTATTCCTGCATTTGCCGCAGAGCTTATATCTTCACTTTCTGATATGGCCGGCATTTATGAAACTTTGGCACATAGACTTGAAGGAAAAGATACCCCTCAAACAATTTTATCTGTTATACAAAATACAGATGATATGGTTGAAAAAACAATTCATTTTTTGATTGAACATCAGGTGCTACCGAATATTTCTAAGCTGGAACGCACCGTAAATTAAATTTGGAGAGATACATTATGGAATTATATGAAGGTCTACTAACGAGACGATCCATTCGTAAATACAATTCGGATAAGACACTTACTAAAGAACAAATTTTAGAACTTATTCGGGCAGCCAGTTATGCGCCATCTGCACATAATAAACAACCTTGGCATTTTCTTGTATTGCAAGATAAAGAAGTTTTGCAAAATTTACGCCATATTCAGCCTTGGACATCTTTTGCGAAAGATGCCTCTTGTGCGATTGTGGTATGTGTTGATACAGAAGAAACTTTTCACCGTGAAAAAGAAGGTTGGAATTATGCACAAATTGATGGGGCTTTAGCGGCACAGAACTTACTTTTGGCCTGTCATGCAAAAGGATTAGGGGCTTGTTTTTGCGGAGCTGCTCCGATGCCTTTAGTTGTCCATAATTTGCAGCAAAAATTTAATATGCCGGAAACAATGTTACCAATTGCTATTGTTACAATCGGTTATCCGGAAGAAAATCCGCAAATATCAGATGATAGGCTAAAAATAAATAAAATTCATTGGGAAACATTTTAAAAAATCCCCATTGAAAAACAAGTTTTCAATGGGGATTTTATTATTCATACGCGAAACGTTCATAGTATTTTTCAATTTCTTTGCGATTACCTCGTTCTTCTAGTGCACTAGTAAACGAAGATGTGGTCGGGAGTTCTTTTACTTGTTCCAAAAAGTACATAATCACATGGTGATTACCGCTTTCAATAAGGCCTACGGCTGCATTATCAGAGAGTCCTCTGTACTTTGCAATATAATCTATGACAAATCTCTGCAAAGTATTTATTGTACTGTCTCGTCCTGCATTAACATTTAAGAACTGCATTAGAGCTGTATCTCCCTGAGAAGAAAGCTGGCGTTGCTGAGTATAAATATTCAAAAATGTCAGTTCCGTAGTAATTCTATTGCAACCTTTACAATTTGCAAGCGTTTGCTCTACCATATATTCCTCTCCTGCCGGTGAAAATTCTACCAAATAACATTTGTTATCATTCTCAGTCGAATAGAGATACACTTTTTCATCAAAGAGCTTTTTCTCCATGATCAAGCACAGCTTAGTATTTCTTAACATGTAGTCGTATGATCGAGGGAGAACATTCTTGTTATCATAGATGTACAGTTGCACTTTTTCATCAATGGTACGCTCTTTTTTCAGCAGTGCTAAAACTTCATCATCTCGTCGACGCTTGACAATTTCATATTGCTTATCATAGCTTATCGGACTAACGTTTTGGATTATACTCATAATTCGATGATGTTTTTGACGTTCCTTTTCAGCTCGTCCTTTCACTTCCTGAATTTCTTCAGGTGTCATTTTTTCTTCCATAATAGTTTATTTTAATTGTTAAACATATGTATACATTCTCTAGGCTTGTTATATATATTCAAAATTTTATTGTCAATATTTTTATGTCTAATATTTTTCCCGCAACACTTTTATTGCTTGAGGATCTGTTATTTTTAATTCTGCCAAAATTTTACTTGCTATATCCAAGTTTAATCTGGCAATAGATTTTATGGAATATTTATCCTGATTTTCTATCCAATGCGGATTATTATAGTCTACCCAGTAGCGTTCTCTATATGCCGGAATAATTCGCAATTCCGGTTTTTCTATGTGTAATTTTCCATCAGATGCCGCTAAGTAAGCAAATTTGGCTAAACTGCCGTCTTTATTATATTCCTTTACAACAATCTCACCATTGTTATACCAAGTTACTTCTGTTTGAGTTTTTCCGCCGGCATAGTATGTTCTTATCGCTTGGCTATCTTTACCTGTTATGATATTTTTATCTTCAGGATAGAGATACCCTTTTACCGTATCCTTTTCTTTATCATATTCTTTTATGCTAAAAGTTAACGGACCGGTTTGCGCTGTTTCAGTTTTAACCTTTCCTTCTGCATCATATGTTTTTTCTGAAAACAACATCGTTTGTGCTTGTCTTTCTATAGTATAACGAGGATTGCCGTTGTCATAAAAATCTTCGCGTTTAACGAATGCGTTTACTGCATTGTCATCATAATTCTTTTCAGTTTTACGACGAATCTCTCCCGAACCGAAATATTTTTCGATTATGATTTTATCTTTATTATATTGTGTATCTGTCAGCAATAGGCCGTTTTTGGAATATTCTTTTATTTCTTCTGTGCGCGAACCTTTAGTTTTAATTGTTTTACGAATATTACCATTAGGGTAATAGAGTTTCTCCGTTTTAGGCTCCAGATTTTCTTCAGCACGCTTTAAATCTGTGTCATGCACTTCTCTCTGCACTACAGAAGACATATTTTCTATATCAGGTTTAGCAATCGGACCAATATTTTTTGCCGCTAATTCGGCTTGCTGTTTTTCCTTCTCTGATGGAATTATCGCATCCATATTATTCAAATCTGCCTTATCTTCTTCTATGACTTGTTTTATTTCCTTTTCATCAATCAAAGGCGCATCTTCCGGAAATAAAATCGGAGCCTCGGCTATACCTTGTTCAGGTTCTATTTGTTGAACTGTTGTCGTAGGATTTTGCTCTGCTTTGATATCATTTTTATCGGATAAATTGGTTATCGTTATATTTTCAGCCGGTTTAATATTACATAAATGTCCACCGCTAATCAGTTCATTATTATTGTAAACAGCATACTCACCTAATGCTAAGTTATATTCTGTAAAATCATATGGATTTTGTGGGATATTTTCTCTAATAATATCAAGCTTATTATCATAAAAACGTATAGAAACCTCTTTTCCTGTTGCCGGATTATTATAATAGGCTTCTTTCTTTTCATTTTCTTTAGATGTCAAATTAAATATTACATTTCCTTCTTGATTATATGTGATCCAAGCTTTGCGGAAATTGTCATCATCTGATACTAGCATATCTTTAACCTGTCCATTCGGATAATAACTTCGAGAATTCCCTGCTCTTTCTCCCTGTACGAAGTAAATATCTGCTATAATTCGACCATCTTCGGCATATGTTTTTGCCCATCCTTGCCTTTTTTGATTAACTAACGGAATATCATATTGTAACAAACCAGATGAAGTATAAATTTTTTCGATGACATTTTTTCCTTGATTGTAGTCAACTGAAACATCTGCCCTTTTTTGATTTTGACTATCTTTACAAACAAGCATATTGTCCTCTGTTATGAACGTATTTATGTTATCACAGCCTTCCGGTAAATGAATAAGCAATGCTTGCTCTATTTGTGCTGTTTTTTCATTAATGTTCTTTTGTATTTCCGCTAATTTATCTGCAAACGGTAAACACTCCACTGTTTGTTCTTTTAATACCGGTATGACGGAAACCATTTGTCTTTCTTTGTTGTCATTTTGCTCATCTGATAGTTTTCCGTTAGTAAATTGCAGCTGTTTTTTTATAGGACTGTTTATTATTGCCGTTCCCTCTTTCAAGCCCTGCTGATAATTAAATTCGGCTGCAATCTCTCCAGTCGGATAGAAGCAACTCAACTTTCCTTCTGTTTTGCCATTTTCATAATGTTTTTGAAAAGCAACTTCTTTAGTTGGAAAATATCCACGGGCATCTCCATGCTTTTTACCATTTTGATATGTAATTTCTGCAATTAAATTGCCATTTGCATCAAATTTTTGCTCGACACCTTGTTTTACCCCATTTTGATAGGGCGTAATCCGTCTTATCATTCCTGTTTCATCAAAACTTACCATATTCTCTAATTGAGGTGTTGTTTCCAATACTTCATACACAAAGTTTTCACGATAAGGCATACCACATCTGTTATAACTAATATCGCCTTCATCTTCATATAATTCTATTAAAGATTGCATATCAAGATGTATCGTTTTTCCCTGGCAATCATCATCTGTTAATTCATGTGCAAATCTCAGAATCTGGCTATCTGCAATTTCTTTTATAACTTCTCCCTGTTGATTGTAAAAAATAGTTTTTCCGTTTTGCCCAACAGGAAATGACGCTGCTTTTCTGCCATTAGGATAATATGTTATGATTTCTCCTTGTCTGATTGTATTTTGTGCCTCCTCATTTTCAGGCAATACCCACGGTATCTCTTGGCGTAAAGTTCCATTAGTGTCATACTTTTTTTCTATGCCGATTTTATTATTTTCATTTATATAAGTTGCTTCTGTTTCAACTTTGCCGTTTTGGTAGTACTCTGTGGCATAAAAGCCTGTATTGTTTTCATCTGAGGTTATTTTGCGCATTAATTGTCCGGTCGGATAATAATAATTTAATGTCTTTTGAGTTATTTTATCCCCTTCAATTTTTTTCTCGGCAATCACCCTATTATTTTCATCTAATAACTTTTCTATGCGACCATTAGGTATTTCTTCTGTAATAATTTTAGGCTTATCAATTTGATCTTCTGCAATCATTTGAACAGAAGAATTTGTTGATGATGTAGAATTCTCTGTTGAGGCATAAGCTAATACCGAGGTTGAAATTGTCAATAAAAAGGCTAATTCGAAGGCTTTTTTCATAACTGCACCATAATCAAATAAATTATACAAAATATATTGCCTTCATCTAAGCATATTTATCTTTTTTTTTAAAGCATTAAATACACTTTAACACAGATATTATTCTGTTAAAGGGGTCGCTTTAACTATAGCATTTATGTACGCTTCTTCAAGTTTAGACGCATCGATTGTTCCTTTTTTAATGCCTTCTATAAGACAGTCAAACTCCGGCAAATCCGATGGTTTCTTTAAGCAAATTGTATTTGCTAATTTTTCAATATATACGGCAAATTTTTCAAAGGTTTCCGTCTCTTCGGCTGATGCAGGTTTTCCTCGACCATTTTTATCTGCTCTTAAAACAGAAATAAATTTATTTAAATATTCTCTTTGACGATAACGCATCAATTTAACGCATATTTGTACAATCTTTTTCTGAACTTCATTTATTTTACGATGATAAATCATATGGTTTTCTGCTGTTAATGAGGCAAATTCTATAAAAGATGTCGGAATATGTAATCTTTTTCCTATATTTTTTATTATCTCGGGACCATACTCATCGTGTCCACGATGAGACGGCCAGCAGGTTGGATCTGTTTTTATTTTACCGATATCATGCATTAAAACAGCAAAGTTTAGCATCGGATCGTTGCTATCGGCTGCTTTAAGTGCCAATAAGGTATGTGCACCGCTGTTTTTTTCTGGATGATAATCAATCCTCTCCGGAATTGAAAATAATTGTTCCACCTCTGGTAAAATTACCTCTAGGGCACCACATTCTCTTGCCACTTCTATAAAATGATAAAACGTTTTTGAAGATAGAGCTTTTTCCAACTCTTGCCAAATCCGCTCCTTGCTTAAATTTTTCAATGCACCATCTTTTACCATCTTTTGGCATAAATCCATGGTTTCCGGGGCTACCGAAAAATCCAACTGCGCGGCAAAACGGCACATTCTTAACACGCGCAACGGGTCTTCTTCAAAATGCTCGGAAACGTGACGTAACACCTTTTTTTGAATATCATCTATTCCTTGGTGATAATCTATTATTTCTTTACTTTCTATATCTTGATAAATAGCATTGCAGGTAAAATCACGCCTTAAAGAATCTTCTTTTAGAGAAACATCCGGTGTAAAAACAAATTCAAAATCTTTATGGCCTTTTCCTGTTTTAATTTCTTTTCGTGCTAAGGCATATTCTTCATTGGTCTCAGGATGTAAAAATACGGGAAAACTCTTTCCTACTTGCTTAAAACCAAGAGCAACCATTTCATCTGGTGTTGCACCAATTACTACATAATCTTTGTCATGCACAGGCTTTCCTAAGAGTTTATCTCTTACGGCTCCGCCCACTAAATATATTTTCATCTTTTCTCCTTTACACTATTCCATATAACTAATCGTACTTGATTTTGCAAGAGGAAAACAGTTTTACAAAAAAATATTCTTAAATACTAAAAAAAATGTTGCAAATAAAAATCTTTTGGCTATAGTTAGGCAAGATTTGGTTATGGGTGCGTAGCTCAGTTGGCTAGAGCAACTGACTCTTAATCAGTGGGTCCAGGGTTCGAATCCCTGCGCGCCTACCAATTTGTAAGCTCGAGGTTTTATCTCGAGCTTTTTTTGTGTTTATTGCAGGGATTCTCACCCTACGGGTTCGTCTTGTTCCGTATGGCTCGCATTCTAAAGCTCGCCTACTGCACTGCGGGCAAGTTTGTTGTATTTGCCGGCTTTTTTGCTTTTCTTAAAAAAATTATCATATACAAGAATTATCAGTAGTGATAACAACGGACTGACTATAATACATATAAATTTTATGTACGGATATGCTATCAGAGTCACAATCATCGGCAAAAGTAATGCCCAAAATGCACCTTCATTTGAGAGTTTTTTACTGTAGATACCAAACAATATGGTTGCCAGTGGAATTAGGCTCCAAGCGATAGAAAAATAGCCAAGCGTCGCGACTGACGGAAAGATTAAAGCAACAGAAAATGTTACAACGGCAAATAACAATGTCACACCTCTGGCCTGCCATATTTTGTTCTTGTTATTTAATAAGTTGTGAGAAATTAAAACTGAACCGGAAACAAACAAACTGTCTAAAGAAGACATTGTGATGGCAAGAATTGCGGCTAAACCAAGACTTCCCAATCCATTAGGCATTGTATTGGCAATAAGCGTAAATAAAGCCATATCCGGAACATCTGTCCCTTTTAATTTATAAAAAGCGTATAAGCTTATAAATACCATCAGACCTTGAATTAAAAAAATCATACCTGCCGTTAAAAAAGAAGAATCACGCGCAACTTTGCTGTTTGCGGCTGAAAGTGTTCTTTGCCAGATATGTGCCGATACGATTTCATAAGGAAGAATTCCGCACATCATTAACAGCGTTATCGGTATATTTTTTAAGTTGAAAGGTTGCAACATTTTTTGCGGTGTTGTTTCTAAAACTGTTGTAAAATTGGTGTCTACCGATAAAAATATTGCCAATAAAATGAACGTAAGTAAAATAAAACCAAATTGTATGGCATCGGTGATTATATCCGTTTTTAATCCGCCGATTACCGAATATGCGGCAGAAATTACAAACAGTAAAACTGCCGCATAAAAATAACTGATACCAAATAGCGATGACAGTAAATAAGATACCGCAATAACCTGCATACCTATTCCCATAACATAAAAAATCAATTGAAAAACAACCATCAAGATTTTGTTGTTCTCTCCAAAGCGGTTGGCATAGAAATCAGCAATTGTCATGGCATTAAACTTATTGCCCATTTCTCTTATTTTTGGCGCTAAGAAACCTAAAACAACAAATGATAAGGGAAAGCCTATCATCATAACTATACCGGTAAATAATGAACCTTTAACGGCTTCTGAAATAACAAATACCGTTGCAGCAGCGCCAAGAAAAGTTGCTGAGCCGGAAAAGACCATCATAGGAAGAGATGTTTTCCTGTCATTTAATGCATAGCTTTTTACTGTTTGGTGACGACTGACTAAAAATGTGACACCGAAAATCAACACCAAATATATGGCTAAAATTACAATATTCATTATCGATATCCTTTTGGTTGCGGAAATTGTGTTTTATGCTACTGTGTATATACTTGTTTGTCAATTGTGGTCTATCATAATCCGAAAGAAATGTTCACCTGACATTTTCTAGCTGGCAACTTGTTTCGTAAGGTTCGCGCTTTTACGTCTACTATAGGCAAAGCAATCTGCTTTATTAACTAGTGATTTTGTCTCGAATTTTTTTATACATCATCGCGGTATTTTATCTTGACAAAAAATTTTATCATGCCTTTGGTAAATTTTATTATTAACAAAATTAAAAAAATCAAATCATTATGGAAAAAATCATTATTGTAATCGTTATTGCGACTATCGTCGGAGTTGTATGGGGCGTTATTTATCGTCGCAAAGATGGTGAAAAGGAAATGACGGCTCCAGAAATAATTAGTTTTTGTAAGGCTCATTTGAAATTTATTCAGCCAGGTATGTTTTGTTTTACAGCTTTTGAATTTTTAGCGAATTAGTTTAAAATATATTCATTATCGAGATTGTTCTTGAGCTACTTTTAATACTGCCGTGTTCTGTTGTGGTTGTTGCCGGGCTGTTTCTTTTTGTTTAACTGTTTCCATTTCTTTAACTGTTTTATCAATATTTTGTTGCGTTTGCTCAATTTCTTTATTAAGCTTTGCCATCTCTGACTGATTGCTACTTACCTCTTTTTGTGCTTTCTCTACAACCTTCTTTTGTTGTTTGTGTTTCTTTTCTATTTCTGTCTTAACAGCTTTAATTTCTGCCAACTCTCTATCATCCTGCATTTCTTCCATATCCATTTTTCTTATTTTTTGCGGATCCTTTTCTCTTTTACGCAATTTTTTTCTATCCTTTTTTCTGCGTTTGGCCATCTCTTCTTTCTTTGCCAATGCTTCTTTCTCTTTTTTCAATTTTTCTAGTTTTTCTTCTTCTTCTTTTTGTTTTTGACGTAATTTTCTGTTTTCCTCCTGCAATTTCTTTCTTCTAGCTCTTAAATTATCTAAATCTGCCAAAAAACTTTCCAATCTCTTTTCTTTTTCAGCGGCTTCAGCTTTTAATCTGGCTTCGGCTTCAGCCAAACGAGTTGCTTCTTCAGCAGCTTCTTTGCTTGCTTTTTCTTTTTGTAAACGTTCGTTATTTTCCAGCTTTTCGGCTTTTGCTTTTATATCTCCGGCAACTATTTTCATTTTTCTAGCTATTTCATCTGGGGTATATCCTCGCTCTGCTAAAACTTCTAATAATAAAGGTCCCATCATGCCAAACTTCTGCTCAGCCAGCATTTTAGCTTCTTCTATGCGGCCTGTCATATACATGTATGCCATTCTTTGAGCTGTATCGCTAGCATCTTGTAGTTTTGACATGGCTATTCTCCCTACCAATTTTTAACCTATGGTGTTATTATAGCATAAATATTTAGCAGTTGCAACATATTTAAATCCCCACGAAAATTATTTCCGCGGGGATTTAAGACTTATTTATTAAAAACCAGCCCGTCTTTACCGACATCTACCTTAATTGTAGAATTGTCAGATACATCTCCGGCTAAAAGTGCGTAGGCTAATTTATTTTCTAATTCACGTTTCAGCAACCTCTTTAACGGACGAGCTCCATAAATTTCATCATAGCCGTTATTGACTATCCAGTCTTCAGCTTTTGGCGTCAGTTCTAAACTAATTCCTTTATCTATTAATCGCTTTTCGATATTTTGCAAAGCTAAACCTGCAATATCACGGATATTCTCTTTGCTTAGTCGTTTAAATACAACAATATCATCTATACGATTAATAAATTCCGGTCGGAAAGCTTGTTTTAGTGTTGCCAACACCTTTTCGACCTGTTCATCTGCTGATAAACCTCTATCAATAAGGTACTCTGCGCCTAAATTTGAAGTCATGATGATAATGGTATTTTTAAAATCTACCGTTCGACCTTTACTATCCGTTAAGCGTCCGTCATCCAGTACTTGAAGTAAAATATTAAATACATCCGGATGCGCTTTTTCTACTTCATCAAACAAAATGACCTGATAAGGACGGCGACGAACATTCTCAGTTAAAATACCGCCTTCGTCATAACCAACATATCCAGGGGGTGAGCCAATTAAGCGAGCAACGGAATGTTTTTCCATATACTCGGACATATCAACTCTTAACATAGCATTTTCATCATTGAATAAAAACTCTGCCAAGCTCTTGCTTAATTCCGTTTTACCCACGCCAGTCGGGCCTAAAAACATAAATGAACCTATCGGTTGATTGGGATTCGATATACCTGAACGGGAACGACGTACGGCATTGGCTACTGCTTCTACTGCTTCATCCTGCCCAATGACACGCTTTTTCAAGTGTTCTTCTAACTGTAATAGCTTTTCGCGCTCGGAAGATAACATTTTTTCAATGGGAATGCCTGTCCATTTTGATACAACTTTAGCAATATCTTCCGACTGAACAGTCTGTTGTTCTGTTCTCTTGATATTTTTTTCGAGTGTTTCCAGTTCTGCCGATAACCCTGGAATTATACCATATTGTAATTCACCTGCTCTTTCGTATTGCCCATTTCTTTCTGCTATCTGCACTTCATTTTTTGCTTTATCAAGCTTGTCTTTTATTTCTGTCATCTGTTGTAAATTTTGTTTTTCCTGTGACCATTTTGCCGCTAAATTTTGTGCTTTTTCTTCTAAATTAGCCAGCTCCTTTTCCACATCTTGCAGACGACTTTTAGAATTTTCATCCGTTTCTTTTTTTAGCGCTTCTTTTTCGATTTTGAGCTGTAAAACTTTTCTATCGAGCGTATCCAATTCTTCCGGTTTAGAATCAATACTCATGCGGAGTGATGACGCAGCCTCATCCATCAAGTCTATTGCTTTATCAGGCATATATCTGTCAGCAATATAACGATTAGCTAATGTTGCGGCTGCTATTAATGCTGAATCGGCAATTCTGACACCATGATGAAGTTCAAACTTTTCTTTAATACCACGCAAAATAGTGATTGTTTCTTCAACATCAGGTTCGTCAACATATACCGGCTGGAATCTTCTGGCTAAGGCTGCATCCTTTTCTACATATTTTTTGTATTCGTTTAAAGTTGTTGCTCCGACACAGTGCAATTCTCCGCGTGCCAAAGCAGGTTTCAGCAAATTTGACGCATCCATTGATCCTTCATTAGCGCCGGCACCAACTATGGTATGCATTTCATCTATAAATAAAATGATTTGTCCGGCGGCTTCTTCAACTTCTTTTAATACTGATTTTAAGCGTTCTTCAAATTCACCACGGAATTTAGCTCCGGCAATCAGAGCACCCATATCTAAAGCTAACAACCTTTTATGTTTCAGGCTTTCCGGTACATCATTGTTAATAATACGCATTGCTAACCCTTCAACAATTGCTGTTTTACCTACGCCAGGTTCACCTATTAAAACCGGATTGTTTTTGGTGCGGCGAGACAGCACTTGAATAGTCCTTCTTATTTCTGCATCTCTGCCAATAACGGGATCCAACTTTCCTTCTTTTGCTTGTGCCGTTAAATCTGTGGTAAACTTTTTTAAGCTTTCAAATGTATCTTCTGCTGTTTCACTATCAGCTAATCTTCCTTTGCGATATTCTTGTATTGCTTGATTCAATTTTATCGGATTAACCCCATTGGCATGCAATAAATCTGCGGCTTTATTTCCTGAACTTTGAGTTAATACCTGCAATAATCTTTCTAATGTCACAAATTTATCATTATTCTTTTCTGCAAAGCTTTCTGCTTCTAACAATAGACGACTGTACTCTTGTGAAATAGAACTTTGAATATTTTCACCGCTTACAGAAGGTATTTTTTTTATTTCATTGTTCACGTCGTTTTTTAAGTTACTTAACTGTCCACCGCTTGTCGTTATTAAACTTTCTACTACAGGTTCGTTCATATCCAGTATAGAAGCCAATAAGTGCAATGGTGTCACAAACTGCTGACCTAGGCGGATAGCCATATCCACAGAGTTTTTTACGGCTTCTTGCGATTTTATGGTAAATTTTTCAGCATTCATCTTTTTTCTCCTTATACTTTTTATGTAGTAAAGCTTATAGGAAAAAATCAAGTGCTGGTCAAAAAATATTTATTGCGGTAGTTGCGACTGAATAGCTTGTATACCTTGAGATGTGAGTAAAATAATTGCGTAATTTTCATCTATATATATTGCTTTTTCTGCCGGCCATGGTTGGTATGCTGACTGTAAAAAGTTATATAATTCTGTATCTATACTTGAAATCTGAGATATACCATAAAATAAAGGCTTTATGGCATAAAAATTAAATATACCAGATGGAATGTGGCGTACTATAAATGGTGCATGCAATGTATACGGACTTGGCTGTTGATATTTTTCAAAATAATACCTGGAACGCAGAGAAATCTCTCCGGCAACAATCGGTATTTTTTGTTGTGAGGTTTGAAAAGTTATTCTCGCACTTATTCTTTCAATCAAATTTTCTTCAGCTTTTTTACCTAATAACCAAACTTTTTGTGCATTAAAATCTGCGATAATACTCTGATAGATAAGTGCTATACTTAAAAGAGAACCTAAATTATGTGTCCATCCTTTTCTTTGCAACAATACAGCTATAGCACCCGTATAAAAGAAATTTAATCCGTAAAAGTTTATCCGTGGCATATAAGCAGTTTCTTCCGGCGTTCCTGTCAGCCATGTACTTAATACCGTCGTCAGAAAAGCAAACAACCATAAAAAAGCTGTTTTGAATTTACAAATTGAGCTTATAAAGGCAATAATAATGGTTATTATACCCAATACTTTAAATTTTAAATCCATAAAAGGTAACGTTGTTACCAGTTGACTAAATGCCAGTTTTATCATCTGCGGCGTACGATTTATTAATTCGGATAGTGTTACCGTCTTTAAATTATAATAATCTTTAACAATCCATTGCAATTGGCCTAAATTCCACAATAAGAATTTGAAAAGCAAGAGCGATACAAGTATCAATATTGTCATTTTTATTATTTCAGAAAATGTTATCGGATTTAATATACAACGAAAACAAAAACAAATGATAATCATTTCCATGGTGCTCGGATATGTACCCAGTGCTATCAGCCAACATATAACCGCTGTAACTTTATCTATTGCCTTTTTTTCTGCTAAGCATAAACCACCTGCAACCAAAGGGATTGCTGCAAAATTTCCTAATATGTTTATCGGAAAATAAAGCCACCCCAAAATAAATGGTGATACCATCGGAAATAAAGCTAAAATTATTTTGTTTTTTATGCCTCTTATCTGCCAATATTCTACTAATAATATTACACCTAAAGCAAGCAGAGCAAACGCTATTATATTGTTAAATATCGGTAATACCTGCCCACCAAACAATACTTTATTTAGAATAAATTTAGCAAATCTACCCTCAAACATGCCGGTGTTTAAGCTTAAAACCTGCGTTGTGCCTTTTATCCAATCCCAATCATGATTTCCCCAAAAAAAATGCACTTGATAAAACAAAAAAATGATATTTATAATAGCAAAAAGGCTAAGCCATAGCTTTACATTATTTCTACTATATTTTTTATCTACTACCATCTACTATACCTTTGATGCTTTCAGTATAAATATCATAAGCAAATTGTAAAGTAAATTTCAGAACTCTTGCAATATTTAGGTGCTGGTATATAAAGTAAGATTTAATAATGCGGTGGAGGTGTTTCTTCTTCTAAAGGCTTAACAACATTTTGAGCATTGCGCAAGGCTTCTATCAGATAATGATTTTGTTTTTGTAATAGAGTAATATCTTTACTTTGTTGAATAATAACTTCATTCAAATCATCAACCATACGCTCTAAATTTGATAGAGCAATCTCTATATCAATAAAGCGTTTTTCTGTATCTGTCATACAAATTCCTTACTTATTTTCTGCTAAAGCCAATAAATCCCGTTTGACTTCTGATAACCCTGTAACAGCTTCTTTAATCACAGATATAATTTGGTTTTCACCTTCAGAAGTTTCTTGTTCTTCTTCAAAAAAATCTTTTTGAATTTCTGTACCCAGAATATCTTTCAAACTACGATTTTTAAAAAGTTTTTGTACACCTTCTATTGTATAGCGACGATTATAAAGTAAATCTTTTATTAATGCCAATAATTCAACATCATCCGGACGATAATAACGTCGGGAGGATTTTGTTTTCATTGGCTTAATTTGTGTAAATTTTGTTTCCCAAAAACGCAAAACATGAGGTGCAACACCTAAATCTTCCGTAACTTCGGCGATGCTCCTAAATGCTGATTTTGATTTATTAATTCCCATTTCTTCTCCTTTTTTAACAAAAATGGACGGTTAACCTTACACATTTAACCGCCCTTCATTTGTTTAAAAAACAGATTAATTTTTATTCACTGCTTTTTTTAAGGTTTGCGACGGACGGAAAGATATAACCGTTCTCGGTGTAATTTCTGCTTCAACGCCGGTCTTAGGATTTCTACCGATACGCGCATTCTTCTTTTTTAACCAAAAAGAACCAAATGTAGAAATTTTTACATCTTTTCCTGCTATCAGCCCATTTTTGATTTCATCAATTACCATATCCAAAATTTCACCAGCATCTTTACGAGACAAACCTATCTCTGCACAAACGCTCTCTGTAATATCAGCACGAGTAACTGTTGTCATTTTTTACCTTTCCTAAAAATATAATTTCCATTTCTGCGTTTTAGTGTAATCTTACTTGTCCGACTATTCAACAAATTATGTTAATTATGCATATAATTTTTTATAGTCACAGTCTAATCAGCAAACCGCCCCATGTAAAACCAGCTCCCATCGCCGGAATTAGCACTAAGTCACCTTTCTTAATCTTACCTGAATGTACCGACTCGGAAAAAGCCAGAGGAACTGAAGCGGCTGATGTATTACCGTGATGATCAACTGTTATAATCACTTTTTCTTCCGGTATTTCTAGTTTTTGCCCGACACCGGCAATAATACGACTATTTGCTTGGTGGGGTAACAACCAGTCGACTTCGCTGACGTTAACACCTGCCTGCTCGAGTACGCTATGACTGGCCTCAGCCATAGCCCCGACAGCAAATTTGAATACTTCTTTTCCATTCATTTGAATGAATCCTGCTGTTTGGGTTTCTGCCACGCCACCGGTAGCATATAAATTACAAGCTTGTGTACCATCCCCGTATATTTTGGTAGCTAAAATGCCTGTATCTTTTGAATTTCCTTCACCTTCTTTGGCACGAATAACCATCGCTCCTGCACCATCACCGAATAAGACACATGTGTTTCTATCTGTCCAATCGACAATTTTAGAAAGGTTATCGACTCCCGCTACAACAGCTGTTTTAATCTGACCTAACCTTATCATATTATCAGCTAAAGTTAGAGCATATACAAAACCTGAACAAGCTGCATTTATATCAAAAGCCGGAGCTCCATGCTTAACCCCGATTTTACCAGCAACAATCGCAGCTGTTGCCGGAGTTGTTTTATCCGGTGTTGCTGTGGCAATTAAAACTAAATCTATTTCTTCTGCTTTTACTTTAGCATTTGCCATGGCCATGTCTATGGCATGAATTGCCATATCTGAGGTCAGCTCATTTTTTTCCGCAATATGACGAGATCTTATACCTGTGCGTGTGCTAATCCATTCATCATTTGTCTCTACCATTCGTGACAAATCGTCATTCGTTAATACTTTGGTTGGAAGATAATGACCACAACCTATAATTTCTGTTCTAATATACTTCATAATAAGCTTCCTGTGAAATTTCATCTAAATCAACATTTTCGAGTTCGCGCCGAATTGCTCCCACAAAGTCATTTGCAACCAATTTAGCCGCATTTTCTACAGCAACAGAGAAGCCCAAAGCATCTGTACCGCCGTGACTTTTAACTGATAAACCATTTAGACCGACCAACATAGCGCCATTATATGAGCGCGGATCAATTTTTTGTTTCAGTTTACGAATCGCGCCAAACATAAAAGGTAATCCTAATTTTGCAAGTAAAGACTCTTTTATACTGCCTTTTATCATATGACTGATCAGATGACATGTTCCTTCTATTGATTTTAGTGCAATATTACCAGAAAAACCATCTGCAACAATAACATCTGCTTTGCCTTGAGGAATCTCGTGCGGTTCTATATACCCGATAAAATTCATATTTAGGTGCGAATTCTTCAGCATATGGGCTGCCATATGGATTTCATTTTTCCCCTTCATCTCTTCTGCACCAATGTTCATTAGTGCGACTCGCGGTTTTTCTACATTCAGAGCACATTTAGCATAAATATTTCCCATTAAGGCAAATTCTGCTAAATTAACACCATCACATTCGGTATTTGCACCTAAATCTAACATTGCATAACGCCCATTTTCATGTGGCATAATGGTTATAATTGCCGGACGATGTATCTTTTGTATTGTTTTTAAAACCATCTTAGAAATAGCCATTAATGCACCTGTATTTCCGGCTGATACGACAGCTTGTGCTTTTCCTAATTTGACAGCTTCAATCGCTTGATACATGCTGGTTGCACGATTACGAATCACATGCGATGGTTTATCTTCATTTTTAACGGCTTCTTGTGTATGAAACAACTCACAAACTTCTTCAAGTTGAGGAAATTTTGCCATTTCAGCTTTGACTTTAACCTCATCTCCATAAACTAAAAAACGTATATTCGGATTTCTTTTATGCGCTAAGGCCAGCCCTTCTATAACCACTTTGGGGGAATAATCTCCCCCCATAGCATCTATCGATATGACTATATTCTTATCAGACACAAGTCGCTCCATAAAAATAGAATTAATATTAATCTTCTGACTGTTCTACAGCCTTCTGAGCAATAATTTCTTTACCATCATATTGGCCGCATTTAGGGCATACATTATGAGGTCTTTTCAATTCGCCACAGTTCGGACATTCATGGTATGCATTTGGTGTTAAAGCATCATGAGCACGACGCATGTTGCGGCGAGATTGAGATGTTTTCTTTTTTGGTGTAGCCATTTCTTTATCTCTTATCTAAAATTATTTGACACAAATTAACTCCTGACTGTCTGCATCAACGACTCAGGGGTTATTGAGTTAGCTTTTATATAAAAAAAATATAAAAGGCAAGAGTTTTTTTGCGGTTTTTTATTTTTGTGACTTTATTTTAATATTTAACTACTTTTTTAATTTTGCAAGCACAGCGAAAGGATTATTACTTAAAGCTGTATCATCTTCAATAACAGAATCAAATATTTCACCTTCTTTTCGCGGGTGATCTTCTATAACTAAGGCCAGTTGCTCGATAGCTATATCTCCTAGATTTATTTTCCCTTTAATCACAATATCCGGAATATCTAAATTGATATCTTCATCATCTTGATAAATATCATCGTATTTAGCATTTGTATCATATATAACAGAAAAATTTGCCGTATAATCTTTGTTAAACTCTTCTAAGGATATTACACTAATTAAACCTAGATTTGCTTTTACACACCCTGTTATATCCAATTTTCCTTTCTTTTTTTGGAAGTGTAATTTCATATCTGCTTGAAAACTATTCACAGCCGGAACCTGTAAAATTTTGGTCAGCCATTCAAGCTGATCCTTGTCTGCTCTAAGGTTATAAGTTTGTTCTCCCTGTCCAAGTTCATCAATTTTCAGCGGAAACGAAAATTCTTTTTGCATTATTTTTTCCTTAATGATATATGTCTATAAGGTATTATATAATTGTAGGGATGTAGAGATGTCAACACATAATATTGTTTTTTCGACTATTGCAGGGGCGATGATTTTGCTTACCGGCTGTTCTACCGATTTTTTTAATCAGACAGAAGGAAATATGCCTCCGCAAAAGGATATTATTGCATTAAAAAAAGGAATGACTCAAGACGAAGTACGGGAAATTATGGGGTCCCCTTCGGTTATTTCCAGTTTGGATCATCGCTCGTGGATTTATATGAATTCAACTATGAAAAGAATGGCATTTTTTAAGCCTAAAGAACTTGAACGAAACGTTGTCGCAGTTGAATTTAATTTAGATGGTAAGGTTGAAAAAGTTGTTCAGCTGACCAAAGAAAACGGTGCTGATATTCGTATTTCCGGCGATGAAACACCAGTTATGAGCAACGAAGAAGGATTTATGCAAAAATACTTCGGCGGGGTCGGACAGTATTTGCCAATGGAACCGACAAAGGCTAATGATGGGCTATAGATTTGCCTAAGATATTTAGGAATATTCGTAGCACAAAGCAAAAAGCAGATAAAATATCTGCCTTTTGCTTTTTTTAATTTCAACAAACGGCAACAATGTTGCCGTCGCCTCTGCAGCGAGCAGGCCTTCGCTGCCAGCGGTCGGAAGTCCGACAGCCTAAAATATATCCAGGCTCTTTCTCACTTCATCAAAGCGTTTTAACACCTCAAGTACGCCTTTCATATCTTTTAGAGCTATTGTGTTCGGACCATCAGATAAAGCTTTATCCGGATTTTCATGGGTTTCCATAAAGACTGCCGCAACCCCAACAGCCACTGCTGCTCTGGCTAATACCGGCGCAAACTCTCTCTGTCCGCCGGACGAGCCGCCCATTCCTCCAGGTTGTTGTACTGAATGCGTCGCATCCATAATAATAGGACAGCCGGTGTCTTGTGCCATTCTCGGCAACCCACGCATATCTGTTACTAATGTATTATAGCCAAAGCTTGTTCCTCTCTCAGTTAAGCAAACATTATGGTTACCGGATTCATCACACTTTATCACAAGGTTTTTGGCCTCCCACGGAGCTAAAAACTGACCTTTCTTGATATTTATTACTTTACCGGTTTTAGCGGCAGCTACCACCAAATCTGTTTGTCGACATAAAAACGCCGGAATCTGCAACATATCTACATGTTTTGCTACTTCTGCGCATTGCCAACTCTCATGTACATCCGTTATAATCGGTAAATTATTATAGATTTTTTTGATTTCATCAAACGTACGCATCCCCTCTTCCAAACCAACACCTCTCGCCCCATGAATTGATGTCCGATTTGCTTTATCAAATGAAGCCTTGAATATGTAAGGAATATTCAATTCTTTTGTTATTTCTATCATACTCCCTGCTATATCTATCGCATGTTGACGACTCTCTATCTGGCATGGACCACACAATAATCCGAATGGTAGGTTATTTGCAAGTTTTATTCCATTTACATTTACAATTCTCTGTTCCATTGACTTTCCCTCATAAAATTTAATTATACTTGAATTCTATGCTATTCTTATTCAGTGTCAATGTTGTTTTAATCTTTATTCTTATCTCTTTTGATAGATAATTATTTGTAAATATAAAGAGATTGTCCGTTTTCTACCAGCCACTCTCTTCCTTTCTCTGCATTCTCATCTAAAAATTCTACTAATGCCCAAAAATAAGCAGAATGGTCTTGATGCTTTAAATGAGATACTTCGTGAGCTACTATATATTTAATTACAAATTCAGGAGCTAATGCTAAACGCCAACTATAATTTATATTGTTAAGAGTCGAACAGCTTGCCCAACGTGATTTTGTGTCTTTAATACATATGTTATGTATTTTTTTACCAATTTTATCCGCAGTTTGTTGCGAACGACGCGTAAATTCTTCTAATGCCAGTTTTTTGATAAAATCTTTGACGCGTCGATGCAAAAACTCTATGCCGCCTGATACATATAGAATATGGTTTTTCTTATCTAATCTGGTATTTCCACGAATCGGGCTATGTTCAATTATATATTCTTGACCGAATAAACTGATTTTATCGTGGTTTTTAAATGTTTTTAACTCAGGAATTTTCTTTAGATTATCCAAAACCCATTTTTGATGGCTTTCAACAAAAGAGACAGCTTTTTTACGCGAACAATATTTAGGTATTGTCAACACGGCTATACGCTCTTTTTTATCTATTCTTAATGTTAACCGTCTTGAGCGAGCAGAATAGACTACTTTCATATCAAAACCTAAGTCAGCATCAATATCAAAGGTCTTCCCACTCAACAATGTAATTTTCATAATCTTCTACCTCTGATTCGTTTATTAATTTTCTTCCTTGAAGAGAAGCACCGGCTTGGTGAACAGATATGGCTTTTCCTGTCTTTAGAGGATGCCAGTCTGGTAAATCTTTACCTTCATCCAGTAATACATATGCACATGTTTTCGGCAACCATTGCGGCTTTTCTCGAATCGCGGATATGTTTATATCACGACAATCGTTAACTTTTTGAAAACGATGTGCATAAATTTTACATAAACAATTATCTACATCAAAAAAACGACAATAAGTGTTTGTATATTTTATCTTTCCTTTTATTTCCAGCTTGTTAAGACAGCACTTTCCACATCCATCGCACAACAGCTCCCACTCTTTTTTATTCATTTCTTCTAATTTCTTTTTTTTCCAAAATTCAGATTCTATATCTGATAAGTCATTGTAACGGCTTTGGGGGTCATATTCTTCATCAAGGCTATACTCTGTCATCATAAATCATCCCAATCTACAATATAATCTTCCAGTTCTTCTTCACTAATCATATTCTCTGAAATAACTCAACCTTTGACTGTTGTATTAATCGAAGAAAAATTTTCTTCAAATAATTTTCGATATGCACAAGTTTTAGGCATCCAAGTTATTTTATCTACATTTTGAAGCGATAATTTCAGGCAATCCGGTACCAGTTCGCAACGCTTGTCATATACGGAACAACACATTTTTTCTTCATCAAAATAACGGCAGATAACATTTGTATAATATATTTCTCCGCTTTTTTCATCTTCTAGTTTAATTAAACAACACTTTCCACAATGATTACAAATGTTTTCCCATTCTTTTGAGGACAGTTTTTTCATATTATCCTCTCTGTTCCGGCATGCGATTTTCGTGTGATAAATTTGCAAAACGAGCATATTCTCCATTCCAGAACAGTTTAATCGTACCAGTTGTTCCATGACGATTTTTACCAATTATAACTTCTCCTAAATTTGCTGTTTCACGGTTTCTTACTACCCATTCATCACATCTTTTATTAAAATGTTCTTCGGTTTCATCTAATATTCGTTTCGGTTCTGCCATTTGGATATAGTAGTTTTCTCTGAATACAAACATGACTATGTCAGCATCTTGTTCAATAGAACCAGACTCACGCAAATCAGACATTACCGGTCGCTTATCTTCCTGTTTTTCAACACCACGATTTAACTGAGATAAAGCTATAACAGGAACATTCAATTCTTTTGCCAATGTTTTTAAGCCTCTGGAAATTTCAGACATCTCTTGTACACGATTTCCCTCACTCTTTTTTGTACCAGACCCCTTAATTAATTGAATGTAATCAATAATAATCAATCCTAATCCCTTAGTTCGTTTTAAGCGTCTTGCTCGATTACGAATTGCGCCTACGGTAATTTCCGGTGTATCATCTATATATAATGGTAATTGTTGATATTCACTGACTGCTGCCGCAATTCGATTAAACTCGCTTAAATCAATGTTTCCCTTGCGCAATTTTTCTCCGGCAGTATCCGTTATATCTGAAAGAATACGCTCTGCTAATTGCTCTGCTGACATTTCCAGGGAAAAGACTGCAACACCTTTTTCTTTTTCTTCCATTTCGCCTTCATCTTTGAGCATTGATGTAGATACATTATAAGCAATGTTTATAGCTAATGCTGTTTTTCCCATTCCGGGGCGTCCGGCTAAAATCAATAAATCCGAATTATTCAATCCCCCTATTTTTTGGTCTAAATCATATAATCCTGTAGATAAACCTGATATTCTTCCTTTTCTTTGATACGCTCTTTCAATCATCGGCAAAGCCGAATTTAGAACTTTACCGAAATCTTGTAGACCTCTTTGTCCATCTCCATGTTCAGCTATATTAAACAATCTACGCTCAGCTTTTTCTATCTGGCTTGCCGTTGTACTATCTATATCCTCGCTCATAGCCTCACTTGCAATATCATAGCCTGTTGCGATCAATTCACGGCGTAAATATTTATCATATACAAATTGTGCGTAATACTCTATATTAGTCAAAGGAGAAGCTGTTTCAGCTAACTTTACCAAATAAGATATTCCCCCGACATCATTTAGTGTCCCTTCTTGTTCAAAATAGTTTTTTAATGTTATAACATCAGCCACATGCCCTTTGGTAATTAAACGAGAAACAACATCATAGATTTTGGCATGAATCGGATCCGAAAAATGCTCTGCATATAAAAATTCAGAAATCTTTTCATAGGCTTTATTATTCGCTAATAAGGCACCCAAGAGTGCTTGTTCCGCTTCAATATTGCGCGGTAATTTTGTAACGTCCAGTTCTTCCATTTTAAACGAATCCTTTTTGATATCTTTTATCGTGTTATGCAGCAAAAATTTTGTTTATGCATTAATTTACTTTTTATGCTGTGGATTATGTGGATAATCTGGCTAACTCCTTTTATTTTAAGCAAAAGCATGTTACAAAGGCAAAAAATTAGAAAAGGATAACTGATGGATAAACATATTTTAGTAGTTGGTGGTGCCGGATATATCGGCAGTCATGTACAAAAGCAACTCCTTGATGAAGGATTTGAAGTCTTGGTATATGATAATTTAAGCAGTGGAGACAAAATTAATCTGCTACCGAAATCTGAATTTATTGAAGGTGACATTCTAGATAAAGACAAGCTTAATTATGCTATGAAGCAAAACATTGATGGTGTTGTACATTTGGCTGCTAAAAAAGCTGTCGGCGAATCGATGCTTCATCCGGAAATTTATGCCGAGAACAATATTTCAGGCTCAATAAATATATTGAATGCTATGGTGAAAAATAATGTCAGGTATATTGTTTTTTCATCATCTGCTGCTGTTTACGGTATGCCTCAATACAACCCAATTGATGAAAACCATCCGATTAACCCTATTAATTATTATGGTTATACAAAGTTTGCCATCGAGCAAAATATGGCTTGGTACGCTCAGCTCGGGAAAATCTCTTATGCAGCTTTGAGATATTTTAATGCTGTCGGTTATGATAAAGATAAATCTATAACAGGCCGTGAACACAATCCGCAGAATCTTTTACCGATTATTATGGAAGTTGCGACCGGAAAAAGAGAAAAATTATCAATTTTCGGTAACGACTATAATACCCCTGATGGAACTTGCATCCGCGACTACGTTCATGTTTCTGATCTTGCGCGTGCCCATGCCTTAGCTTTAAATAAACTTATGGCTGATAATCAATCTTTTACCGTTAATTTAGGAACAGGCCAAGGAACAAGTGTTTTAGAAATTGTTCATGCAACTGAGAGAGTTATTGGAAAGAAATTAAATTATGACTATGTAACACGACGTTCTGGTGATCCTGGCATATTAACGGCTAAAGCAGATAAAGCTTTTAAATTACTTGGTTGGAAAGCGGAATATACAGACATAGAAGACATAATCCGTACAGTTTGGAATTTAGAAATTTAATATTTTGAAGGATAAGAAATAAAATGTTTGATCAATTACAATATTCATTTACTCATCACGCTGTTTTATCGCAAGGTTTAATGTGGACTTGCTTTGCCATAGCTGTTGTTGTTTTATTGTTTTTAGACTTATTTGTCTTTAATCGTAAAAATGAGGTGCCAAGTTTTGCACACACTTTATGGGTGTGTGTTGCCTATATAGGAGCCGGTCTTTTATTTGGTGTATTTGTATGGTATGAAGAAGGCGTTACAAAAGCAATGGAATATTTTACAGGTTTTTTAGTTGAGAAAAGTTTGTCCATGGATAATATTTTTGTTATGTCCGTTATTTTTGCCAGTTTGGGGGTACCAAGAATTTATCAGCACCGTGTTTTGTTTTGGGGGATTCTCGGAGCTATTGTTATGCGAGCTTTAATGATTGGTATCGGTGATGTATTAATTTCAAATTTTCATTGGGTTTTGTATATCTTTTCTGCTTTTCTTATCTATACTGGCTTCCATATGGCTATAGAAAATCACGGCAAGGAAGAAAATGAAGAAGACAGTGAAGAAAAAATAAAGAACAGCCGCATTTATAAAATGGTTGAAAAATATTTACCTGTTACGCACGAAATTGATGGACCTCACTTTATTACAAAGAAAAATGGAAAACATTATATTACACCTTTGTTGTTTGCTCTTATTACAATTGAATTAATGGACGTTGTTTTTGCACTTGATAGCATTCCTGCAATCTTCCTGCTTACAAATGATGTCTTTATTGTTTATACAAGTAATATCTTCGCTATTTTAGGGTTGCGAGCTCTATATTTCTTGTTAGAGGCAGCCGTATATCGCTTCAAATATCTTAAACATGCCTTATCTATTGTTTTAATTTTCATCGGCATTAAAATTTTCTTGCCTCATATCGGTCTTGAGTTGCAAACTTGGCATTCGCTGACCATCACTTTTGCTTTACTGTTCGGCGGAATTTTCTTATCTTTGTTTAAGGAAAAACAAGAAAAAGCTTAAGGAAGGAAATTTATGCAGGGAATAAGACCATCATCACTTTATAAAGCTACCTATTTATACTTAGGGCTACCTTTGTTTATATTTATTGTCGGTTGGCTTAATTATAGTGTTGCTTTTGTTCTTTCCCTGCTTTTTTTATATGCTTTTTTTAAGCTTTATATACAATCAGGAAAATATTTATCACCTTATTTTGTTCCTAAAAAACTTATTGTAGCCGCCTTTATTTTGGCTTCTTTATGGTGTTTTTTTGCCGGTATCGGTTATTTTTACTATCAATCTTGGGATTATCATTTCAGAAATGCCGTACTCCGTGACCTAATTAATTATAATTGGCCTGTAATGTACGATAAAGCCAATACACCTTTAGTCTATTATATCGGTTTTTGGCTTTTTCCTGCGGTATTCGGAAAGTTTTTTGCCTTATTTCTGAGTGATCAGCATCTCGTTTTTATTTTAAGTAATTTTATTTTGTTACTTTATGCCATTATCGGCGTAACTTTGATTTTTTTGCATATAGCTGTTGCATGGCAAATTTCTACTCTAAAACATTTTTTATACTTTTGTGTCTTTTTTATATTTTTTTCCGGTCTGGATATTATCGGTTATTTATTTTTTATGAATGGCGCACAACCATTTGCCTTTCATTTAGATTGGTGGGCCGGATTTATACAATATTCTTCTTTTACAACTGCTATGTTCTGGGTATTTAATCAATTTATTCCTGTTGCTTTGGCTGTTTTTTTAATTTTTAATGAGCGTAAAATACATAATTTTGCTCTTCTTTTTACCTTTATCTTGTTCTTAGCACCTTACCCCGCTATTAGTTGTGCTATTTTGATGTTATTCTTTGCCTTACGGCAATTTTGTATCTCTCAGGAAAAAAGGCTTTTTATCTGCTCCTATGTTTTCTCTATACAAAATATAATTGCTATTTTTTGGTTTTTCCCGTTAGTTTTTCTTTATTTTATAACAAACTCAGATGGAATTGATCGTTTTTCATTTATTACAGATACTATTCCGGCATCTTACGTTTTTCTTTTTTTAATACTTGAATTTCTAGTATATATCTCTTTGATATGGCGTGATTTTTACAAAAATCCATTTTTTATATCAATGACATTCTTTTTGTTACTTATCCCGTGGTTTCGTTTTGATCAACAAAATAACTTTTGTATGCGTTCCTCTATGCCTATGCTTATTGCTTTAGCCTATTTCTGTTTATCATATTTAAACGATAATTGGGAAACACACAAAAAATATGCTTGTTATTTTCTTTTACTTTTATGGAGTATCGGCGCAGCTACGGGATTAATGGAGTTTTACAGAGGTTTTCATTATACTTGGCTGGCGAAACAATTCAACTTGGTTAAAGATGAGATTTATACGCTTAATCAGCGTTATGTCCAAATGCCTCTGTTTGGTTGGTCTGCAAATCATCAATTTAGTGCTCAAAACTATCACACTGATGTATTTTGGCAATATTTAGCAAAAAAGTGATATCACGGCTTATAAGTCTTAAAAAATAGTTGACTTAAGCGGTATACTATTGGTAGTTTATGATAAGTTGTTTTTGAATTGAGGAAGAAATGTCTATTTTATTGGTTTTAGTTTTATGTTTAATAAGTTTTCAAGTTTATGCAAATCCGGCTTGTGCTGTTTGTACCGTTGCTGTCGGGGCCTCTTTGGAGATTGCTCGTCGCTTAGGTGTTGATGATGGTGTTGTCGGAGTATGGGCCGGTGCTTTTTTGTTGCTTTTAGGCTACTGGATGCTTAAATGGATGGATAAAAAAGGTTGGAAATTCGCCGGTCGCGATTTCATTATATTAACTTCGTCCGTTTTAATGATTTTGTTTATGTATATATCACAGCTGACTTATACACCTAAGTCCATTCTCATTTTTTGGATTGATCCCTTTTTGTTTGCTACCATTTGTGGGGCTTTGGTTCTGCATTATTCTTCCGAGTTCTATCAATGGATGAAACGTAAAAACGGTGGACATGCCCATTTTCCGTTTGAAAAAGTGGTTGTTCCAGTTGTTGCTTTATGCCTTACGGCATGGTTGTTCTCTTATTTACAACTATGTGCACCGGCTGTTGATGATTTAAGTCTTTTGTAATATGGAGATAACAGATATGAAAAAAGCTGAAACTGTTAAAGAGTTTGTTGAGCGCATTGATGCTACCAAAAAGATAAATCCCAAGGATTTGTCTTCTGATCAAGATTTGACAATTGCAATTATGAATCTAATTTCCATTGAGGAGCATTTGGTATTTTCAGGTGCTAAAACCGGTAAAAATTCTTTTTACGATTTGATTGAAGATGTAAGAGAAACTCGTAAAAAGCTTATGCAAAAAATAATTCCAAGCTATGAGGGAGAAGTTTGGTGTATTTCCAAACATTTACTTGCGTCTTCAATGCGTTTAATGGAAGTCGGAACAAAGCAACAGTCCTTGGGCAATAAAGAGCAAGCTTATGACTTGTTTAACAAGGCTTATGATTTGTATTGCCTGTTTTGGGGACTTAATATGAATATGCTTAATGTTTCTGATATGAAATGGATTGAAGACAGTGTGAAAGATATCAAAAAAATAAGTGATAAGCTAAATGAACAAGCTCCTTCTGTAATCAAAAAAGATGTTGTTGTTCCAATAGCTGAAGAACCAAAGTCAGGTTTTGCCAAAATGAAAGCTTTTGTACGCAAAGCGGTTGATTGTTGTATTGAGTAGATGTATGGTAATATTTTGCTGTCTTTTTTGAGGTTTTTCAATGGAAAATGCTGGAAATAGTTCTTTAGGAGCTGTATTAGTTCGTTCTGATTGGTTTCAAATCTTTATAACCGACATGTTCGGACGTAATTATTTAAACATTAACGGACGGGCTTCCAGAAAAGAGTGGTGGGCGTTTTCAATATTAAGCGCTATTTTCGGATTTTTGCTTAATATTTTGTATGTATATATCATCTTATTTCATTTTGAGATAGACGTAGAAAACCCTGAAAATTTTGCTTTATTTAATTATGGTGGATTAGCTATCAGTTTTATTATTTCTATACCGTCAATTACTCTTTCTTTTAGACGTTTTCATGATATCAATATGAGTGCTTGGTGGTCTATGCTTATTTTTCCGGTGTTCTTTTTGCCTTTTTTCAAAGGTGATCAAAAAGATAACCGATTTGGTAAAAACATCTATTAACAAAAAATACCCTCTTTTATGAGGGTATTTTTATGTGTATAATGAATTTTAAATCTGTAATCTTATCTTGTCCTCCACGCTACTAACTGCAAAGCCATATCTTTTACATCAGATTTTTCCTGAGTATGTGATGCCATGTATTTTGCCAACCCTTTCTCAAACTCTTCAACTTTATGCCCTGCTTTACCTTGAGTTATTTTTTGAAATCTATCTGCAGCCATAATCACTTTTGCTTCATGAGATGTCCTAAACCCTAAATTGGAATTACATCTTGCTTTATTACTTTCTAAAGCTACTATCAAATCATTGTTATGGCAATTTTTCTGAAGGAGGCTTACTCTATCAGCCAATGTCTTACTGTCCATATTATCAGCTAATAGGCTGTATATTTCTTCCGGTGTTTGACATTTATCTAAAGCATCAATAAAATCTTTACTGCTAACATCTGTGATTTTCGGTAATTGTCCATCACCGTTCCTTATAGCATCTCTTAGTTTACCCCTACTCATTACAACCTCCTTTATAATAATTTCTTCATCCTATAATGGAAGTTTAACATATTTTTGTCCGTTTGGCAAGAACTTTTTGTAACAAAAATGTCATATTTTAATGATTTCTGGTTAAAATATAGCTTGACAAATCTTTTAAATGGTCTGCGCGAGAACCAAAAACAGAAATTGTTTCTTTAGCTTCCTTAACTAGTTCTTGTGCCATTTGTTTGGCTTTACTGACACCATATATGCTGACGAAATTTAGCTTTTGTTGAGTTTTATCTTTATTCAGCGTCTTACCGACCAATTTTTCATCCCCTTCGACATCTAAGATATCATCCGTTATTTGGAATGCTATGCCGATGTTTCGCGAATAGTTAATAAGAAGCTTCTTTTCTTCTGATGTAGCATTTCCCAAAATTGCACCGGCTTCACACGGATAGCGAAGCAAGCATCCCGTTTTAAGTTCCTCTATATGCTTAATTAATTGTTCAGGATTTGCCACTAATTGATGCATATCTGTGTATAAATCAAGTACTTGTCCGGCTATCATTCCCCTAAAAGCACCAGCAGCCTCTGCCAACATCAATGTCAGTTCAACCTTCTTATGTGGTTCTAAAATAGCTTTATTTAATACTTCAAAAGCATAGGTTAAAAGTCCATCTCCGGCTAGAATCGCCGTTGCTTCATCAAATGCCTTATGACATGTCGGCTTACCACGACGGAAATTATCATTATCCATTGCCGGTAAATCATCGTGTATTAAAGAGTATGTATGTAACATTTCAAGTGATGCGGCTATAGGAAAAGCTATTTCATACGGAACGCCGAAAATTGAAGCTGTTTCATGCAATAAAAATGGACGCAACCTTTTTCCGCCATTCATCAGACTGTATTGCATTGCTCTAACTGCACGATGTTCTAGGTTCCCTGTCTGAGGAAAATATTTTTCCAAATCTTGATTAAATTTCTTTGAAAACTCTTTCAATACTGTTTCTATTTCAGTCATTTTGGTCCCTTAATCAAGCTTCAACATTTTCCAATGGAGCAGTTGAAAGTGTACCGTCTTTTGCTATTTCTATTTTTTCAACCTTTAGCGCCGCCGCATTAAGTTTGTCTTGGCAGAGTTTTTTTAATGCTACGGCTCTCTCATAACTGCTTACGGCATCATCCAGTTTAATTTTACCGCTTTCAAGCTCTCTCACTATACTCTCGAGCTTTGCTAAGGCTTCTTCAAAGCTTAAATCTTCTATTTTTTCATTTTCGTTTGTCATTGTCTTCCTCATAATTTAATTAATTCAATTTCTTTATTCGGCAGATCTTTAACTCCTATTCCTAAGGCTGCCAATTTATCTCTTATTTCATCTGATTTTACCCAATCTTTAGCAGCACGAGCTTCAGCTCTTTGTGCTAATAATTCTGCAATTTCTGTTGTTACTTCGACTTTTGCTATTGCTTTGGGAGCTATATCTTTCAAAAACAGATTTAGTACACCATCAATATGCATTAAGAAAGATAAACGCAATGTTTCAGATTTTTTATTATCTTTAACAATATTCCACATGTAAGAAAGAGCCATGGGTGTTTTTAAATCATCAAATAAATAAAAATTAAATTCATTTTTTAGTGTCTCTAATTCTATTTTTTCACTATCTGTCAGCATATTTTTCGCGGTTGCTTTAAATGTTGCCACATAATCTGCTAAATTTTCATAGGCTTTTTTAGCGGCATCCATTGCTTCTTCAGAAAAGATTGCTGTACTGCGATAATGTGAAGTTAAGCAGAAATATTTGTAATGCACCGGCTTGTAACCTTTTTCTTCTAATGTATCTAAAGTTAAGAAACCGCCCTTTGATTTACTCATCTTTCCGCTTTTGTTATTTAAAAATTCCATGTGCACCCAATAATTCACCCATTCGTGTCCTAAACGCGCCTCTGACTGAGCAATTTCATTTTCATGATGAACCGGAATATGGTCTATTCCGCCGCAGTGGATATCAATGCGCTCTCCTAAGTACTTGGTTGCCATGGTCGAGCATTCTATGTGCCATCCAGGATACCCCCTTCCCCATGGGCTGTCCCATTGTAAAATTTGGTTTTCAAACTTTGAGGAAGTAAACCAAAGGACAAAATCTGACGGATTACGTTTATTCATATCTTGTTCTGTTCTGGCACCATGCTTTAAATCATCTCTGCTTTGCCCTGATAAACAACCATAACGTGGAAATTTGGCTGTATCAAAATAAACGTTACCATTTGAAATATAGGCAAATCCTTTATCCTCAAGTACTTTTACAAATTCTATCATATCTTGGATATGCTCAGTTGCACGGCAAACTATTGTCGGTCTTTTAAGTCCGAGTGCCGCAGTGTGACGGAAAAAAGCGTCTTCATACATGCGCGCTATATCTAAAACGCTCTTTTTTTCACGTTCGGCTGCAACCTGCATCTTATCTTCACCCTCATCGCCATCACTGGTTAAATGACCAACGTCGGTTATGTTCATCACATGTTTTACTTTGTATCCGGCTAAACGTAAAGTATTTGCCAATAAATCTTCATATATATAAGTTCTCAGGTTACCGATATGCGCATAGTTATATACTGTCGGGCCACAACAATACATTGTTACTTCCGGCGCATTCAACGGAATAAACTCATCTTTGTTTCTTGTCTTAGTGTTATATAAATATACGCTCATCATCATATCCTTTGTTCTAAATTAAAAAAGCGGCTCTGCGCCGCCTATTTTTATTATAGCTGAAACCAGCTCCGGCAGCAAAGCTTTAGGAGTTTAAGCAACAGCAACAACAAATATTCTTCATATCATAAAGCATTTTTCCTCTCTTTGAGGTGGATTTTGACTTGTTTTCTACTAGTTGTCAAGCAAATATATTACCAGGTACAAAAAAAGTGCCTCACTTATGGCACTTTTTTTAAATTATGCTCTGTCGTGACCATCTGTCATTTGTTGTATAGGCACTTGATGACTTGCCTTCTTTTCCTGATTTTGCTTAGCATTAGCTGCAGCGACAAGACGTTTTGTTTTCTCATCGTTTTTTGAATTATCCAATCCAGACCATGCTTTGCTGGCTTTCTCCTGCAGGGCCAAATCTTTATGAAGATCATTTTCTGCGGGATCTTCATTTTTTGCAAAACCATCTTTAATGATAATTTTATTTCCTTCTCGATACATCTGATCAAACATTTCTTCCTTTTTTTCTTCTAAAAAACGGCGACACTTTACTCTATAAGCTGCGTCTTTATTTAATTTTTGTGTTATATAATCTTTTGCACGTTCTGTTTTAGATGCATATGCCCAAGGAAATCTTTTCTTTATATCCGGCAATGGTTCTTTTCCGGAAATCTGTGACTCTTTTAACTTCAATAAATCAGCTTCAGTTTCTGATTTTCCTTTAGCTAATGCTTCTGCCACAGCTCTATTATTGTATTGTTGTTGGTAAACAGCAACTCTTTCCATTTGTGTTGCAGTCCCCCTAGCGACACGTTCTTTCATCACAGCATTAATTTCATCTATTGACGGGCCTTTATATGCGAATTCATATGCTGTTTTTCCTAATTCTACATTTTTTCCACTGGCAACTATATTTAACTCAACACCGAACCCTCTTTCATTAACTCGACTTGTTTGAAGTGTTATTTCTTGACCGTTAATAACAAGTTTTTGTTTTCCGTCAGAGCTTTTTTCTACTTCTACTTCATATCTTTGCCCATCAATAGTATAAACTTCTGCCATTTATTTTCTCCTTAATGTCTTGTTTTTTTGTATATTACACTTAACAATATTTAAGAATCGTTAATAAAAAAAACGGATTTTTATCCGGCCTTTTTATTTATGCGCTCAAGTGATAAATAAGCGCAGTTACATTGGTTATAAATAATTTTACCGAAATAGCCAATAAAATCATTCCGAAGAACTTTTTCAAAAGATAAATGGTTGCCGGTTTCAAATATTTTTTGAGCAATCTCGATAGCTTAATTGTAGCATAAACACACAAACTGTTAGCCACCACGGCAAGCAAAACGTTAATATCGGCATATTGTGAACGAATAGAAAGCAAGGTTGTTAACACACCTGCGCCAATAAATAAAGGAAAGACCACCGGCACAAATGTTCCGTCATCTTTCAAATCCGGACTTTCACAAAATATATTAACATCTAAGATTAGCTCAATACTAATCAAAAAGACCACCAATGAACCGGCAATAGCAAAAGATTGAATATCAAGTCCGAATAACTTCAAAAATGCTTCTCCGGCATAAAAGAAAAACAACATTAAGGCTAATGAATACCATAGCGAACGTCTGGCACTGATATGTATTTTTCTGTTTTGCATACTAATCACAATCGGCACATTACCCGGCGCATCGGTAATCGCAAATAACACCACAAACGCACTCAAAAATTCTCGTAAACTAAATTCAGATATAAAATCCATTTTAACCCCTCTTTTTTTATTTGATAAAGCTGACTGGAGTATAGAAACATTTTTCCCATTGTAAAGCGCAATTTTATTTATGCACCTCTTCTTATTGTTATACCTTGAGGTGTCATAGATACCGATGACGGTTAAGGCGGCTCGACACCCATTACTATATTCTTAAACTGTCATACCCTGAAAGATTGTGGCTGTCAGGCCTCCCCAATCGAGGTCAGGCATCTTCGAATTAAAAAAACTATTGCCCGTGTATCTCGCCTCTTTGCTTTTTCTCCGATTAATCACTTTTTTTAACATTTGCAAAAAAAACACTTGCAATTATATTTTTTTTATCATAGAAAATACCTTGCTTGCAACAAACAAGCTTACCACAATAGAGCATTGGGGCGTCGCCAAGTGGTAAGGCATCGGCTTTTGGTGCCGACATTCGTTGGTTCGAATCCAGCCGCCCCAGCCAAGAAATTTGATAAACCTCTGATTTTTCAGAGGTTTTTTCGTTTAAAAGCACCCAAAATTGCACTTTTTTGGTAAAATAACATAGGTGTGACAGTTGGGTGTGACAGTATGGCTTTAAAACAGAACCATTTAGAACGCAGAAAGAATACCTATTATTTCAGGTATTGGATACCCAATAATATGCGGCAGTTTTTTAGCACCGTGAATTTTAGGTATTCTTTAAACACTAACGATTATAATATCGCCGTACACTTGGTAAAACGGGAAGCATTTAAGTTTGACACGCTTCTCAATGACGTGAGGTGGCTAATTATGGAAATTAGGAACGGAAAACTGCATTTATCGCAAGATGATATTGAGAATATCATCTCTAACCGAATCAAAGAAATCCAAGATAAACTAGACGATTCGTATTATAAGATTAAAAATGGCGAAATGTCCCCTCGTGCTCCTGAAATCACAATGCTTGACGAGAAAAACTATGCTAAATCTGACTTTATGGGTTCTTATGAAGAATTTAAGGACGAGCAAATTATCAGTTTTGTGAAGAAATATGTGATGGCAATGAAAAATAACAAACGTATTCCGCCGTCCGTATTTGATTTCTTAAAGCGCACAGTCAAGAAAAATGCCATTGAACCAGATGAAGCCCGTCCAGATTGGCTGGATAAACTGGAAAACGGTATGAAAATGGCGGATGAATACGCTCAAAACCGTGCTGATGCCATCGTTACCGATAACCGCAACTTCTATATTCCTGCCGTGATTGAGCGCTGTTTGAGTTATATTGAAGAAGAACGTGCCGCTAATACGGTTCGTGCACCACAAGTCAAAACCAACTGGCAAACCCTATTTAAGAAGTTTAAGGAATACAAGCAGCAGATTAAAGGCACCGGTGACCTTACGCTACAGAAGGATTATACTTGTCTTGAAGCCATTTTTGATTTGATTGACAAGAAGTACGTTGAAAATCTGACCGCAAAGGATTGTGATTTTATCTCGCAGAAGATTTATTACATTCCGAAGAACTGGAAAAAGACCGACCTTTATAAGAAAAAGAAACTCAAAAATTGCCTGACGGAAGACATAACAGAAAAGAACATTTCTACGACCACGGTTAAGAAATATTTACGTTCTTTCAAAGAGTTTTTAACGTATGCTCAACGAAAAGGTTATGTAAGTTTAGCATTAAATGTGCAGTTAGAAATACCGAGCCGAGAAACTCGTGAGAGTTATGACCCGTTCACTAAAGCCGAGTTAAAGCAGATTTTTAATCCGGAGACCTACCCTTACAGACAAGACGAACAATTTGCTTTCCGCTACTTTATTCCGCTGATGGCGTTATTCTCTGGTGC
>JAZUMA010000031.1:0-19393 GCA_045603405.1 Alphaproteobacteria bacterium | reverse complement strand
TTCATCAATCAATCTATCACCATTAGCCAACATATATTCAAAACTATCATTAACATCTGCATTTTTATCAATAGCCTCTTTGCTCTCACCATACTTATCCAATAAATCTGCCAGCTTTCTTTTTTTCTCGGTTCTTTCCTTTGCATTTCTCTCTTGCATATAACTTCTCAAATCTACATAACTCATTTCTTTCTCCTCTCAAAAAACATTACACAAATTTTACCACAATTTCCGTTGTTTTTTCTACCTCATCCGCAAACAAATTTTCATATGGCTCGGGGTTTGCTCTTTGTGCCAACCATTTTTGCGTTTCTATCAGTAATTTCGCTGTCGACGTATCAATTTCCCCTGCCTGCAAATCCCGTATTAATTTTCGAATATAATCCGTACATTGGTCAGCACAATCAGCTAGTGCCAACTGATATTCCTCTCGATAACTGTTATCAACCGCCATTGCCTGATAAAACTCTTTTGTTGTCATCCCTGCTTTTAAGCACGCAGCATAAAGTGAATCACCTTGTCGAATTTTCTCAAACACCGTAAAAACGCGCAACTTTCTTCCCACAAAATTTTCTCCTGAAAACTCCACAAAAAAAGCTCTGCACCCCCAAAGAGTGCAAAGCCCTGTCCAACGAAATGACACTCATGAAAATTTAAACTTTAAAAAGTATCTTCTGTAATGATTCAACTTTTTGTATATATTTTTCCATGATACTCAAACTTATAACACCACCTGTCACCAATGTCAATACCCTCACCTTGACTCATGTTTAAAAATATACACAGTAAATTCAATATGTTAAACAAATTGTGCATATTTTTTTTGCGCCGTTGACTAACCCCTGACCAAAGTTTAGCTTTTAAATATGCAAAATTTATCTCAAAAAATACGCAATTTCGATTTGCTCTCCTGGCTTCGCACCCGTTTATCCCATGCTGATAAACCTTTTTGGTTTGCTTTTGTTGCCGTTTTTATGGCTCTGAATCTTATTTTTCTATACCACAGCGCACATTTTCTCTTTGGAGATCACGATTGGAAATACTTAAAACACGGATTACCATTAGATGCCGGACTCTTTGAGGGGCGTTTCAGTCAATTTATTCTCATCAATTTTTTAAGCCAAGGCGAGCTTTTACCGATAATAAATAATGTCCTCGGTTTTGCCGGTTACGCTTTAGGTTTTGCTCTTTTAGCCCGATACTGGCATTTACCGCATACCAAAACAAGTTACATATTATTTTCATTAACCGCCGCCATTACACCTTATCTTTTGTCATTTATGTATTTTGCTTTTTTAATTGCGCCGGTTCTCAGTTGGAACGCTTTTATCATTGGTGCTTTAATTATTTCCGAAAAAGAGCAGACTTTTTCTCTAAAACACACTTTAATTGCTGTTTTACTTATCTTTTTGGCATTAGGCGGCTATCCGCCGGTTATAAATTTAATTGCCGTTGTGCTAACCGCACGCATCTTTTTTGCCATCGTTAAAGAAAAGAAAAAACTCTCGACAATCTTCAAATCATACACTTGGAGTGTAATAAACATTATTATTGCCCTTATTCTTTATAAGCTTTGCCTGATTTATTTTACCCACATCGGTACCATTAACAGCAGTTATTATAACTTACAAACCACTCCTATTACCGAATGGGGAAACAAAGCGCTTTTAGTTTTAAAAACCATGTTCCGCCAATTTACGATTACCCTACCATTCATCACATCCGGCTATAAAAGCATCATCATAATTTTAGCACTTTTAAGCCTGTTTATCTTAGCAAACTTTCCCCTCAAAAACCCCCGTCGTTTATTAGCTTTCTTTTTCTTTTTTATCATCTTACTGGCCTCTCAATTAACCCTATTCATATCCACATCTGTCACAGAAACAAAATTTTCTCCGCGTGTTGATTTCTTCGGTTTTATGTACGTCATTGCCGCTCTTTTTGCTTTAGGTCTTAAAACACCAAAATTACATCTCAAAAACTTGACTATTGTCCTTGCTTTGCTCTCTTTATTTATCAGCATTGAAAATCTTTTTTTAGCACAAAAAGTGTGGCACTTAGGATTTTCTGCCGAAATGAAATTTTACCAACGTGTCGGCAAACGTTTTCAAAACAATCCGCTGTTTAACCCGACCAATCATTACATCATTGTCCAAGGCGGCACACCATATTTCCGCCCACGCTTTTATCAAACCGAATACAAAAAACAAAGTGATGATTTACTAGGCATATCTTATGTCCCCGGCATGGCCTCCGGTGTCATGTGGAATTACTATGCTCCACAAGAATATGCAGATACAACATCTTACGTTTACACATTCAAACCGGATGACGAGATAAAGCAAAAATTACAAACCGCCCTTCCTTGGCCTGCTCAAGAAAGCATCAGTGTCGGCGGTTATTGGATACTGCTGCCGCTCACAAAAGCAGGATTAGAAGAACTGCGCCTAAAATACCTATAAGAAACATCCGTCTCAAAAGAAAATTACTGCCCTGATTTTTACCCGATAAACGGAAACAACGGGTCTCCGACAACAGTTTGTGCTCCGACAGGCAAAGCCATTGTCTTAAATTCTGCCGTTACCTCACCGCTAACACCCAAAGAGGCCAAAATCTTTTGTGCAGTTTCCGGCATAAACGGATAAAGCGCAACCGCAATCAAGCGAAGAGCATCAAGCGTTGTATAAATAATCGCCTCATAGCGTTCACGTTGATTTTCGTCTTTTGCCAACACCCACGGTGTTTCTGCCGCAAAATAAGCATTAACGGCATCACCTGCTTTCAAAATCTCACCGGAAAGTTCATTAACCAATTCAAGTGATGGTTCACCGTATTTATAAATCCGCTCAAACGTATTGGCAATTCCTTCCAACAGCGCTTTATCTTTTGCTTGCAAATGTTCATTAGAAGGCACTTTACCATTGAGATTTTTCGCAATCATTTTTAACACGCGCATCTGTAAATTACCGATATTATTTGCCAATTGCTTATACCCTTGTTTCAGCAAATCAATCGAAATCTGCGCATCGCCTGAAAGTGACATCGCATTGCATAAATAAAATCTGAGCGGTTCAATCCCCATCAAATTCATAACTTCATACGGGTCAACCACATTACCGAGAGATTTAGACATCTTAACCCCACCTTCACCAAGCCAATAGCCATGCACAATCAAATGCTCCGGCGGTTCAATTCTGAGTGCCTTCAACATAATCGGCCAATACACTGCATGTGTTTTTAAGATATCCTTTGCCAACAAGTGCGTACAATGCGCCCAAATTGCATTAAATGCCGTATTATCACCCTGAGATTTCCACCCGATGCTGGAGATATAGTTAATCAAAGCATCAAACCAAATATAAGTTACAAAATCATCATCAAACGGCAAGTCAACCCCGAGCCAAACGCGGCTTTTCGGTCTTGAAATACACAAATCATCCAGTGGTTCTGAGAGCATTCCCAACACTTCTTTTGCAAAACGCTTTGGCTTTATCCAATCCGGATGTGTGTTAATATAGTCAATCAACCATTGTCTGTCTTGCTCTAACGGAAAGAAATAATTTTCTTCCGTAATCAATTTCGGTGCCTTTTGGTGATCCGGACAATTCCCGTGTTCATCCAAATCCGAAGGCTTTTTAAACTGCTCACATCCCTCGCAATAAAGCCCTTCATAAGATTTCTTTTTAATCAGCCCTTTTTTATAAATATAGTCCAACGCATCACGCACAACATCTTTATGCTGTTGTGAAGATGTATGCACAAAAAAATCATAATCGATTTTCATTGCATCAAACAATTTTTGAAAGTTACCGCTACGCATATTGATAAAGTCTTGAATAGCCATTCCGCATTCCTGACAGCTGGATTGATTTTTCTGCCCGTGTTCATCCGTACCTGTCGTATAAAAAACATCATTACCGCGCATGGTTTCAAACTTTTTCAACACATCGCCCAAAATTGTTGTAAAAGCATGTCCGACATGCGGCGCCCCATTAATATAATAAATTGGAGTAGTGATATATTTTTTCATCGTAACTTCCTTTTGTTTAAACATTAAAAAAGACGGATACACCGTCTGAAAATATCAAATCATATAAACGCCGACGGTTGCGTTAGAACACCTCATAACACATCATCATTCGCATATATGTCGTAACTCTCTTTTCCATAGTCCGAAGTCTAAGCAAATTAAAATAAATATGCAAGCATTTTTTTCTAAAAAACACGCTATCTAAAAACGTACCTATCGTCCCATACCCACTAACGGCGGTGTTCTCAAAGATGAATATGACCGACCGTATAGACGGTAATGCGTATCAATATAACGATTGAACCGCTCTGCGCATTGACTCATTCTCTCATAGAAAGAAAATGCATCCGGCAAACCATACATACTCCCCCACAGATGCAATAAAGAAGGAATTTGTGGCTTTTTAACTTCTCTCGTCACGCCGGTCACAGCCAAATGACCTTGAGCAATTTCTGCCAATAAAGAATGACATCCACCATTACCAGCCTTAAATTCTTCACGCACAGTCATAACCTCTCTCCTAAATAATAAATTATAATTTATTATACCATTTTTTGCCTCATCAGTCAACCCCTAAAAAAAGAGCATACGTTTCCACAGAAACATATGCTCTTTTTAAGTAAACCTAATCAGGCATTAAACAAGCATTACTTGCGCGCTGGAGCAGGCATTGCCTCCGGTGCTTTTGTTTCTTGTTTAATCTGTTCGGTAACCGGTTTATAGATTCTTTCGCAGATTGTCAAACCGACACTCTTCAAAACGGTATCTGTCGGCAAGAATACATCCATACCGTTTTCAGTCTGTTGTGCAGAACTTGACATACCGCTTACAGAACCCAATTTATCAATCAAGACACTACCCGGATATACCTTATTAACTAAAGTATCAACTACAACTTCTGTTCCGAGAGCATCTGAATAACGATAACCATAGATTTTACCATTATCATCTAAATAACTTTGTGTATTGTCACCAAACTGACCGAGAGAGATAAATCCTTCCTGATCAATTGCCGGCAACTTTGTATTCAAAGACAAAGGTGTATAAGTTGTCGGTGTCTCCAAATGTAACAAAGCTATATTCTTATTCGGATTATAACGAACAGCTTTTGCTTTCAAAACCTGACCATTGATTGTCTTAACATCATAAGTATTTTGCAACTTATTAACCAATCCGGCTGACGTTAAGATAAATGAATCAGAAACAAGCAAACCTGTACCTTTTTTACCGAGAGCGTTGGTAATATCAACAACTGAGCTACGAATCTTCAACATATTTTCCGGACTCAGTTCTTCATAAGGATTACGATCCACAACGCAGAGCATATTATCAACCTTAATCAAGTCATACCACTCTGCGCAGCTCGGATCAGCCACGACATTACCTTTTTCATCGATACAATTTTCGATAACCTGATGTGTTTCAATCACGCCGCTCTTTTCTTCTATCTGCGGTTCAACCTTAACATTTTGAACAACAACTTCACTTTTCTCTTCAACCTGAGGTACATATTTTACAATTTCTACCTTCGGTTCAACCGGTTGTGAGCAATCATCACGACAGCTGTTTGTGCATTGACCGGTACTTTCATCGCAAACTTCTGTACAAATTTTACGACATTTCGGTTGTTGACAAGTCTTTGTGCATTGAACTTGGCAGGCAGGTTGCGGGCAAACAGGTTGGCAAACTTGTTGGCAAACCGGTGCCGGTGTTTCAATTCTTGTCTTGGTTATAATCTTCTGTTCAATAATTTTCTTCTTTGTCTTTACATCAACAAACTCTTCAATTTTCGGTTCCATTTTAACCGGAACGGCACACGGACAAGCAACTTGCGGACAAGTGCAAATCGGCTGTGTGCAAACACAAGGTTGTTGCATTGCGCACGGACAAATCGGTTGCGGCATCATAACCGGTTGCGGAACAACAACAGGCTGCTGCATCATTAACGGGCAAACAGGTTGTCCGCAAGGTGTTTGTGCCGGCATTTGCGGCATACCGCACTTACCAGGATTACGCTGATTATCAAGTGCGATAAAGGCAGCCTTTTCTCTTGCCCAGTCAGAAGGATTAATATGATTCTTCAACTGTGCTTCAAAGCCGGGCAATGAGCTTAAACGCGCGGCAGCATCAGCAAAAGCCAACTCTGCCAATTTTGTTTCGCCATTATAAATACCGTCTTCAACTTCGGCATACCCTGTTGTTACACCTTTCCAATAAACCTTATTCTGGCTCAAGTTCATCAAACGCCATGTTACGGTCATTTCAGCCGAACCGTCACGTTTTTCTGCTTGGCGAGCTTGATCCCAATCATATTCGTCACATACGTTCATATATAAGCTGTTAATTTCAGCCGTTAAAACATATTCCGGTAATTGTACATTTTGATTAGACAGACAAACATTAGGAATATCCATCACCTTATAGCATTTATCCGCAGATCTTGCAAAAGCATCATGAAAAGCCATATAGTTTTGCATAATCCGTCCCTGATCTAAGATAGCTTTTTTCGCGATTCTCCGGCAACCGTAAATACGAAAACGATATTTACCGACTTCCTTAGCATAAGGATTTGCATTTTCATTTAATTTAAAATCAACATTAGTTAAAGCAAAAGAAGCCATGTCAGAGCAAGCACGATTTTCTTGTTTATAACGCGGTGCTGCATAGGCATAATTTTTTGTTTTAAACTCTTGCGTCGGACAATTTTTGCAACGACGATTCTTTGTCCCATCAACAATTGTCACTTTTTTAGCAGTTTGACTGGCTTTGCAATTGGTGCAAGTCTCGCCAGAAAAGATACTGCCATCTTGATTAGCGGCATTAACATTATGAGCTGATAAAACCACTCCTAACGCTAAAAATCCGCAAAATAGTTTCATTTTTACTGACATATATATTTCTCCTAATTAGGTTTTCGCGAAAGCCTATGTCGATAAGATAAGGCTTCGATAAGGTGCATTTTAGACAGCTTTTTTTCATTTTGCAAGTCCGCAATTGTTCTTGCTAACCGCAAAATTCGCATTAAACCGCGCGCGGTCAAACCGCACTTTTGTGCTGATTCTGCGGCAAATTGTCGCAAATTTTTATCCATATCCAAAACTTTTTCCAACGCATCACCTTTTAAATCAGCATTCACAAACACATCTTTTAAACCTAATTTATCGTTTCTTTCGGCAGATATTTCCCTCACCATAACCACTTTTTTAAGCATTGATGCCGATTCGGTCCCTTTTTCAGCTGCCGTTAATTGATAAGGGTCAGCCGCCGGCACATCAATCTGCATATCAAACCTGTCTAAGAACGGACCGGAAAGCTTTGCCAAATATTCTGCGGCACATAAAGGCGCTTTTGCGCACATTCGCTCTTTTGTTCCCAAATGTCCGCAACGGCATGGGTTCATTGCCGCCACAAGTTGAAAATTAGCCGGATATTCGGTGTGTGCCATTACACGAGCAATAACTGCTTTTTTATTTTCGAGCGGCTGTCGTAAAGCATCTAAGGTTGCTCTGGAAAATTCCGGCAATTCATCTAAAAACAACACCCCGTTATGTGCTAAAGAAATTTCTCCCGGAATACCTCGTCTACCGCCGCCGACCAATGCCGGTGTAGAAGCACTGTGATGCGGTGCCCGAAAAGGTCTGCAAAAATCAATTTTTTCCGGCAAAAGACCTGCCACGGAATGAATCATCGCTGTTTCCAAAGCTTCACGCACGGTCATCTTCGGCAAAATCGTTGCCAGTCTTTCCGCTAACATTGTTTTACCGCTTCCTGGAGGTCCTATCATCAACAGATTATGTCCGCCGGCAGCAGCAATCAACATCGCTCTTTTTGCACTTTCTTGTCCTTTCACATCAGCCATATCAATAGTATAATGTCCCTCGCTGATAGTCGGTTTCTGCGGTTGCGGAATATCCCGCCGTCCTTTAAAATAGTTAAGAAGTTCCAAAAGATGCGTCACCGGCAAAATACGTTCACATCCGCTCCATGCCGCTTCTGAACCATTTGCTTTCGGACAAACTATCCCCATTTTTTCCTGCACGGCTTTTACTGCCGCCGGCAGAACACCATTAACTTTTTCCACGCTGCCATCAAGCGCTAATGCCCCCATAAACAGCAGACCGCGCAATTGCTCCGGATTAATCGTACCAATCATCCCTAACAATGCCAAGGCTATAGGCAAATCATAATGTGTTCCTTCTTTAAGCACATCCGCCGGCGATAAATTAACAATTATATGTTCTGCCGGAAAATCGATTCCCAAAGCACTAAAAACCGCTCGCACCCGTTCTTTACTTTCATTAACGGCTTTATCCGGCAGACCGACAATCACAAACCCAGGCAGCCCCTGACTTTTACTGGCCTGAACATCCACAATCTGCACTGAAATACCATTAAAAGCAGCCGTTTTAACACTACAAACCATTTAAAGTTCTCCTTTTGTTCTATTAAAGAATAAGGTAAAATAAATAAAAAAGAAGTCAAGAAAAAAAAGCCGTAAAAAAGAAACGGGATAAAAATGCTCGGCTGGAAGCTTTATCACGAGTGAAGTGTACAAAAAGACGTACATGAACGAGTGATAAAGCAATCATGCGAGGTCAACCAAAAGAAACGGGATAAAAATGCTCGGCTGGAAGCTTTATCACGAGTGAAGTGTACAAAAAGGCGTACATGAACGAGTGATAAAGCAATCATGCGAGTATTTTTATCCCGTTTATTATCCTGTTTATTACCAACGAGGATGTACTTCCCCGCCGTTTCTCCATCGACGGGACGGGTAAGCACCAGGCTTTAAGAAATCATATTGAGCAGGCTGTTGAGGCAAATCTGTAATCAAGACATACCCCTTTGCGCGAAATTCTTGCGCACAGTCGACAGCACGCTCACAGTCTTGATCAAAACAAAGCACCTGTGTACGCGTATAAGGATGGATCAGAACGATACCGTTAGCTAAATCTTCTTGTGAAATATCCATATAGTAAGAAGGAATAGGCTGTGCGCATGGTTGGGGGGGCAAACGCCCATCCGGACAACGCATTTTCGGCGGACAAATCGGCACACTGCCTGCGGTTACATTCGGTGCTTGACGCTGTTTACAAATATTGTTACTATGCGGACAATTAAGCGGTTTTTCTTCCACATATGTCTGCACCGGTTCTTCCTCAATTTCTTCTTCACCGCAAGTACAACATTCTTCTTCAATATCCTCTTCAATAGGATCAGGATCTATAATAAGCGGCGGTCTGCAATAAGAACTATTAAACGGCTCATTGGCATAGCACGCGGCAAGCAATCCAGCGACAAACAACAAAGCAACAAAATTTATCCACTTAAGCATTACATCCTCACAACATACCGATAACAGAAATATATCGATATTTAGATAATTTGCATTAAAAAAGAAAGGTTATAAACAAAATTTTAGAAATTCCTTAATTGAAACATTAACTGACTGTTAACTCTTATTCGCTATAATCCGTTAAAAGAAAGTATTATGGAGCAATGATATGACCGACAATATGAAAGAAGATACATCTGTTACCAGAAAGGCTGTAAACAAAGTAAAATCTACACCTAAAAAAATTATTGAGCACGCTATAAACACAGCGATTAATACGGTAGAAAAAGCGGCCGAAATTGATGTAAAACGCACAGAAAAACGTGCTGCACGCACTGCAAAAAAATTAGCTAAAGTCAAAAAGCAGGCAAAAGCAGCACAAACGGCGGTAAAGCGCGCTACGAGTTTATCAACGCGTGCCAATAAATTAAACAAAAATCAATCCTCAAAGAAAACCTCATTAAAAACAGAATTAAAAGAGCGAATAAATGAAAAAATTCAAGAGATTGTGACACCGATAAAAGAAACGACATTTTATTATGATTACCGTCAATTGCTCGTTTTACTGGTAATTTACTCGCTATTCTCTGTTTTCATATATATAATGGCCGTTTGCCTGCAACAGGCAGGTTTTTACAATAACTGGCTTTTACTAAGTCTGCAAATCATAACGGAGATCATTATTTTACTGGCTTTAATTGCCGTCTTTTTTGTAGTTATTTTCCCGCAAAAATTAGCTGTTATAAATAGAGAGGGAATAAAGTTAGATCACAACCAATTATTAAAGTGGCAAGATATTGAGATTGCTGAAGAAAAATACACTTCATACATCAGCCGCCGCCCTTTTATGGCATTACATTTAAAGGCAGGAGCTTTAGCGCATTATCATCTTACTTTTATGCAAAAACTATGTAAAAATAACATATTTACACCGTTTTCCATTCCGATGTATGCAATGCGTCCGGAAGATGCCGCCCATATCCGTGAGTTGATAAAAAAACAAGTAAAGTACGAAGACAATCGCAATTAAAAAGAGGCAACAGCCTTCTCCTCTATTGGTGACGTCACATACAAAATCAATTTGTAAATTTTACCTCTAATATTCGGAACCGAGATCAAATTTACGATCCTCAGCCGTCCCTTCAGCATCAAGCATTGAGCGCCCGTCACTACCAACCACTCGTTGCTTATCACCGAATTTAAAGTCAGGCTTCAAAGCTTCCATAATTACCACTTTATCAGCAAGCCCTGCCTGCCGACCGGTATTCGGATTTACCCTAACAAACTTAATTCCTTGCGGCACACGAAATTCAAGATTCGGTTTATTTTTAAGAGCTTCCTGCATAAAATCATAAAAGATAGGCAATGCCGCCGCCGCACCTGTCTCAATCCGTCCCAACGTCCGCGGTTCATCAAATCCTACATAAATTCCCACCACCATATCCGGCGAAAATCCCACAAACCAAGCATCTTTATTTTCATTGGTTGTACCTGTTTTTCCGGCCAAATTTTTATGCAGTGATGCCAATCTCGCACCGGTACCGCGCACAGCCACACCTTGTAAAATAGACACCATTTGATAGGCCGAAAGTTCATCTAAAACACGTTCGCGATCATCGGTAATTTCAGGTACATCTGCTTCTGCATCAAAATGAGCGGCCAAACAACCTAAACAATGCACATTATTATTTTTATAGAGGCTTTTGCCATAACGGTCTTGAATTTGTTCAATCAAATAAGGTAAAACTTTCAAACCTCCGTTAACAAAAACGGAATAAGCCGTTACCATATCAATCAAGCGTGTATCTGCCGCTCCCAATGACATAGAAAGCAAATGCGGCAGATTATCCATTACACCCAATCTTTTCGCCATATCCGCCACTCTATCCATTCCGATATCTTGAGCCAGACGCACAGTCATCAGGTTTTTCGATTTTTCAATTCCTTGCCTGAGCGTTGTCAAACCAGAAAATCCTTTTGAATAGTTAGAAGGCTTCCACAACGGCAATCCCGGTCCTTGATCAAGTACAAAAGGCGCATCCAAAATCAAATCTGTCGGCGAATACCCCATTTCCAATGCTGTCACATAAACAATCGGTTTAAAAGTAGAACCTGTCTGCCGATAAGCTTGTGTTGCCCGATTAAACTGTGATTTATCAAACGAGAAACCACCGACCATAGCTAAAATTTTACCATTGTGCGGGCTCATAACCACCATAGCCCCTTCCACATCAGGCACTTGTCTTAACTCAAACTCCCCATCATTAACTTCTTCAGCATAAATCACATCCCCGGGATTTAACACATCACTGACTTTTTGAGGAGGATTACTGACACGTTGATCCGGCAGAGTTTTACGCGCCCAAGCCAAACTCTTCAAACTGATTATTCCCTGTTTTCCATCAATTGTCTCAACCTTTGCCTTATCTTTTTCAACCTCCAGAACCACCGTTTTCTTCCACGTTTTATCTGCACCTTTGGGGAGTTCAATTGCTTCCATTTCGGTTTTATAGTCACCTTCCAAATCCACATTTAAATCCGTATGCCGATAGCCGTGCCTTTTATCATAATTAATCAAGCCTTGCCGAAAAGTTTTGGTCGCTAAGGCCTGCAATTCCGGATTAATCGTTGTTCTAACCATCAATCCGCCTTCAAAAATAGCATCATCTCCTAAGCTTTTAGCCAACAATCGCCGCACTTCATCACTAAAATATTCACCGTTCTCCAAATAACCGAAATGCCGTGCCGCCACAGTTAACGGCTTTTGTTTTGCCTCTTCCCCCTCTTCTTTTGTAATGTAATCATCTTCAACCATTCGATCGATTACCCAATTACGTCTGGCAACAGCCGCATCATAATGTTTTTGCGGGTGGTAATTATTTGGTCCTTTCGGCAGTGCCGCCAAATAAGCCGCCTCTTCAACCGTCAACTCATCAAGACTTTTATTAAAATAGTTTAGCGCCGCTGCAGCCACCCCATAAGCGCGATTGCCTAAATAAATTTCATTTAAGTAAAGCTCTAACACATGCTCTTTAGAAAAAGATTTACTGATACGATAGGCAAGCACCGCTTCTTTAATTTTACGCGTCAGCGAACGCTCTGAAGAAAGCAGAAAATTCTTCGCCACCTGTTGTGTAATTGTTGACGCCCCGACCATTCTTTTTTTCTGCAAATAATTTTTAACATTTGTAAAAACAGCGCGCGTAATTCCGAACAAATCAATTCCCGGATGCGAATAAAAATGTTTATCTTCAGCTGCAATAAAAGCGTTTTTCACTAACGCGGGAATTTTATTTTCCGGCACAAAAATACGTTTTTCGACCGCATATTCCATTAAGATCTGCCCGTCACCGGCATAAAGTCTTGTCGTTACCGGCGGTTCATAAGTCGCCAAATTTTTATAATCGGGAATATCAAACCCGCTTGTCTTAAACCATAAAAAGACACCGATAACCGCCAAAACAATACACAACAACCCCAAGCTGATAAGGTTTAAGATAAGCTTATACATAAAACGCCCTTTGCAAAAGTACTCTAAAAACTTTATCAATATAGCGTCATTATAAAGCAAAGCAACCTATAATTAAGCATTATCCCCCTCTTTCTTTGACTTTACCAAAAGCCCTGCAAAAAAGGAGGAAGGCTTCATTGTCTTCCTCCTTGTAACTTAATACGCATGTCTTGTGTAGTAGAAGCTGTGCAGCTCCGGAAATCTCTTTTTAATAATTTCCAATGCTTCAAAGCACATTGAATGGAATTCAATGTAAGCTCGGATTATCTCCGGCGAACATCTTTTCACCATTTCCACTTCTGCCTGCCAGCACATGCCATGTTCAGGTGTAAAACGATAAATAAAAACCTTAATAAGATTAGCATCTCCTCGCAAAATAACACCCACTTGTGCCCAATCAGAAAGCCAATGCTCATTGATAAACCGGGTTGCTGCCTTATCGGAAACAGTCCAAACAATACTCGCATCATCCTGTTGCCTAAATTGTAGCATACAATCATCGATGTTTTTACACCCCAATTTCTCAAACAAATGACTTTCAAATTTAGCCTCAAAACGATAGCCGGCCACTCCATACAAATGTTCTACATGCATTTTGAGCCATTCAAGCTCAAACTTAGACGTCCGTTCCTGAACCTTCGGCCACAACGGCATATGACACAACATTATTTGCCACAATAGCGGTTCTTTGCTATCTAAGACAAGCGATTGCAATTCTTCTGAAAATACAACTTCATCTTTCTTTTGGCTAATAATTTCGGTAAATGTCATATTTTTCGCCAGTTCCTTAAATCGGCGCCGATAATGTACAGCAATAATCTTGAAGGCATAGAAATAACGTCCTTCAATGACCTCTTTAATCACCGCATCAGAAATTTTGTACCCTTTGTTGACATACATCAAAAAAAGAGATTGATTAGAATGATACAACAAGCTTAAAACCTGCTCATCGTCCTCAAACGGCCGCGAAAACGGCAACATTTCGCTAAGATTTACTCCAGCTTCATGATTCGAACTAGATTGATTTTTTTTTGCTCCCATACAAAAATTTAATTAAAAATTAACATATATATACTACTCTAAATATAAATATAATTATATTTTTCGATGAGTCAACAAAAAAAAATTGACTTTTGTCAAAAGTGGTGTATACTGAACAAAAATACATCAAAAGGAGTAACGCTTATGCTAAACAAAACGACTACGGCTTTTGCCATGATATTATTAGCCTGCGGATGTACACGCGAAGTTTATTTACAAGAAGTTCCATGTGAAGAATGTCAACCATATGAAGAACCTGTACAAGAAGTTGTTGAATATGTAGAACCGGCACCTGCTCCGGAACCGGTTTGCCAACCATCTTGTCCGATGCCTGTATGTGTGACTTGTCCGGTTGTAACTTGCACCCCATGTGCAACAGTTGTTCCGGCAGCACCGGTCGTTCAAACATATGTTCAACCTGTTGTCTATTCAGCACCGGTTGTTTATTCGACACCGGCCGTTGTAATGCCGACATATACAACCGCACCGGTTATGTACTATTACTAAAAAGATAATCATTACAAAAACATAACCCGCCGGTCAAGCCGGCGGGTTATGTTCTTCAAAGAATAGCTTATAAAAGCCAATAGCAAATATTATTATCGCTAATACAGTCAACACACACATCCAATTCTGACCAAAGGTACACAAGAATATTACCAATGCTTCGCAGAAGATCCATAAACCGACTATTAACATTATCCCTTCAATTTTGTCTTTCCTATCATCTTCACAACAAGCACTCAGAAAAGGAATCCCAAAAAACTCAGTTACTGCTAAGACAAGTAAGGATAACCAAAAATAATAAAACGGATGAACATACTTATCAAAATCACAATCTTGCAAAAGCAACACACCAATCAATGCTGCCAAAATACCTACAATTGCCTTATAATACATTAAGGCTCTTGCATAAATAAAAACAATGATCTTACGAAAGTATGACCATGCACATGCTAATTTTTCTTTCATACAAAAAACATTAAGTTAAACAATAATATTAATCGACCTATTGTTTACCACACTTTATTTTTTTGTCAAGTATTTTTTGCAAAACTGCAGATTTTTTATACCACAAAGAATCAACCACTTTAACTTAGAAATCAATTGACGCCGTTAATAACCCCGTACACGCCATCCACCGGCTCCCGCACATAAGGTGTAGATGCAAAAACCTGAACACCGCAGTCTTTACAAACAACTCTATATTCTCTACCGTTTTGTCTCATTGGAAATTGATAAAGCTTATGGTCACAATGCTTGCAATCATTTTGTCTAACACAAACTGCTGAGGTAAATAACGGCGGAAAACAAGATGTTACTTGTGCCATCAACACCGGCGCCGACATCACCACCGAACGCATATTTTCCGCACTGCTTTCTAAAGCTAAAGTTGCCCAACGCACACCGATATCCTTCAATGCCGCCGCCGCATATTTGTTCATCACATACAAAAAGCTCCCCGCAGCAATCTGCACATCAGCATATTCTTTTAAGAGCTCAAATCCGTAATAATTATTAACCACAAACCGCCGTACCCCGTTTTCATAAAGCTCTCGCACAATTTCCTTTAATTTTTTCGTCTGTCGACAAACTAATGGCAATAAAAACCATGTCATCGCCATTTCTGGAGTAGCATTAACATTACATTCCGGTGTCAAAGATAAATCAATTTCTCTGATATGAATTTCAATCGGCTCGTGCCCGCGCGGCAATTTTTGTTTTTTTACCGCCGGCAAAACAATTTCCTCAAGCGTTTGCTCTTTATCTAATTTCTCAATTAATCGCCGTCTTAAATCATTTAAAATAGACATCGGTGCAAACCTCAAATCCGGATTATCAACCGTAACTTCTACAAATTTATAACCGCTCCCCCCTGTTTTAGCAAAAGCTTCGCGCACGGCATTTTCCGTTTTGGTTATATCTTGTGCCGGCATAAAAAGTCCCTTTGCTGAAACAGCAACCTTATCACACATCACCCAAATTTCCGTTCGACTAATTTCAACCCGTACCGCCAAATTTTTTGTATTCATAAAAGTCTTCGGTCTGGGTTTTTCATAGCCGTATTTTTTCTTAACCGCACCGGCCGATGCCAAATAAACTTTTTCCCCTACAGATATATGCGGATGTCCCTCCGGCAACGCTACGGTTGCAAATCCTCCGGCTTTAATTTCATAAACCGGTTTATGCACATTATAAAGTGCCTTAATCCCAAATCCGAACGGTTTTTCATCTCCTTTCACATCAATCTGCAAACCATCATGCCGTTCAATATCGTGTGCTGTTTTAAAAATAACCGTATCAACACCGCCGATTTTACTGATTTTGGCAACTGTTCCGACCGCCAAACCGCGATGCCCGACAAAATCTTTATCAATAACGTCTTTATCTTTACCGTTAAAGTGGAATTGACACCATGGTCTGGCAAAAATTTGTTTAATATCCTCCGCTTCATTTAACAGCTCTTTTTCACCGTCAAGAATATGCCGATAATAATTCGTTACCGCCGCCACATAAAGCGGTGTTTTCTTCCGTCCTTCTATTTTAAGTGATAAAGCCGGTATCTTCAAAATATCTTCTTCTAACGCCAAATCTTTCATAGAAAACAAATGTGCTTTTAAGGTTTCAAACCGCCCTTGATTATCCATCTCCATGCTGGGATATGTATATTCTGCCCGACACGGATACACACATCTGCCTCGATTAGCACTTTTACCGTATTCAAGTGCCGAAAACAAACACTGCCCGCTGTAAGAATAGCACAACGCCCCATGCACAAACACTTCCAAATCCAATTCAGGCAGAGCTTTTGCAATTTCTCTGATTTCTTTTAAAGTAAGTTCTCTGGCCAATACCACCCGTTTAAATCCGAGTGAATATAAAAACTTTGCCCCTTCCAGATTATGCACCGCCATTTGTGTACTGGCATGCAATTCCAATTCCGGTGCCAATTTCTTTAACAGATAATACACACCCAAATCTTGAATAATCACCGCGTCAACATGCGTTTTTTTAAGCCAAAAAATAATTTCCGGCAATTCATTAATTTCCTTATCTGTCAATATCGTATTAACCGCCGCATAGACTTTACGCCCCAAAGAATGTGCGTATGCCGTAAATTCATCTAATTCCTGATAAGTAAAGTTTTCTGCCCCTGCCCGCGCCGAAAATTTGGTTAATCCCAAATAAACCGCATCAGCTCCGTAATAAAGTGCCGCATATCCTGCTTCAATATTTCCGGCCGGTGCTAAAAGTTCATGTTTCATTATCTTCCTTTTCGTTATTATTATTTATCAAGACATAATGATTTTTTCACAATTTTAAGCCAACTCTTTTTGTGTTCCATCCGCAAAATTTATCATTTTTTTACAGCCGTCTGCAATCAAAACATCAAGTTGCTTACCAAATTTTTTCGAGCGTTTCAGCATTACAACAATTTTGCCGTCTTTTTGCAATTCTTTTGCTTTCAAAGCTACTTCTGCAAAATCATCTTCACTATTATACGCAAGAACAATCTTTTCATTTGTCGGTGGTACAAATCCTTCATCAAGCAAAATAGCACAAATTCGTTCAAAACCGATAGAAAACCCGACCGCCGGCACAGATTCCCCCAAAAACTTACCGATCATTTCGTCATATCTGCCGCCGCCTGCCACTGATGAGCCGAACTTCGGACTGACAATTTCAAACACCATACCGGTATAATACCCCATACCGCGCACCAATGATTTATCATACACGGCCGTAAATTTTCCGCAAGAAATACGATTTGCAAAATCAATCACCTTTTTCAAATCAGCCACAACTTCCGGTTTAGTACAAAACTTTTCCGCCGCTGAGAGAGCATCACTTTCCGCCTCATTTAGCATCATCATAAATTTTCCAACAATCGCAGCATCATATTCTTTCTCCAACAATTCTGCTTTCACGCCATCCATTCCGATTTTATCAAGTTTATCAAAAATAATGCACACCGAAGCCACATCTTCTGTCTTAAAACCGGCCGCCAAAATCATATCCGTTAAGATACGTCTGTCATTAATTCTGACCACAAAATCGCTAAAACCGATATTATCAAGAGCCGTTGTGGTAGCCGCAATTAACTCCATTTCAGCATTGACCGTACCATCACCGATAATATCTATATCACATTGAAAAAACTCGCGCAAACGCCCTTTTTGCGGACGCTCCGCCCGAAACACCTGATCAACCTGTATTGCCTTAAACGGCATCGAAAGAAATTGTCTGTTATTGGCAAAATAGCGTGAAAGCGGTAGCGTTAAATCATATCTCAACCCGCTGTCCACTAAATCATCTTCCGTTAAATTCGGCTGTGAAAGGTCCAGCTTCTGCCCGCGCTTTAATAATTTAAAAATCATCGAAAGATTTTCGCCACCGTCACTTTTGTTAAGCCGTTCAATATCTTCCATAATCGGCGTATTAATTTTGTTAAACCCAAAACTTTTATAAGTTTCTTCAATTTTAGAGCGAATATAATCTCTGATTTCCACCTCTTTCGGTAAATAATCCTTTGTCCCGCGCACCGGTTGAGCGTTCATTTTCATCTTTAAACAATCCTTTATAAAACAAAATTTATCCGACGTATAATGCATTTTTCTTAAATCGTCAACAATTCTTTATCCTCAATTATACATTTTTCTCCTTCTTTAAAAAAACTTAAAAAATAGACTTTAAAAATAGTTTTTTTTATGTTATAATATATTAAGAAAGGAATTTATGGATAAGGATTGATGCAATGACCACAGCAAAAACTCAAAAGATTGATAAATATTCTGCCCTGATAAATCAAGGCTTTTTAGAGAATAAAATAAAGATGATACCGACTTCGATTAAAGAAACTTATTCTGATTTAGTCAGCAAAAAGCCGGTATTGTTAACGCGTGAGTTAATTGCCGATGGCAAGGTTGTTTTAGGTGTCGAATATAACACAGACGGAGAAACCGTTAACGCTTACACCACAGATAAACAAGGTCATCATGTAACCATCACTCATGTTGAAGATCTTGAAAATGATAACTTATCAGTCAGAGATATGGTTGCTCAGCATCTGGCTAAGATGAGCATCATTAATGAAAACAAAAAAACGCAAAAAGCAGAAGAAACAAAGACAAACATTCCGCAAACACCTGCTAAAAAAAGAGTTATAAAACCACATCCAAGTATACAGAAACAGCATACTTATTAAGATAGTTTATCAAAAACAGTTTAAAAAAAGTGCTTTTCCAAGCACTTTTTTTATCCTTCCCCTCTCTTCCGTCATCCTTTTCTCCCTTCGTCATCCTCTCCTCTTCGTCATTCCTCGGCGCATTCTAATGCGCCGTCAAGGAACCTCCCCCCTCTCCAAGGGCTCCCCCCATCTTCACCATAACCCCGTCATCCTGAACTTGTTTCAGGATCCTCTCCTCTTCGTCATTCCTCGGCGCATTCTAATGCGCCGTCAAGGAACCTCCGCCCC
>JAZUMA010000030.1:0-69681 GCA_045603405.1 Alphaproteobacteria bacterium | reverse complement strand
CCTTTTCTCCGTTCCCCCTCCTCTCCAATGATATCTTTTCTAAATTTTGCACCATAATTTAGAGGAGATTCTTTGACCTCACTTTGTTCGGTAGAATGACATTCAACATTCCCCTCTTCCTCATCATTATTCCCACATTCTCTCCAAGGCTCCTATAGGTGGGTGGGATAATTAAAGGTGGGAAATTTAAGATGGATAGAGATGAGCTTGAGGAAAACCAAAATTTTAGTGTACAAAGAAGTACATGAATTTTGGTTTATCTGAAAAGATCGCTCTAGACACCCAAATTTACCCCTTTAATTGGGTCCATTCGGAAAGTTTGTGTTTATACATTTCCGCATTTTCACCTTTGAGACCTTGGAACTTCCGTGCAATGGTATATTGCGGCAAAAGCTTTTTAACTTCTGCAATATTCTTACTCCACATATGCGGTTTTATACGAATTTGCTTCCCTTGTCCGGCAGAAACCTTTGGGGTTATTTCCCCTGTTTTAGCATCTTCAAACTCAGTTAATGTCAGTTGCAGATTATCAAGCCCGTTTGGAATGAGAAATTCTATCGATTCGCCGCGGTCAATGTAATTTCTGATTTCAAAAATAGCATCATCCTCCTGCCATTCGACGATAGAACCTGCGAAGAGCCATTCACCGAGCGTACGCGTATATTCATAATTTTGGCTGATGTTGGTCAGTTTGCCGTCATGAAATCCCAAGCAATACCCTCTGTTTTGTAGAGTCATTAATTCCGGCATATATTTTTCATAGTTCCATGTTTTAGGATTTTTATAATAGTCATCAATAGCTTTCCGATAAGCTCTGGCAACCACACCGGCATAATATTCGGTTTTATTTCTTCCCTCAACTTTTAGTGAATCCATACCTATTTCCAACAAATCATCAAGACGCGGCATCATACACATATCTTTAGAGTTTAAGATATAACTGCCATGTTCATCTTCCACAACTTCGTAGTACTCTCCCGGTCGAAAATCTTCTTCCAATAGATATTCAAAATTATCTTTATTTTCATCATTGATAATAAGTTCCTTGATTGTTCCGTCTTTCATGCGAATATGTAATTTATAGTGCCAACGGCAACAATGCGCGCACTTACCTTTATTAGCACTTCTATCTGCCATAAAATTCGAAATTAGGCACCTGCCGGAATAAGACATACACATTGCCCCATGCATAAAACACTCCAACAAAATATCCGGACATTGCTCTCTGATTTCTTTCATTTCAGCAAAGGTTACTTCTCTGCCGAGCACACAAAGTTTTGCCCCCATAGATTGCCAAAATTTTACCGTTTGTGCAGAACAAATATTAGCTTGTGTTGAAACAAAACGATTAAGCTCCGGTGCATTTTCTTTTAAATAATAAAACACCCCTGGATCAGCTACTAACACGCCATCCGGTTTAAGTTGGCGTAAAGTTTCCACAAACTGCGGCAACTTCACTGCTTCTTCATTATGAATATAAAGATTAAGCGTCAGATAAATTTTTTTTCCGGCCTCATGTACCAGACGAATACCTTCTCTTAAATCTTCCAATGAAAATTTAGATTGCGTTCTTAAACTCATATCAGGTGTACCGGCATAAACCGCATCGGCCCCATACAAAAGCGCTGTTTTTAGTTTAACCAAATCACCGGCCGGTAATAAAAGTTCTGCTCTATGCATTTTAAATTCCTTATTTAATATAAAAACTTATTGGTGTTACTTTTAACGCACCGAGTGGAGTAGAGTCAACCCCTATTTCAATCACAAACGGCATTTCTGTTTTACCATCAACACCTAGCCATAAATTAATAATTCTATCAGCACTTGCATCGAGTAAAGCATCATCATTATTTTTCAGGTTACTAAGAGTTATATAACATTGATGCGCTAAAACTTTTTTCTGTAAAAAATCAACATAACGTTCCTCATTTTCTCCATTTTTACCAAAAATCTTATAATGTTTTTTACCATCATAAATTTCTTTGCTCATTTCACAACTCTGTTGATTTTTATAAAAAAGAATAAAATCGGCAAAAACACTCTGCAAATCTGCAACATCAGCTGTTGGTGGCACATCTGTAATCGCTTTTTCTTTTTTCCTTTGATCTTTCACGGAAATACGCTTATAAGCAACCCCTCGCTCATTATAAAAAATTTGATTGGTTCGTACATGATTCCTCGTTTTACTATATGCATTATAAGATACAGGCAAAAGCGCATCTTCAATTAAGTTTCCTTTAGCCTCATAGCTGGCAATAAAAGGGTAAAGCGTATCAAAGATATGCGTTGTCACCACATTTGCCTTAATATCAAAGCTGTTTTTATCAAACGTATAAAATAAATCAATTTCTGCTGCATCAAAAATACCCAATTGCACTAACATATGTTGCCTGACATTCAAGGCAACCGTAACCTTAGCCCAACATAGTAAGCATAAAAATAAAAATATTTTTTTGCTCAAAATTTTAACCTTTCTTAAATTTTTACCAATAAAATCTCTATAACAGAAAAAGAAAAATATGCAACAAGGAGTTAACAAATGGCAAAAAAAGTAATGGTTTTAATGGGGGGCTTTTCTTCCGAAAGAGAAGTCAGTCTAGATAGCGGAAAAAATGTCATTAAAGCCCTTAAACACAAAGGATATAAAGTTATCTCACATAATTTAACCGACACCAACAAATTAATTACCGCCTTAAATGATCATAAGCCTGATGTCGTTTTTAATGCTCTGCATGGCAACTGGGGAGAAGATGGCACAATTCCGGCATTACTCGATTTATTGCAAATACCCTATACACATTCCGGCATGCGCGCTTCATCTATCGGCATGAACAAATATCTGACCAAATTAATTGCGGAAAATGCCAATGTCAAAACCGCTCTTTCTCGTAAGATGACCGCTAAAGAATTTATAGCCAACGGCCCTTCTTTAGCCAGACCGTTTGTAGTAAAACCTGTTTCTGATGGCTCTTCCGTCGGTGTATTCATTGTAGAAAATCCGGAAGATATTTTTAAAATTCGTTACAACGATCCTAAAACAGAACTATTAATAGAAAAATACATCCCCGGCAGAGAGTTGACTGTCATGTGCTATAAAGGCAAATCACATGTTGTAACCGAACTCAAGGCAGACGATGGTTTTTACGATTACGAACATAAGTACACTTCCGGCAAAACGCGTCATATTATCCCGGCAGATTTACCGCAAGAAGTTACCCAAACTTGTCTGTCTTATGCAGAAATGATGCACACTAAATTAGGTTGCAAAACTGTTTCACGTTCAGATTTTCGTTATAATCCTGAAGATGGAGTCGTTTTCTTGGAAATAAACACTCATCCTGGAATGACAGCTTTGTCACTTGTTCCGGAACAGGCAAAATACATTGGCATTTCATATGAAGATCTTTGTGCAAATCTTGTTGAGGAAGCCGCATGCCGTCCGCTCAAAAAATAATAATCATCGCCGGACCTACAGCCTCTGGCAAATCCGGTATGGCCCTTACTTTAGCCGAAAACTTAAACGGTATTATAATCAATGCCGATTCGATGCAGGTTTATAAAGATATTCCTATTCTTTCAGCCGCACCGACTGAAGATGAACAAAAACTTATTCCGCATAAACTTTACGGCATTTATGATGCATCAGTCCATGGTAATATGGTTGATTGGCTTAATTTGGCAAAAAAAGAAATTCAATTAGCACAACAACAAAACAAATTACCCATTATTGTCGGCGGCACAGGATTATACATTGAAACATTAGAAAAAGGCTCAACCCCTATACCTGAAACACCAAAAGATATTCGCAAAAAAGTCTCTGAAACATACCAGCAAAAAGGCTTAGATTATCTTTATCAAGAACTAAAAAAAATAGATCCTCTGACAGCCGAACGTTTAAGTCCGAATGATACCACGCGTATCCGCCGAGCATTGGAGGTTTTTCTACATACCGGCAAAACCATGAGTTACTGGCAATCTATTCCTATGATTAAACATTTTGCCCCGGATGAATTTGTCCGCATATATATTAACCCACCGCGAGAAATTCTTGATATAAAAGCTCGCACACGTTTTGATATCATGGTTAAACAAGGCGCACTTGATGAAGTACAAGCTCTAATAAACCGAAATTTATCAGATTCCCTTCCAGCCATGCGTGCTTTAGGCGTACAAGAATTAAAGTCTTATTTGCAAAACAAATGCTCCCTTGACGCAGCCGTTGAAGCCGCCAAATTACACACACGGCAATACGCCAAAAGACAAACAACTTGGTTTAATAACCGATTTAATCCTGATTTTTGTTACACCGATTATACCAAAGAAAACAAAAATTTTGTTGATGATATAAAAAAAGCGCTATAAAATACTTGCAAAATAAATGATTTATACTTAAAAGATAGTAAGTATGTTTTAAACGGGAGATAAATATGTTTTTCCAAAATTTATTAGGTTTATTTTCAGCCGACATGGCTATAGACCTTGGCACAGCTAACACATTAGTGCATGTCAAAGGTAAAGGCATTGTCCTAAACGAACCATCCGTAGTCGCCGTAAAGGATATCAAAGGTAAAAAGGAAGTTTGGGCTGTCGGCACAAAAGCAAAACAAATGTTAGGGCGTACCCCTGGAGATATTGAAGCGATTCGTCCTTTACAAGACGGTGTGATTGCTAATTTTGACGCCGCCGAAGCGATGATTAAATATTTCATTGAAGAGGTTAATCACCATCACCGCTTATTAAAGCCTACTATCGTCATTTGCGTTCCATCCGGCGCCACAGAAGTTGAAGAAAGAGCTATCAAGGATTCTGCTGCCAATGCCGGTGCTAAACGCGTATGGCTGATATATGAACCGATGGCTGCTGCAATCGGTGCCGGTTTACCGGTTAATGACCCTACAGGTTCTATGGTCGTAGATATCGGTGGCGGTACAACCGAAGTTGCCGTATTATCTTTAGGCGGTATTGTTTACTCTCGTTCGATCCGTACCGGCGGAGATAAAATGGATAGCGCCATTATTTCTTATATTCGCCGTAACCTAAACTTATTAGTTGGTGAAAGCAGTGCTGAACGTATTAAAAAAGAAATCGGCTCAGCTTGTGTTCCGGCAAAAGGTGATGGACGCACAATGGAAATCAAAGGTCGTGATTTAGTTAACGGCGTGCCGAAAGAAATTATCATTACAGAACGTCAAATTGCTGAAAGTTTAGCCGAGCCGGTTATGGCTATTGTCGAAGCCGTAAAAGTTGCGCTTGAAAATACAGCTCCGGAACTGGCTGCTGATATCGTAGACAAAGGTATTATGATGACTGGCGGCGGTTCGATCTTGGCCAACCTTGATACGGTTATCCGCAATGCGACAGGTTTACCGGTATCACTTGCCGAAGATCCTTTGACTTGTGTTGTTCGTGGAACCGGCAAAGCTTTAGATAATTTTGAGGAATTTCGTGGCGTCTTATATGACTAAAAATACCTTAGGAGCAACAGATGAAACGCCAAAGGGTTTTATTCATAAAAGAAAATTATGTACTGCGTGTTTTAAAAAACTTTATGATGGCAGGGCTTTTTGTCATAGCCCTGCTGTTAATTTTAGTTCATAAAGTTGATTTAGGGGTTATATCCGGTGTATCCAAAGGCATTTTTTATATTACCTCACCGTTAATCCATATAGTTACCCTACCGGCCGAAGGCATCAGTTTAGCTTATAAGAAGACATCGGACATTTTAAATGTTTACCAAGAAAACACCCGCTTAAAAAAAGAAAATGAGCAATTATTTTTGCTAAAAGACCGCATGAAAGCCATTAAAGCAGAAAATAAGATATTAAAAAAACTCTTGCATCATTACGACCTGCCGCAAATAAAATCCCACACGGCGCATGTCATTGCAGAAACAGGTAATGCATTTGCAAATACTTTGATTCTTTACCTCGGTAACAATGCTTCTGAAATAAAACCTGGATATCCTGTTGTTGATTCTCATGGTCTAATCGGACGCATAGATACTGTCAGCGGTAAATACGCCAGAGTAACATTAATTACCGACATTAACTCAAAAATTCCGGTTATATCACAAAAAAGCCGCGATAAAGGTATTTTGATTGGTGATAATACAGCCAAACTTAAATTAATTTTTGCTCCGTTAATGGCAGAACTACAAAAAGGAGATTTATTAGTAACCTCAGGCGCCGGTGGCGGCTTACCGCCTGATATTCCTGTTGCTCGCATTCAATCAATTGAATTGGAAACAATTACCGCTGCTCCATTATTTAAAGCCTCAGAAATAGAAATTGTAAAAATACTCTTCTATGAAGATAATCCCTCACCGGAAACGCTTGAGGAGCTGAAATGAGAAACAGTATAAAAAACTTCACCTTAGCAATGACTAATTTCTTCATCCCTCTCATTAGCATTATCGTCTTAGTTTTACTTTTTTACATTCCCCGTACAAACAGCTATTGGAATTTTCTGCGTTTGGCACCTTTTTATGCCGGAATTTATTTTTGGCAAAGCCAGCGTCCGGATATATTTAATATTTTTTCTGCTTTTCTGCTTGGCATTTTAGCAGATATCTGCGAAGGTACACATCTCGGTATAAATGTTATGACCTTCTTATTTTTATACATTATTTCTTCACAATTATCCTTACGTTTCAACATCAAAAAATTTTCATACTCTTGGCTATTATTCGGTGCAGCTTTAATAATGACTATGTTTTTTAAAATGCTGATAAGCAGTATCACATCACGCCACCTTATCTCTATTGTATTAATAGGAATAGAATTACTTCTTATCTTTGCATTATATCCGTTACTTGCCCGTATTTACATTTGGATAGAAAGAAGATACATCCATCTTGAGGAGCGCTATGAAAAAATCGAACCATAAATTACGCTATCTTCTCAAGCGTTCCCTTTTTATGTTCAGCATCAACATATTACTGCTGTTTGTTTTATTAGGTCGACTATATTTTTTGCAAATTTACCAAGGCGAAAAATATGCTCTCTTATCAGACAGCAACCGTACATCTAAGCGTCTAACCGTTCCACCGCGTGGCTCAATTAATGACCGCAACGGTATAGAATTAGCAGTCAATATTCAAAATTTTCAAGCTATGCTCATTCCCGAACAAAGTCGTAACATCGAAAAACTTTTACCCGAACTGGCACACATACTGCAATTGGATGACGATACAATAAACCGCATAAAAAAAGATATTTCCCACCATCGTCGTTTTGTTCCTGTCAAAATAAAAGATAATCTCTCGTGGGAAGAAGTGGCTACTCTGATGCTCAATAATAACCGTTTCCCGGGGCTTATTATCGATGAAGGTCTGATCAGATATTATCCTTATAAACAATACACGGCCCATCCGTTAGGTTACGTCGGCTCTGTATCCGAAACAGATTTGCAAAACTCAGATGCCCCGCTTCTACAAGTCCCCGGATTTAAAATCGGCAAATCCGGTTTTGAAAAAACATATGACCAAACTTTGCGTGGTACAGAAGGTAGCCAAACTTACGAGATTAACGCTTATGGCCGTATTATCCGCGAAATAGAAAAAAAAGATGGTATCAAAGGAAAAGATTTAGACTTAACCATAGACATTCGTTTACAAAAAGTTGCTTATGAAGCCTTCGGTGAAGAATCAGGTGCCGCCGTTGTTCTTGATGTTCATAGCGGAGAAATATTAGCTTTTGTTTCTGTTCCTTCATTTGATCCTAATTTATTTGTAGATGGCATTTCTGTTCCTAACTGGCAAAAACTGATTAATGACGAAAAAACACCAATGACGGATAAGGCTATATCCGGTCAATACTCCCCGGGCTCAACCTTTAAAATTGTCGTTGCCTTAGCAGCTTTAGAAGCAGGGACCATTACTCAGCAAACAAAATCATTCTGCTCCGGAAAAATGCAATTAGGCAATCATTTCTTCCATTGCTGGCGCCATAGCGGACATGGTCATTTAAATGTAATTGAAGCAATTAAACACTCTTGTGATATCTTTTTTTATGAAACAGCAATGAAATTAGGCATTGAAAAGATTGCTATGATGAGTCGACGCTTAGGTTTGGGACAAACCTATGATTTAGGGTTGGAAAACCAAAAACAGGGCGTTATTCCTGACAAACAATGGAAGCAAGAAAAACTGAAACAACCTTGGCAAAAAGGTGAAACGGTTATTGCCGGTATCGGACAAGGATATGTCTTGGTAACTCCGATACAATTGGTAACCATGCTATCCAGAGTTGTTAATGGCGGATATGAAATATTTCCGACATTCATCAAACAAGATAATCCTCCGACACCTAAAAAATTAAATATTAATCCTAAAAATTTGGAAATAGTAAAACAAGGCATGTTTGAAGTTGTTAATGGCATCGGTGGCACAGCCACTCGCGCTAAACTAAAGTTAAAAGATATAAAAATGGGCGGCAAAACCGGTACCACTCAAGTCCGCCGCATTTCCTTAAAAGAACGTGCACAAGGTATTAGGCGTGACGAAGATTTACCCTGGAAATGGCGTAACCACGCTTGGTTTATGGCCTATGCCCCGCATGACAATCCTAAATATGCCATAGCGGTCATTGTTGAGCATGGACGTTCCGGTTCCGGTGTAGCAGCCCCTATTGCCGCTAAAATTTTAGAAGAAGCTATAAAATTAGACATCAGGTAGAAAAAAATGAGTATCATATTAAATCAAAATCAAGATCTGACACTAAGAGAGCGATTTACCAATCTAAATTTTATCTTTATTGCCATCATAGCTATCCTAGCCTTAATTGGTTGCGCTACATTGTATTCCGTTGCTGGCGGACGGTTGTATCCCTGGGCATTAAATCAAGCCGTCCGTTTTGGCATCGGCTTTATCATCATGTTAGCAGCAGCACTCGTACCGCCGGAATTTTATTACAAAATAGCTACTCCTTTTTATATCTTTACTCTAATTCTACTAATTCTTGTCGATGCCATCGGCCATATCGGCATGGGTGCACAACGTTGGATAAATTTAGGCTTTTTTAATCTCCAGCCATCAGAATTAATGAAAATAGCAATTGTCTTAGAACTTGCAAAATATTTTAATCAAGTTTCATTAGAAAGTATCCGTAGTATTAAAGGCATAATTATTCCGACAATACTAGTTGCCGTTCCCGTTGCCTTCATCATGATACAGCCGGACTTGGGCACTTCTTTGATGATTCTTTTTTGCACCGTTGCCCTGTTTTATTTAGCCGGTGTCCAATGGTGGAAATTTGCCCTGGCTATTGGGGCTGCCGTTGCCGCCATGCCCGTATTATGGCACTTTTTACACGACTATCAAAAAAATCGTATCCTGACATTTTTAGATCCGGAGCGTGACCCGTTAAATACCGGTTATCATATTATTCAAGCCAAAATTGCCCTAGGCTCCGGTGGTTTATGGGGTAAAGGTTTTTTATCCGGCACACAGAGTCATCTTCGCTTCCTACCGGAACCGCACACAGATTTTATTTTCACTACATTTTCCGAAGAATTCGGTATGATGGGCGGAGCTTTAATTTTATTCTTAAATCTTGTTCTCATCAGTTACGGCTATTGGTTTGCTTTCCGCATACATAACAGCAACTACTTTGGCAAGATGGTCATTTTAGGACTAAATACCAATTACTTTTTATATGTCTTTATCAATATTGCCATGGTAACCGGCTTACTACCGGTTGTCGGCATCCCCTTACCTCTGATCAGCTATGGTGGAACGGTAATTTTATCAGTTATGGCAAGTTTCGGCATCATGCTATCTTTTTATGCCAACCGAGACCGAGAATTAAAAAACTAATCATCTTGAAATTCCACAAAATAAACATATATTCCTAAAAAAGGAGGATATATGAAAACAAAACTGTTAACCGCAATCATACTTTGTACAAGCTTATTTGCCTGTGCCACAAGCCAACATTATGAAACAAAGCTAAACACCTACATTGGAAAAACCGAACAACAACTGATTTCATCATGGGGACAACCTCAACACACCAAACAACTAGCAGATGGCGAAGAAATTTTAACTTATGTCAGCCTCAACAAGCAAGTCTTACCTGATCCAAACTACTATTACGGTACCGGATTTCTAACCGAAGATGAAATGTTTTATCCGTTTACCTACGGAGGCAATGCCATACCTGATGGTAATTTCATGGGAGAAACAATCACCGAATATTGCCAAACTAAATTTTATCTCAAACACAACATTGTCACCGCCTGGCAATACAAAGGCAATGCTTGTGTTGCCTTATAACCTTTTTAAGAATATACTCTGAGTTATAACTCGGATAAGACTAAAAGAGAGGTCGAACACCTCTCTTTATTTTTTATGCTGTTTGCTGTTTATGCGTACTTCGCCTCATACTTACTACTTTAGCAACGGCATCTCCACCCTTTTCAAGTACCTTTTCCGGAACGATTCGCTTCAAAACAGCCTCGCGTTTCGCCGCATCTGAAAGAATAGAATGGCTCTCGACCATCCGATTAAAATCATTACGCAAACTGGCCGTTAAGCTCATGTTTCCAAGTTCTAGCTGCGGCGTCCTTTCTTTATTTGGCTCTATCTTGATTCCCTCTTTTTTTACAAATTTTTTAAACAATTCCAAAACTTCCGGCTCCATATGGTACAAAGCAGCCTGTTGTGCCGGTTGCCGCAAATAGCTAACCATATTTTCAGCTTTTTCTTTTTCATTAAGTGCCTGTGCTACTGTTTTCATTTCGCGCTCTAAAGCAGCGATTTCCATTTTTGCTTCCTGCTGTTTGGCCGGCTCACTTATATGCTCCAACCGCTTTTTTTCGCGGCTCAATGTTTTAGCTATATGCAACAAATATTTTTCTTGTTGATTATCCTTCCAATCAGTCATAATCGCAGAAACATCTTTCTGCCTGCTTTCGAGCAACAATGCCAATAATTCTTGGGAGATTAAACCGCCACCGCTTTCAGCAAGTAATTTTGCTCGCACAGCTCTCTGTTCGGCAAGCTGTGCTGTCACTGCGGCAGAATAACCGGCTGCCAATAAAGAAACTCCGATATCGACTGAATCATCAATTTTAGGTTTCTCGGTATAATACCCTAATTCCTTCTGTACCAACATTTGAGGAGATTCATTACCATTCAACACATCTGTTGGAATACGATCTGCATAGCGATTCTTAACCCATTCCGGAATTTGCTGCCAAAGACTATATCTATGCGCATAACGAGATGTAATCGCATTAACAACATCCTCTTTCACATCATCTACCGAAGCGCGGCGATAATCATCCGGAAAGTTCGCTTTTAAAAAGCGAAGAAAGTCTTCAGAAAAGCTTGCCATTGCACCAAACTCCAAACATTTCATTTTTTACACCTAAATATTATCATACTTTCCCCTATCTTGCAACAAAAATCGGCAAAAAAAATCCTCATTGAATGGTTTTAACACTCGATGAGGAATTATTTTTTCATTACAATCTTTGTTCTGCATCTCTTGTTATATACTCATTAATGTAGTTCAACACCTTAAAAAAGACCCATATCCCTGCAATAACTAATACAAATGCAGCTGATTGCGTTTCTAAATTTAGGCTATAAAGCAATGCCGTCAACACACTGAGTAGCCAAAAGAACCAGCTTGCTACTTTAAAAGATGAGCATTTCCCAAACACCATATCTTTAATATACAATGCACAAGAAATTACCAACGAAAAAGAAAGCAGTATAGGTGACAACCTGCCCTTAAAACCAAGCACAGCTGCCACAAAAAACAACACTATCCCCATCAGCAAAAATATGTAACAAAACTTTGTTACAATCTGCAAAAGTGGGGAGAAAAATTTTTTTACTTTTTTCATACCTAAAAATTTACATAATTATAAAATATTGAAATTAACATAAATCCACAAAAAAGAAAAATCAATAAGTTATATCAAAAATAAACTATTTATTTTCTATTATACAAAAATTGTCTTAATTGGCTGACTGTTAAAGCCAAAGCAGCTTGCGTTGCCGGCGTATCTTCTAGAGCATTAAGCATCATAAAATCATGCAATGTCCCGTTAAAGCGCACCGAAACAACTGGCACACCGGCTTCATCAAGCCTTCTGGCATAAGCCTCTCCTTCATCGCGCAAGACATCATTTTCTGCCGTAATGACTAATGCAGACGGCAAACAAGACAATTCATCAACAAAAGCATTAAGCGGACTGGATTCTTTACGATATCTCTTCTCTTTATCCGGTAAATACATATCCCAAAACCATTGCATTGCATCCCGAGTGAGCCATGGACCTTCTGCAAAGTTTATATACGATTCAGTATTAAAATCAGCCGCAGTTACTGGATACAAAAGAACTTGTAAAGCTATACTCGGCACAAAACCATTTTCTTTAGCCATAAAAGTCAACACCGCGGCCAAGTTACCTCCAAAACTATCACCCATTATTGCCAATCGTTTATTATTAGCGCCATAATCTTTCCTATACCGAACAACAAACTGCAAACCTTTGTATAGATCATCCAAAACATATGGAAAGTGCCATTCCGAAGACAATTGATAAAGTGGCACAACAATCACTGCCGGTATTTCTGTTGCCAACAAATGAATTAATCGGCGATGGGTTAAAATGTCACCTATAAGCCAATTTTCTCCATGAATAAAATAAATCATCCCCAAATCACCAATAAATTTTCGTGGAGATATAATCAAAACCGGCATTTTTCGCCCATTGTTTACTTCAATTTCTACTTGTTGATAAAAAATATCAGACATATCCGCAAATTCACTTTGCACTTCAAACAACCTTTGTTTAACTATTTCAGGTGTCATTCCCTGTATTGAACATACCTGTTTTGGCTGCACAGCATCAATAAATCGACGTTCAATTTGAAATAAATTTTCGTTTGCCATAATTTTCTCCTCCATTTATCAATAGTATGCAAAACCAAACCGATTTCAATTAACTGATAGTTTTAACTGTCATTCAGAATATTAAATAGAATATACAAATCAGAATAAAATTTTTCTTGCATAATTAAAGGAGCTTACATATAAATACCTTGATGTGTGGCGGCGTAGCTCATCAGGATAGAGCAACAGTTTCCTAAACTGTGGGCAGTGGGTTCGAGTCCCGCCGCTGCCACCATAAAAAAGTTCCCCTTACAGGGGGATTTTTTTATGGTAGAAAGAAAAGACAGGGGACACGAACCCACAGAAGTGGGTTTGACTACCAGCGCAAGGCGGGCGGAAGAACGCAGGTCGGCTTTATTAATGCGTACATAGTACCCCAAAAGCGAAGAACAGAATAATGGGTGCAGGGACGCCCCTGCCCGCTGCCACCATAAAAAAGTTCCCTTCAGTTTTTCACGCTAATGAAGCACTTATCAACTCTTTTGTATATTCTTCCTGAGGATTTTCAAAAATCTGCTCGGCGCTACCAAATTCAACTATTTTTCCCTGTCGCATCACTGCCACCTCATGCGAAATAGTGCGCACTGCACGCATATCATGTGAAATAAACAAGTAAGCAATCGCTGTTTCTTTTTGAATTTTTTTCAACAACTTTATAATTTCCGCCTGTACCGTCACATCCAGAGCAGATGTCGGCTCATCTAAAATCATTATTTTCGGTTCAACTGCTAAAGCTCTGGCAATAGCAATCCTCTGGCGTTGTCCACCGGAAAACTCATGTGGATACAAATTTAAAACATCATCATCCGGCAATCCGACCGCCTTCAAAAATTTTTTTACCTGCTCTGTAATCTCAGTCTTAGAAAGTTGCGGAAAATGAACTTTAATTCCTTCACCGACAATATCACGAATTGTTAATCTCGGATTTAAAGAATTATACGGATCCTGAAAAACAACTTGTATATTTTTTCTAAAATCACGTTCATTTTGCACATGGGCTGATTTTGCCAAAAATATATCCCCCTCATAAGTTATCAAATCAGCCAAACACATCCCTAATGTTGTTTTGCCTGACCCTGATTCTCCAACAACGCCTAAAGTTTTACCGGCAGAAAGTGTCAAAGATACATCATCAACGGCCTGAATCTTTTTAACCACTTTCCCAAAAAAATTTTTCTTTAGCGGAAACGCAACGGAAACATTGCGTACCTCCATAACACGATGTGAAGAAAAATCCGTTTGCACCTGAATATCACGAAAAGCAGCCAACAACTCTTTTGTATAAGGATGCACCGGTGCATGAAAAATATTCCCGACACTTCCTTCTTCCACTATCACTCCTTGTCTCATGACAAGCACTCTGTCCGCAATTTTTCTAACGACATTCAAATCATGCGAAATAAAAATAATCGCCATACCCAATTTATTTTTGAGCTTAACAATCAAATCCAAAATCTGTTTCTGCACTGTAACATCAAGCGCAGTAGTCGGTTCATCGGCAATTAAAATTTTCGGATTATTAGCTACAGCCATTGCAATCATCACACGCTGTCTTTGCCCACCGGAAAGTTCAAAAGGATATGCATTCATCCGCTCATTTGCGTTATCAATTCCAACCAAACGTAATAAATATCTGGCTCGTGCCGTTGCACGTTTTGCGGAAACTTTTTTATGCACACGAATAACTTCTGCAATTTGCTCTCCTACTTTAATAAGCGGATTAAGCGAACTCATCGGCTCCTGAAAAATCATACTTATTTCATTTCCGCGAATACGTTGCCAATCTTCTTCTTCTAATGCTGTAAGCTCACGACCTTCAAACAAAATAGAGTTCGTACTCTTAAATAATATCTTTCTTGCATCAATCAAACTCATCAAAGATAAAGCTGTCACAGATTTACCTGAACCGGACTCACCGACAATCGCTAATACCTCACCGGCATGAAGTTCAAAACTACTGTTATAAACGGCAGAAAATAATCCCCCATCCTCACGAATAAAACGTACATTTAAACTTTTAACATCCAACACCGGTTCTGTCATCTTTTCCTCTTATCCATAGCATCGCGCACACCTTCACCGATAAAAATCAACGCTGTCAGCAAAACCGAAAGCACAAAAAATATACTGATCCCGATCCATGGTGCTTGCAGATTATCCTTTCCTTGCCGCACAAGATCTCCTAAAGAAGGATATTCATGCCCCAAACCTAGCCCCAAAAAGTCCAACGCAGTCAAAGCCACAATTCCCCCTGCCAAAATAAAAGGTACAAAAGTTACTGTTGTAACTAAGGCGTTAGGCAAAATATGCCTCCACATAATTCTAAAACTTCCAACACCAATAGCGCGTGCTGCTTTTACATACTCAAAATTCCTTGCTCGCAAAAACTCAGCTCTAACTAACCCTGTCAATTCTGTCCATGAAAAGAGCAACAAAATAATCAACAAAGTCCAAAAAGTAGGTACAAACACACTGGCAACAATAATCAGAACAAACATTTGCGGCATAGAATCCCAAATTTCAATTATACGCTGCAAAATCAAATCAACTTTTCCACCAAAATACCCTTGCACAGCACCGATAAAAACCCCCAACACAGAAGATATAACCGTTAACAAAAACGTAAACAAAAAGGACAGCCTTATACCATAAAGGAGTCGTGCAACAATATCACGTCCTTCCTCATCTGTTCCCAAAGGATGTCGCCATGACGGAGGAGCAGGAAAAGGCTCATTTAACTCATAATCAACCGTATTATAAGAAAACTCAATAAATGGCATAATCATATAACCATCTTCATCCACATTTTGTCTGATGAAAGAATCCTTATAATTGGCCTCTGTCGGAAAATCACCACCAAACCGCGCATCAGTATAAGCATGCACAATAGGAAAAAAATATTCCCCTTGATATTTCAAAACAATCGGCTTATCGTTTGCAATTATTTCCGCAAAAAATGAAAGTACCAATAACCCCGCAAGTACCCAAAGTGCCGCTTTTGCTCGTTTATTTCTAAGGTATTTATCGAATTTCATTGCTTCTTTTTATTTGTTAATAACCAACACTTATTTTATTAACACCTATTTTATATACTGACAAGCCTTAATCGATAATTAACCGCTTTATTTAAATAAATCTAAATCCGCATCATCAGATTTCGTATCTTCTTTTGTTTGTTCAGGCGCTTCTTCTTTATCACCTTTTTCTATATCAGCGACAGCTTCTGAAAATACTTCCGATAAATTTTCTGCATTTTCTTCAATCGCAGAAGCATTAACTTCCGGTGCTGTATCGACTTTTTCTGTTTTGTCATTTATCTCTGCAATTTTATCAATTGTTTTTTCTTCCTCTTTCACATTTTCTTTAGCATTTACTTCTGTGTTTTCTTTTACAGATATATCGGATTCTTCTTCGGTTTTATTCTTTGCATCATCTTCTTTTTTAACATTCGGCATCACTAATGCTTCGTCTTTAACACTTTCTATTATCGGCTCATCAGTCGGAAAAAAGATATTCTCATTATTTTGTGCTCCGCCGGTTTTTAAATCACGATCACTACTTTCTGTCACTCCAATATTTTTTTGACGCTGATTTTCCACTTCAATTCGCCGCATCTTTTGATTAAAAGAAACGCTGTTTGCCCTATATAATTTATACCAATCCTTAAATTTACCGACAGAGTTACGCAACACTCCATTACGAATAATAGAATTATTTATTAGATTTTTTTTCAATATATATTTGTCTTCTGATTTATATTTAGGCATACTATCCAAAGAATAACAATAGTCCTGAAAATTAATAAATGTCTTTGTAAAATCACTTGCCAAACAAATATTAGCATTAATTAAAAATTTTGAAGCTTGTGCTCGACGGAGACCAAGTGTAACCAACCCTCCGGCAACAAAATTACTGTATATATCACCTGATACTTCTGCCAATTCTTGAATTGTGCTGACACCCTGCACAATAATATTTGTTCTCTTCAATTTGGGATTATTGTGCAATGCTTCCATAAATTCCTGCATTTTTCCGATTACACATTTCGTCTGTTCTGCATAAGCTTTACGTTTTGCATCAATTCCCCCGGGATAAATAGAATTATCTTTTAAAGCAATCCAATCTTTACGCGGTTTAAGATTACAATATTCATCATAAATGTACATATCAGAAGGTAAATCAATATAAACTATATAACTATGTCCATCCGGATCTCTCCTGAAATCATTTAACAGCACATCAAACACAGCCGGACTTCCTTCTTCAGAAACACGTCTGTTTTCTGCTAAAACCTTATAATTCTTAAGTGATGACATATTAATAAACATTTTTGCAAATGAATTAAAATTGCGGCTTTTCAAACTCATAATCCATTCACCCAACAAAGCATATACGTTTTTCTCAGTAGAAACCTGCGTATCATACAAAGAAACTCTCTTATCTGCTTTAACAACACAGCGATCAGCATAAAAGTCATCGCCACGCATACAAAAATTAAATCCGGGCATAGCATACATGCTGACTTTATAGCCATTCTCTTTCAAGCGAGTATTTAATTCATTTCTCTCCAAACTAAATACATCTAAACTGCCATGTACAAAGTTCCAATTATTAATAAATTCTGCGATTCCGCGATTCCTACTGCTTTGACTTGTATAATCAACTTGGTTCAATATATCAATAATATTACTCATCGTATCATTTTTCTGCACAAAAGCATTCGGATAAACCTCAAAATCATTATCCGCAAAGAAACCAACTATCATATCACCCAATTCATGTAAATTCTTATCCTTAAGTCCTGCGAAAAGTTGATATGAAGGTAATTTAGGAATAAAAAAGTAAATCAGATTATCTCGCCCATCTTGATCAGATAAAGTAGTAAAACTTTTAACTTCCTGATATTCATTATCCGGTTGTTTTAAAAATTCATTGTGCTGTATTCCTATAACACCTGAAAACAAAATAACCATTGTAACAAACAAAAGTGCTAACGAATTTCTGAATAGGAAAAAAACAATAATCCCTAAAAATAATCCAACCATCCATGGCGAAGGAATAAAGCAAAAATATGACAACCATGAAGCATGCTCATTGCACCAATTCTCTATAAAATTATCAACATCTCCCTGCCCGAATTGATAAAAAAAGGCACAAGTGATAAGCATAGTACATATAGCACATAAGCCATTTTGTAAATCTTTAGCAAACGCTAGCAACAAAATTAAAACAAAAGAAATAAACAAAATTCCGCCTAAAATAATCACTATCGCCGGATTTAAGCCGTTATTTTCCATCAACTTGCTGTTTATGGAATAAACAAACATCACAAAATTAATTGCAAACAACAAAAAGATGTAAAGGCAGCGTAACATCTTATCTAAAAATGAATTTCCCTTTCCACCCCAATTAAAAAAATAACTGGAGTGACTTTGTTTATTCAAGACCGGTTTTTTTATAGATTCTCCCATTTTTTCCCTCAAATAAAAAATAATTCTGCCGTTACTATAGCTTTTTTTTACTAAAGAAACGTTTAAAAAATCAAAATATTAATAAAAAAAAGCATTATCTTTACTCTTGAAATTTTAAAATCTATCGCTATACTTGAAAGAGTTTTGTTCGCAAAACTATAATACGAAAAGCCGTATGAAATAGATATATTGGACCCGGGGGCAGTACCCGGCGCCTCCACCAAAATATAATATAGGGGGGCGAGATAGGTTTGACAGTGTATAGTAAAGATATCTGTGCTGTATTCGGTGAGATACCACCGTTATCGGTTCAAATCAAATAAACGCAAATGATAATTTTGCACCAGTTGCCGTAGCTGCTTAGTAGCAAAGCAACAAACTAAATTCTTTAGGCTTTGGTTAGCTTAAAGTGGGGTTTGAGCCACCCAGCAACAGAACGGCTCTTAAAAACAAACAGGAAAGAATAGATATTATGACAGAATTTGTAAGCGAAATTAATTATGATAAATTAATTGAAAAATCACTAAAAGGAGTTGTTATTGAAGCCTTAAAAATTGCTGAACTTCAAGGGCTACCTGGAGAAAACCATTTTTACATCACTTTCAAAACCGATTACCCTGGCACATCTATTCCTCATAACCTGAAAATTCAGTATCCGGAAAGTATGACCATTGTTTTGCAACACCAATATGAAAATCTTACTGTCAATAAAGATGCTTTTTCTGTAGATTTGAGTTTCGGCGGGCGCATGCAAACTCTACTTATTCCGTTTGATTCCATTACTTATTTTGCTGACCCGTATGCCAAGTTCGGACTAAGTTTTTCATTTTATGAGAATGGTGATGTTCATGCCTTGGAAGATATACAACCTGAGAAGAAGGTATCCGGTGAAACAGCACAAATTATTTCTTTTGATAGTTTCCGCAAGAAAAACAAATGAAAAAATTTTCCGTACGCATAGCCGGCCGACACGCTACCAGCATTTCGCTTGAAGAAGAGTTTTACCAATTATTACTGGATATTGCAAAAGAGAGAAACATACCTGTAAATGCTTTGATTACACAAATTGATAAAGATCGAACAACAGCAAATTTATCATCATCCATTCGCCTTTATATTTTGAGATATCTACAACAAAAAATAATTAAAAATTAAGTTCCAGCTCTGCTTCACCTGTTTTATCAGTTGTAATATCCTCTTTAATTTCTTTCATTTCATTTTCTATCGATTTCACTTCATCAACGTTTTCTCGCTCGCTCTCACTTTCAACAACAACATCTGCATTTTCTTTTGCTAAATTTTCATCAGCTTTATCCTTAAAAGTGCCATCACCTTCTTTTGTTAAATTTTCATCCGATTTTTCTTGTGCATTTTCTTCATGAATCACTGCACGTTTCTTAAATCCACTGCGTTTTTTCAGTTCATTTTTAGTTTCTTCCGATTCTGCACTGCGAATAACTTTACTATTATAATTTTCACCTTTTGGCAATTTTGCCTCTTCAGCTTCTTCTTCCATTTGTTTTACTTCATTCAGCACCGCTTCCGGCACAAGTTCCGTAATTCCTTTCTCACGCGCTTTAAGAACAGTTTCATGTTTCAGCTCCGTATATTTTTTCTGATACCAGCTTGGAATATCATCAAACTTAACACCTTCACTCAAAGGATAATAGGTCGCTATACCGCCTAATATCAATAACACCATCAAAATCCACAAAGGATGGCGCAATATAAACAAAATCAAAAATATTGGAAACGTTATAATACTCAAAAGAATATACAAAACCTTAAAAATAAAACTTCTGTCCTTAAACTCTGCCATGGGATACTCCTTTCAACAACAAAGAATATTTTATTTCATCTTCATTAAAACTTATTTAACACCATCATTATTACTCAAAATTCCAAGTTCCATCAGCAGATTTAACACACCGACGCTCCCGTTCAAATTCATTTTTGAGCTGATAAATAGGAAAGAAATATGTCGGTTCATAATACTTATCAATAATCATTTTATCTATATAATGCACAATTTCCTTGCGCCCGCTTTCGTTTGCAAATTTATTAAAATAGTTCGAACCAAAAACAAATTTAGGTCTCAATTTAACAATCAAATCATTAATATCCGGACGAGGGCGTATGCCGGTTTTCTCCCCGATAACATCTAACTGTCCGATAAGCTGCCAATAATATGCCGGATCTTTTCCGAAAATATTAAACATCATTCCATCACCGTTAAAAACATAATCACATGGTGAAATATGCCTTGTTACATAATCCGGTAAATAAGGATTATTCTGCTTTTCTCTAATTGTTTCATAGCATGTATACCCAATCTGCACCCCTCCATACACAAATCCAGCTAAAAAACACAAACTTACTAATCTGTTTTTATTGTTAAGAGCATAACAAAAAGATACACCACATAGTGCTGCCAAATATAATTGCAACCAATAATAATATGAATAAGGTGAAAAATAAAACCTACGTTGCAAAAATTCACAAACAAACAACAAAACCAATACGGCATAATAGCGATTCGGACGCCAGCAAAAATACACGCACCCCAACCACCCAATAATACTCACAACCAAAATATTTGTCGTCATCGGTACAATTCTAAAAAGCTCAAACCCTTCTACCAAATTTAAATTGAACGTATAATTGCATAAAAAATAAAGAGAAACCATATCATAATGATACAGATAACACAAAAAAGCTCCGCTACCGACAAGTGGAAAAATAAGAGCATAAAGCATATCTGTTGTTTTAATTTCATGCTTAAACCAAAAATATAACCCGCTCAAACCTAAAACAAACAGTGCAAATAAAGCTTTTTGAGCAAATAAAAAACTAAGAAAAAAGAAAGCAAAAGCTATAATCAGATGCCCCCTTTTTTGTTTTTTCAAATAACTGAAATAATAGTAGATTCCCCCCATCAAACAAAAAATCATATAGTTATCAGGTCTGAGATCAATCGCATTAATTTTACTGCCTGGTGTTGCAATCATAACAGCCCCAAGTATTCCCCACAATTTATCTGCTAAAAATTCACTAATTATTCGATAAACATAGACCAAAGATTTTAAAAAAAACAACAACGATATCAAACAAGCAACTTCAGAAATCGTAGAATTATACGCAAATAATCTTGTAAATGGTGCAAACAAATACCACAATAAAGGATTATGGTGCTGAAAAAAATCTCGATACGGCACTTGTCCGGAAGCAACCAAAAAACTGGAATGAATATGTTCAATATTATCCCCGTTTTGCGTCGGAAAATATGCCGTCAACAACGCATAAAAAACCGCAATAATTATCAAATATGCAAAAGCCAAACAAGATGGTACATACTTAAAAAAAGGTTCTCTAACAGATACGATAAACTTTCTAATTCGTCCCATGCCGCCACTTCTTAACAATTTTAATATGCCGTTGATAAGCTTTGCTATCGGTCATCTCTTCCAAATCAAAATTTTGCTTAGTGCGCCAATTTGGATATTGTTCGACATCAGTTCCCGGCAGATTTTGAAGCTTTTCAGCCTGAAAAATATCTTCCGGTTGCAACAACAATACTTCACTATTTGTTTTTGCCATATAAGCATGTACAGCTTCCTCTATTCCCTCCGGATAACCTTCCCCGTAAATATAATCTCCTTTACGACACTTATCAGCAGGCCATACTTTTTCCTGATCAAGTGCATCAAGTAATAAACGCCGCTCATGCTCCCGACCTTGGTATGCATTACGCATTTCTGCATCTTTAAACAACCCCAACTGATGCAACGTAGCAATCTCACGACCAAACCACCATGCTTTTAAAGGTGGCATATCATGTGTCCCGACAGAAGCAAAATATTTACGTTCATATTCTTCCGGCTTTTTCATCTCACCACTAACATCTTTGCGTTCATTCCATAAAACACCCAACAGATATATTCCGCGTTGCAACAAAGATTCAGTATAACCGCCTTCTACATTACCGATACATTCACCAACAACAGCACATTTATTAAGCACACTTTCTAAAGCTAAAATATTCATCATATCCTGCACATTATAACGAATATATGCACCTTCTTTTCCCTGATCCGGAATAATAAATAATCGTGATAATCCCATTATATGATCAATCCTAATCGCACCTGCATAGCGCATATTAGCTCGCAAAATTTTTATAAACGGCTTATACCCGCGCTCTTTCAATTCAGTTGGATTAAAAGCGCCCAATCCCCACTTCTGTCCGGTCGGAAAGTTCATATCCGGAGGCGCCCCTGCTCCGCTTTTTTGAATATACAAATATCTATCGGTCCAAAATTCGGCACTATCTTTAGAAACACCAACCGGCAAATCTCTATAAAGACCTATTTTCATTCCGCTGTTTTTAATTTTTTTCAATACAAGTTGCAACTGCCTATCCGCTTCAAATTGTAAAAATTTAAAGAAATCTATTTCTTCTTTATGAGCTAAGGCAAATTTTTCAACACCTGCTCCCAAAGCAGAAGATAAATCTTTTTCTTCTTTTACTGACAACCTGCCTCCGTTCTTACAACGTTCCTCACAAATAGTTTGAAACACTGCCAACCGATGCAAATCACCATCATCTGCAGCCTTAAATTTATCAAAAGCTTTTTTGTAAGTTTCATCTTTCATCTTACTAAGCCTGGCAAAAATTTTTCTTAAAGCTTTTATTTTTGCATTATACACAGCTGTATAATCTATATTCTCTTTCGTTTTTGCCTGTGTAACAGCTTTTTCATCTTTATCACTTTTTTCATATAATGGCACCTGTTCCACATCAATATAAATCGGATTCAAAAACAAACGGCTGATAGATGCATATGGACTGGCATTTTCCGGATAATCATGTAACAGCACATTTAACGGATTAAGACCTATAACATCGCCACCGTCTTTTGCTGTTTTTTCAATAAATAAAGCTAAATCACTAAAATCCCCGATACCCCAATTATGTCTGCTTTTCAGAGAATACAGCTGTATAGCAAAACCAAATAATTTCTCTTTATCTTTAATATTAAGCGTATGACAAGTCATCGGCGCCACTGCCAACTGTGCATGATATTCGCCGCCGTTTGTCTCCACAGTTAAATCATAATAACCGATATCCAATTCATCTGTTATTTCTGCTTTTAATTTTACATATGTGCTACGCCCTTCTTTACGCCTTTCTGTCTCTTCAAACATTACCTGCAGTATTTGCTTTTTCTTTTGTCCTTCTTTAACAGCATAAACAACAATATCTCCTAAAAATTCTTCTTCTTTAAAAACAATATCAAACTCTTGATGCTTTTGGTCAAAAACATAAATTGCCTCCATAACTCTTTGCCAACGTCTTTTATCGATTCGTTCGATAGATTTTCTTATATCTTCATCAGTCTTTGCCGCATAACCGAAATCTTCAATCAAATAACGCAACAAATCATCACGAACTTCACAGTGCTGATTTTTTCCGTTACAAAAATAATCATAACTTGTATTAATATTAAGCTTATCAGCCAAAACTTTTAAAATTTCAGACATATTACTCTCCTATCTTTTTACTTCAAAGCATAAAACCGTCCATGCAGGCACCCAAATCTCAACACCTGCTCCAAGATTATCTGCTTCAAATTGTTCCGAACTATCTAATAATAGATTCCATTTATAAGTTTTTTTAATTGCCGGTAATTTCCATTTTATATGATTTGCATTTGCATTTAAAATCACCATAAACATTTTTTCGTCTGCGGCTACCATATAAGAAATTGCACGCCGATTTATTTGATGCCAATCAGTTTGCGCAAATTCCTGACCTTTTTCCGTAAACCACGCCAAATCCTTTATCCCTGATTTTGCATCAACATAATAACCGCCGAAAAAGTTCTTCCGATGGAATACACCCATCTTACGCCGCAATTTTATAAGCTCTTTAATATAACGAATATATTTAATTTCTTCTGTACCGATAACATCCCATGCCAAATAAGAAATAGCATTATCTTGACAATAAGCATTATTATTTCCAAACTGCGTATTAAAAAATTCATCACCTGCTAACAATAACGGCGTTCCAAAAGAAAGCAACAAACAAGCATGCATAGCTCTTAAGCGTCGATATCTGTTCTCTAAAATTTTCGAATCAAATACCATTCCTTCAAAACCGGAATTATAACTCCAATTAGTATCTGTTCCGTCACAATTATCCTCACCATTAGCATAATTATGTTTATGATTATACGTTACCAAATCATTAAGCGTCATACCGTCATGCACTGCCAAAAAATTAACAGAACTCCATATTGTTCGCCGACTTGGACCAAAAACATCACTCGAACCAGAAAGTCTGCTCGCTAATTCTCCTATTTGCCTGTCATCACCACGCCAAAACCTTCTGACAACATCTCTATACCTATCATTCCACTCCATCCATCCCGGAGGAAATGCCCCTAACTGATATCCGCCAATTCCAACATCCCACGGTTCTGCAACAATTTTTACCAACTTCAATATTTCATCTTGTCGTGTTGCCATCAAAAAGCCACTGCTTTGCGAAAATTCTTGGCGCACACGAGCCAAAGACACGGCCAAATCCAAACGAAAACCATCAACATGCATTTCTTCAACCAAATAACGCATTGAATCCATCACTAAACGCAACACATACGGATTCTGTAAATTAAAAGACGCACCGCAACCGGTGCTGTCATAATAATACCGCTTATTGGTTCCATCCAAAGTATAATAGCTTTCATTATCAATTCCGCGGTAGCAAAGCGTCGGCCCCAAGTGATTTCCTTCAAAAGTATGATTATAGACCATGTCCAAAATCACTTCTATCCCGCTTTGATGCATTCTTTTAACCATCTTTTTAAAATCATCAATTTGCCCACCAACAAGATAACTTGGTTCAAATGCAAAAAAACTTAAAGTTTCATACCCCCAATAATTTTCATGAATACCTTTTGCTCTTTCAGCCATAAAAGCATGCACCGGTAACAACTCCACTGAAGTTACACCCAACCATTTCAAATATTTGCACACGCTATGACTGGCTAATCCGGCAAACGTACCGCGTCTGGCGTCTTGAACCTTCGGATGCAATTTAGTAAAGCCTTTTACATGTAACTCATAGAAAACGGTTTTATCCTCATCTATTTGTGGCGGCTCATCATTTTCCCAATCAAATTTACTCGCTCCAACCACTACAGATTTAGGAACATATGGCGCACTGTCCAATGTTGAAAAAGAAAGATCTTTTTCTGCGCTATCAAAATCGTACCCGTAAATAGCCTTATGCCAAATAAGCCGTCCGATTAATTTTTTTGCATACGGATCAATCAACAATTTATTTGGATTAAATCTTTTTCCTTTAGCCGGATCATACGGTCCGTAAACACGATAGCCGTAAACTTGTCCTTCTTTAACGCCTTCAAGATAAATGTGCCAGATATTATTTTCCCGTACAGGCATTTCAAATCGCGCAATTTCTTTAGTACCTGTTTTATCAAACAGACAAAGTTCAATCCGCAAAGCACCGGCAGAAAATAAAGCAAAATTAACTCCGCTTTCATCTGCCGTTGCGCCTAAAGGATAAGATCGCCCGTCCCATACTTTAATATCTGTCATTACTCTCCCTCTCAAATAACCTAATATCTGATATGCTTCAATACAATAGTAGAAAGTGGCGGTAATGTTAATGTAATTGAATGAGGTCTTCCGCAAATACTTTCATCATTTGCAATCATTTCACCTTCATTTTTTACACCGCTCCCCCAATAATTCTTGTCATCGCTGTTAAAGATTTCTTGATATGCTCCGCTATCTGGTACACCAAGTTTAAAATCATTCCTTACCACCGGTGTAAAATTAGATACGACAATCATATAATTGTTATAATCATGTCCGCGACGAATATAAGAAATCACACTGTCATCCGCATTAGCATGATCAATCCACTCAAATCCTTTATAATCGAAGTCTTCTTCATAAAAAGCAGAATTTCCTTTATACATCAAATTCAAATCTCTCACACAATTTTGCATACCCTTATACATCGGGTATTGTAACAAATGCCAACGCAAACTCTCAGCAGAATTCCATTCCCAATCTTGTCCGAATTCACACCCCATAAACAAAAGTTTTTTACCTGGGTGTGTCCACATAAAGCCGTAATAAGCTCTCAAATTTGCAAACTTCTGCCACTCATCACCGGGCATTTTATTAAGCATAGAACCTTTTCCATGTACAACCTCATCATGTGAAATCGGCAAGATGAAATTTTCATTAAATGCATACAATAAACCAAACGTTAACTTACCATGCTCATACTTTCTGTAAATAGCATCTTTACTGATATAAGTTAATGTATCATTCATCCATCCCATATTCCATTTATAACCAAAACCCAAACCGCCCATAGACGTCGGTCTTGAAACCATCGGCCATGCTGTTGATTCTTCTGCACAGGTGATTGTCCCCGGACACTGCCCGTAACAAAGTTCATTCATTTTACGAATAAATGAAATTGCTTCTAAATTTTCATTTCCGCCGTAAATATTCGGTATCCATTCTCCGTCTTTGCGCGAATAATCTAAGTACAACATTGAAGCCACAGCGTCTACACGCAAGCCGTCAATATGATATTCTTTCAACCAATAAAGCGCACTGCAACAAAGCACATTACAAACTTCAGTACGTCCATAATTATAAATTTTAGTTCCCCAATCTTTATGTTCACCTTTTCTCGGGTCAGCATGTTCATAAAGATGCGTCCCATCAAACTCAACCAAACCATGCCCGTCTTTTGGAAAATGCGCCGGAACCCAATCCATAATTACTCCGATATTTGCCTGGTGAAACTTATCAATCATATAACGAAAATCATCAGGTGTTCCAAAACGAGAAGTTGGAGCAAACAATCCGGTAACCTGATACCCCCAAGAAGCATCCAAAGGATGTTCACACAATGGCAAAAATTCAACATGTGTAAACCCCATATTCATCACATATGGTACTAATGTATCAGCCAATTCGCGATAATTTAAAAACTCCGTACCGTTTTCTCCTTTTCTGCGCCATGAACCGGCATGCACTTCATAAATACTCATCGCGCGATCAAAACCGTTGTATGCCTGACGATATTGCATCCAATTTTGGTCATTCCAATTATAATGATTTAAATCATAAACAATCGAAGCTGTACTCGGGCGAACTTCAGAATAAAAAGCCATCGGATCACTTTTAGTCAAAATAAAACCATCGTGAGTTTTAATTTCAAATTTATAATATTCTCCTTCCACAATATTAGGAATAAAAATATCCCATACACCGCAATTATAATGTTTGCGCATTACATTAACGCGTCCATCCCAATTATTAAAAGCTCCAACAACGGAAACACGTTTTGCATTCGGTGCCCACACAGAAAAAGCAACACCTTTAACGCCATTTATTTCCATAATATGCGCCCCGAGCTTTTTATATAAATCAAAATGATTCCCTTCTGAAAAAAGATATTCATCTATATCTCCCAAAACAGACGGAAAAGAATAAATATCTTCTTCTTCATAAACATTGTTCTGATCATTTGTAATACGAAACTTATGCGCAAAACCATCTAGATTCAAAATCCCGAGATTTATCTGATAAAAACCGCGCTCATCCAGCTTTGTCATTAACCCTAAAGACGTGCCGTCACCCGCCAATAATTCAATAGACTTTGTCTGCGGTTTATAGGCCCGAATAAAAACTTCTTTACTACCCTTATCACGATGAATGCCGAGTACAGCCATAACATTTTCATAATCACCATTAATAATACATTCCATTTCATTTTTTGAAAGCAAATTATTCATTTTCCCTCCGACCGGATTCAATACGGCAAAATTTTTCGACCGAACATTTTTTTGATTTTCAATAGCTGTATTCTCGACTGTATTCGTCATCCTGATATATCTCCAAAAATAAAACAATAAATAACATCAATTTTATGTATAAAGCAAAACAAAAAATTTGCAAGAAAATTGTCATAAAAAAAAGACATTTTACATTTCCTATTTTTCTTTAAAAGCAACACTTTCTTTTAAAACTTTTTTTTAAAAATTTAGTAAATTTTTTTTATTTATTTCCTTTAAAACTAATCATATTTTTTTATTTTTGCACAACCATAAAATATTTTTTTGATACATTTTTTAATTCCGGTTTTCACAAAAAAAATTACCTCAAAATATATACATCAAAAAGCATAAAAAAAACGCCGAAACACCAATAAAAAAAAATCATTCATAACTTTCATCAGTCTATAAATATCGCTACAAAAAATTATCATATTTTTTTTCATATTCCCCCTTTTTTTAATTTTTTTTTAAACTATCTAAATATATACAAACCATAAAAAGCGAAAACATAAAAAATTCGTATTTACAAAATAAAAAATTATTTTATACTAACATTGTTCAACAACAAATTATTTGGAGATTTGAAATGACATTCAATGAAAATTTAATCAGAGAAGCTGCTTATTACAACTGGCAAAATGCTGGTTGTCCGTTCGGCCAAGATGAAAAATTCTGGAACATGGCTATTGAGCAAATTTACGGCAAAAAAGCTACTTCTATGAGTTGCAAATCTTGCTCTTCAAAGAAGACTTCTTCTAACAGCAAGAAATCATCTTCTACAAAAGCAAAATCTACTAAATCAAAAAAGTAATTTTAGCTTTATAAAGTAAAAAAAACCGCCTGAATTTAAGGTGGTTTTTTTTATATTCTCTTTACCTTATATTAAACTGTATTGACTAGAATGACTATCACAAATAACCTCAAAAAAGGCGCAATAATGAAATCTGCAAATCCGCTGAAAAGACTAGATCTGGCTTGCTTTTTACGTTCCCAATTATATCTTGCACCGGTACTGTTGTTGTTTTACCAACAGAATGGATTAACTGCTGCAGATTTTGTTTTATTCCAAGGAATTTTTCAATTAACTGGTATTGTTTTTGAGATTCCCTGCGGTTACATTGCTGATGTTATATCCAAAAAAAAAGTATTGGTTTTAGCTTTCATTTGCTTCTTTTTAAGAGCAACATTGTGGCTCTCTTTTTCTGGTATTTACATTGTCCTTTTAGGTGAACTTTTCAATGCACTTTCACGAGCGTTTTTATCTGGTGTATATGACAGCTACATTTACGATTATCTAAAAAGCAAAAACAAATTAAAGCGTATGCTCAAAGAATGCGGACGCACAAACTTTGCTATGTCATCAGGCGCCATGTTCGCTGCAATTTTCAGTGCTGTTTTATACAAATATTACGGCACGGTTGTACTACTTTCCTTAGAGTTTATTTTAACACTCATCAGCATTATTTTGCTAACAACACTCCCTAACCCGCCATCTGCACGTCCATATGGTATAACCTTAAAACAAAAATTCACAGAAATAAAAGATACAACTATTGCCACCATGCAAAATAAAAACATCAATATTTACATTTTATATTCCGCACTGCTTTTTTCAACCACTTCTCTATTCTGTTGGTGTTTCCAGCCACTATTAAAAATATCATCAGCTCCGATTCTCATGTTTAGTGTTGTCGCCGTCATAAATCATGCTCTGCGCGCCGGTTTCTCTTTTTACGTCAATAAAATTAAAAACTTTTTTGGTTTTAACCGTCTTTTGGTTGTCACCACTTTTTTATGTTTTTATTCCTTTGCCTGTATGATTTTAAGTTTTTATTTTAAGCTCCCTTATGTTGCCTGTTTAACTTTGATTTTTGTATGCATCGGCATTGGTTTTCAGCTTTCTTTTGCTATTGCCAACATCAATCACATCCATCAGTTTGCCAAAGAAGAAACGCGTGCGACTATATCATCTGTAAACAACATGTTGCAGCAAACAATCTCCGGCATATCCCTTATCTGTTTCAAGTTTGTTATTGCTCCGTCTAAAGATATATCAGGCCTGAGTTTTTCATCGGCATTTTTCCTTTTCGCCACATTATATATGCTGATTTTTACCTATTTACTATATAAGATTCATACACATAAACAAAACGCAGATTAGATATTTTTAACGAAATTTAAAACAATCCCTATTTAAAATTAAGATAAATTTTAACAACAGAGGATAATATTATGTCAGCATGGATTGTATTTCTAATTGTCGCTGTTATATTTTTCATGATAGAAATTTATACACCGACAATGTTTTTCTTAAACTTTGCATTTGCCGCAGCCATTTGTTCCATAATGGGAATTTTTACAGATAATTATAATATCTTGATACCGATTTTCGTTATTTTATCAATACTCTTTTTATTATTTTTACGGCCCCTGTTTAACATCAATCCTAAAAAAGATGCCAAGACTTCCCTTGAGTCGCAATACATCAATAAACAAGCTGATGCAATAACAAGCATAAACGCCTTTTCCGGTCGCATAAAAATTTATGATGAAGATTGGGAAGCACGCACACTTTCAGAAGATTCTCCTGAAATAGAAAAAGGCGAAAAAGTAAAAATTATTCGTCACAATGATTTAACCATGTTTGTAGAAAAACTCTCTAAGAAAGGAAAAAAATAATGACTACTTTTTTAACACTTTTAGTTGTTGCCGTTCTTTATCTTGTAATGAAAGGTTGCGTTATCGTTGAACAGCAAGAAGTTGTAATCATTCAACGTTTAGGTAAATATAAAGAAACATTATCTGCCGGACTGAATTGGATTCTTCCATTTTTTGATTCCCCCAAAACCATGTATAAAAAAGTAACCGTAAATTATCGTGACGGTACATCATCATCTTATATGCAAAAAACAACGCGTATTGATTTGCGTGAAACAGTTGTTGACTTTCCACGTCAAAGTGTGATTACCAAAGATAACGTTTCTATCTCCATCAATGCCGTTTTGTATTTCCAAATTTTCAATCCGGAAAAATCTGTTTACGGTGTAGAAAATTTATATGAAGCCATCGAAAAATTAACCCAAACAACTTTGCGCCAACTAATCGGTAAATTGGAGTTGCAGGAAACTTTAACTTCTCGCGATAAAATCAACACCGAGTTGCGTGAAACAATAGATAGCGCTTCAGATAAATGGGGGGTTAAAGTAAATCGTATTGAATTACAAGATATCATGCCTCCGAAAGATATCCAAGCTGCTATGGATAAACAAATGAAAGCCGAGCGTGAAAAACGCGCGATGATTTATGAAGCCGAAGGTCAAAAAGAATCAGCAATTCGTATTGCTGAAGGTGAAAAAGAAGCGGCGATTCGCCAAGCTGAAGGTGAAAAGGAATCAGCCATCTTAAAAGCCGAAGGTATTGCCCAAGCGCGTATGGTTGAGGCTGAAGCAGAAAAGCAAGCAATTAATCGTATCATTGAAGCTCTGTCGTCTAAAGGCCAAGCCGATAAATATCTTATTGCTATGAAATATCTTGAAACCATGAAAGAAATGACTTCCGGAGAAAACAATAAGATTGTTTATATGCCATACGAAGCCAGTGCTGTTTTGAGTTCCATTGACGGCATTAAAGAAATGCTTATAACTAAAAAGAGCGCTTAATCATAACCAAGCACCCTGCCCCTAAACAGGGTGCTTTTTTTTGAAAGAAATAAATATGTTTATCCTACTCACAATCGCAATTTTCATCTTAAAATTCTTAGCTGTCGGTGTTATCGGTTTATTCTTCCTTGAAGATTTAGAACTCGTCAGTAACGTTAGCGGAACCATGTACTCGGTTTATATCACTTTAGCCTGCATTACCTTTTTTTCCCTATTCTTTTTCGTATTAGGCAAAAAATTTCTCTGGCTTGCTGTTTGCATCATTTGCGGTTTTGGCTATATGGTCATGTACAACAGTGCACCTGAAATTGCCGCAATTCATAAAAAAAATGATCTTAAAAGTCGTTATTTTAAAGATACAAACACCTTTTTTGCGCGCATGACAGATGTTGCCCACACAATCAGTAAAAAAACAAAATAATTCCACAAAAGAAGAGCGTGTGATTTCCTCACACGCTCCTCTCTTATTTAAATTTGTATTAAATTAAATTTCGACACAAATCTTAAATAGTTTCTCATCAGACAACTTCTTCAGATACGAAGTTATTTCTTCATCAGATAAAGTAGAATAATACTTACTCCACATTATCTCTATTTGTTCATCTGATAAATGACCGGCTACTTCAGTTTGTAACAAAAGCGGAACTTCCTCATAAATAAAATAAGCCACCCGATTTTCAAAATAGTTTTTAGTTTCTTCTGCTTTTTCGTACGCCACAAAGTAGTAACGCAAATAATTTTTAACAAAGCTCCACAGATGCTTTGGTTTGTCGAAAACAGTTAGAGTAATCAAGACTGAATCTGGATTACTAACCGTTTCTGGAATCCCATCATAGAGCCTACCCATAAACTCCCTCATTGAAGGACAAATTACATTATAGGTATCAATACCTTTTACTTTCGGCAGAAGTTCCTTCACTTTTTCACGAACCCACGACGCGAGTATATCTCGCATCATCTTTTTTGGGAAATAATTTACCGCGGATTTGCGACGTTCCACAATATAACGAATCAAATAATCTTTGCTCACCGTCGTATCATTCCGTCCCGATACATTCTCGTCCCATGCTCGCCTGATGACATTTTCAACAATACCTTCGATGGTATCTGCATTGATGCTCGGAATTATATCTGAAGTGTCATTAACAAACAGTTTTCTCAGCTGCGCCCACTTGGCATCCATGGCTTCTTCGTCCATCTCCTCATAGATACCAAGATTATAAAAATACACCATCTTATACAAGTAACCAGCCTGATTCCAGTTGCGGAAACATCCAATCGCTGTTTTTAAAAAGTGAATTCTATAATCCACCAATCTTTGCTGCAATGATTCTTTTTCTTTATCAGTCAGATCATCAAGGCTCGAAAGAATTTTCTTAATATGCATGGGATCCCAAACCGTCTTAACCAAGTAATCACGAAGTTCTTTCCAATTAGGATTAGATTTCAGCGCTTCTAAACATTCTTCATCAGATAATAACTTTTCAAAAAGATTATATCTTCTATTAAGAGAAGAATATCCTCCATATCTATTCCTAAAAAAACTCATCACTTGCTCATGAGGAAAATCCAACCGAGAGAAGGCATCACAGGCAACCTCTATCCAATTCTTACAATCATCATCCGTCATTTTCAGATTAGTATCTGTCATCTTAGGGAGAACGATTTCTAAGAAAGGGATCTCCGCCCTCTCTCCAAGGGTAACCTCTCCACGTCATCCCTTTTTTGCCGTAGGCAAAAATCAAGGAATCCCCGCCCTCTCTCCAAGGGAATCTTTTCTAAATTTTGCATCATAATTTAGAGGAGATTCTTTGACCTCACTTCGTTCGGAAGAATGACGTTGATACATTCCTTCTTCCTCATCATTCTATCCCCTCTCTCCAAGAGTAACATCTCCCCGTCACCCCTCTCGAGCGACTAATGTCGGCCGACTCAGGTGGGCTCCACCCTCACTCCAAGAGGTGCTCTCCCAAAAGCACAAAAGTGATGGGTGTCGAGCCTCCTCGACTAAAGGCGGAAAATTTGCGATGGATAGAAGTGAATGTCTTCTGATATAAATTCTAGTGTACATAGAAGTACATGAATTTATGTCATGAAGCACCATTCACGATTAGACACGCAAATTTTCCCCTTTAATTTAGGCTATACGTTCAAAACTATTAACCTTCATCATCCGTTTGATGCTGGGCTCTTCTATAAAGATAGCACAAACACCATACTTTTCCTGCTCCTCTTTAGGATACATTCTTTCCACCCGCACACGAATTTCTTCACGGTCGCTATAGCCAATCATTTCCGGCGGCAACAGACGAATAAGCGTTTCAAAATCTGGAAAAAGAGCAATTCCTTTAACCTCACGCAAAACAGTATTGCCTGTTTCAATATTTTGATACTCAATAATGTCATTAACTTGCAAAGATTGCAGTGGCACAATATACGGTCTGATATCAATTTTGCGCTGTCCACCCAAAATTTTATTATAGGCAAACGGATAAACCCGAATAACTCTTTTCAAACTGCTCTCTTTATCCATAGTAGCACCTCTTTTCAATTGCTCTACTGTATATATAAAGTATAAAATTTAAAATTGCAAGTAAAAATATACCTACTAGTATGTATATTTATTTTTCTAATTGACGGCTTTTAAAAAATATGTTACAATAAAGCTCTATTTATAAACTTTTGTTTATTATCGTGCTTATTATTCGGTTAGTGTTTTTTCATAGTTTTTTTACTGTGAATACCTTTCCTTATAATTAAGCACAAGCTTTTTTTAAGAAAATTAGTATTCACCCGCCGGAGAAAGAAGACACCTTACGTTTTTTTCGGCATAAAACAAAAAATTATGAAGAAAAAATTTTTTGATCCGTCAACCACACGCGGATCACTCGCAATTAGTGTGGTCATCAGCACGGCATGTATCATGCTGATGTCTGCCGAGCCGGCCATTGAAAACAATGTGCCGTTTTTAAAATGGCTCGGCACATGTATGGCGGCTGGCGTGTGCTTCGGCATAGTTGTCTTCGTCGTGATAACGACGATGGCGACAATTGCCCTCCGCCAAAAGAAAAACAAAAAAAGTTTCTTAAACATCATCCTAAACAAGGATGATGAATAGAAACATTTCACCTTGAGAACAGTTTTGCCCCAAAGCAACTCCGTTCTCAAGGTTTTTTTGTACCTATTTTAAGCACAAAAAAAGAGGAGCAAACGCCCCTCTTCTTCTCTCTCTATAAAGAATTACTTTTTCTTTACTGCAACCTTCTTAGCCGGAGCTTTCTTAGCGACTGGCTTTTTAGCCGGAGCTTTCTTAGCAACTGCCTTCTTTGCCGGAGCCTTTTTTACAGCAGCTTTCTTAGCCGGAGCTTTTTTAACTGCAGCTTTTTTTACAGCAGGCTTTTTAGCAACTGTCTTTTTTGCCGGAGCTTTTTTAGCAACTGTTTTCTTTACAGCGGCTTTCTTTGCCGGAGCTTTTTTAACTGCAGCTTTTTTTACAGCAGGTTTTTTAGCAGCGGCTTTCTTTGCCGGAGCTTTTTTAGCAACGGTTTTCTTTACAGTTGTTTTCTTTGCAGTAGCAGCTTTTGCCGTTGTCTTTTTAGCAACTGGCTTTTTAGCAACGGTTTTCTTCACAGCAGCTGTCTTTGCTGCAGGTTTTTTAGTGGCAGTTTTCTTTGCCGGAGCTTTTTCGGTTTTCACCATCTTTTTCCCTCCCTTAGAAGTTACAGTAGATTTAACAGTAGATTTTTTAGAAGCCTTTTTAACGGCAGCCTTCTTTGCCGTAACTTTTTTAACAGCTTTTTTCGCTGCTGTCTTTTTACCAGCTTTTTTAGCTGAAACTTTCTTAGCTGCTACTTTCTTTTTCGTTGCAGCTTTTTTCTTTTTAGCTGTGGTTTTCTTTTTCGCTTTCTTCTTACCTTTGTTTTCTTTCAACTCAGCTTGTTGTTGCGAAATTTCCATAGCCTTTTCCAATTCTTTTTCTGAGCATAAGCCGACAGCCATCGGGTTAATTGGCCGCAAATTTGCCATATTCGCATGAGTACCCTCACGAATAGACTTAATTGTCGGTTTTGTTGTTCCGATAAGTTTACAAATTTGTGAATCCATAACTTCCGGACAATTTTTCAAAATCCACAAAACAGCATTTGGCTTTTCTGCACGTTGTGTCGGAGAAAGAATTTTTTTCGCTTTTGCATTTCTTTCTTTCACATTCCTCTCCAAAGGAGTTGCTACCAAGTGTGCAGTTACATCTGCTTCACAACGAGCAATCTCTGCTTCAGAAAGCTGCCCGTTAGAAACAGGGCTGACACCGCGAATATTATACGCGATATCCCCATCAGCAATAGCTTGTACTTCCAACTCATGCAACTCACAAAAATCTGCAATTTGCTTAAAAGTGAGCGTTGTATTTTCAACAAGCCATACTGCCGTTGCTTTAGGCATCAAAGGAGCAGTCATATTATTATCCTTTCTAAAAAAAAACTTAACACTTTTGTTTCAGGGTAATTTAATTTAACACGAGTTACAAGGTGTTATTTATTCTTTTCTACAATCATTTAACTAAAAAAAACTTAAATTTAAATTAACAAAACCCCAATAAAATCGAAAAAATCTCCTAAATAAACGATTTTTTTTCAATATTTATTATAAAACACATAAAAAACAAAAGAGCGACCCGTTAGGACCGCTCTGAAAACCTGAACTATACTCTTCTAGTTTCCTGCTTTAATAAACTTAGAATACTTTTTATTAAAACCGGCAACACGACCGCCGGAATCCACCATACGATGAATACCAGTCCAAGCCGGATGAGACTTAGGATCGATTTCAAGAATCATTTCGGCACCTTCTTTACCCCAAGTTGAATAAACTTCCTTCTTTGTACCATCTGTCATTACATATGTAATCTTATGATAGTCAGGATGAATACCATTTTTCATTATTATCTCCAAAAACTAAACTACATTAAAAAATTTACGTCACTTATACACTGCACTTTTTTAGATTGCAAGCATAATTTTATAAATTTTTAAACTATTTTAAAATCTTAGCAATTTTTTGGCTCAAATTGAAGCTGACAGCCATCAGATTACCTGAGTTAAGCACCATAGATAAATCCTCTGTACGCGTATCTTTTTGCGCCATATCTAAGATAATACCACCGGCCTCTTTAACCAATAAGACACCGGCAGCAATACTCGCCAAAGAACTTTCCGGTGCGATTACACCATCAAGTTTTCCGGCTGCTACATAAGCCAAATCAAGTGCCACAGATCCGCTGACACGCACGTCATGACATAATACCAGTGTATTATTAATAATCTTTGCCGAAAGCTCTGTATTATTAAGAGCAGACTTAACAGCCACCAAAGCCCCGTCAAGTTCCTGTTTAGCAGCCACTCTTAAACGCTCATGGCTACGAAAACCTTCTTTAAAAGCACCCTTACCTTTTTCTGCAAAGAAGAGTTCATCCCGCGCCGGATTATAAACAACACCTGCCAAAACGATTTGCCCGTCCACAAGCGCACAAGAAATAGCAAACTCCGGATTACCATGTGCAAAATTAGCTAAACCTTCAATACCGGAAACGCTTAAAAACATTCCTTCCTTCGGCATTTTATCATTAATCAGCACCACCGGAATCTGCGGCATTATCTTAGCAAGCTCATTTTTTAAGCCTTTTTCGATTTTATCAAAAGCAATTTTTGTAAAATCAAGACTTCCCTTAACGGAATTTTGTAAATGCTCAATTTCACTAAAATCACGATTAAGATTAACCGAAGCTTTCTTAACCGCCGTCACGATATTAGTGAGCATAGGAGAAATATAAGCCATTATTTCGCTCTCTCAACATAATTAGCTTCTTCTGTACCAACCACGATTTTTTCACCGGCAGCAATAAACGGCGGTACACCGATGCGCATACCATTATCCAATACAGCCGGTTTATAAGATGATGTAACGGTTTGTCCTTTAATTACCGGCTCTGTTTCAACCACAGTACAAATAACTTGTTGCGGTAATTGTACGGAAATCGGTCTGTCATTAATATGAGAGATGCGTACAACCATACCGTCTGTCAAGAACGGACGAGAATCACCTAAAATATCAGCAGGCATGGAGAACTGTTCAAAAGTTTCACTTTCCATAAAATTCAAACCGGTACTATCTTCAAATAAAAATTGACAATCTTTATCTTCCACCATCATTTTTTCAACAGTATCTTCTGTGCGGAAACGTTCATTGGTTTTTGTTCCCTCTTCCACAGATTTCATTTCAACCTGCATAAAAGCACCGCCTTTACCCGGTTTAATATGTTGAGATTTAGTAATTGTCCACGGTTTACCTTTATATTCGATAACCCAACCAATTCTAATAGATCCGGCTAATTGTTTCATATTTCGTTCTCCATATTTACAATGTTAATTAAACAAGCAATAAAATGCCTCAACTGTCGCTAAAATACCTAAAAAATTTTATTTTGCAACAAAAATCTAAAAACTCAGCCACACAATTAAAAAAATATTTGGCAAATAAGAAAAAAAATGATAGACTAAAGGAATAATGTCAAAGGAGGACAGAAAATATGACAACATACACTGCATCAGAACTTATTGAGAAAGGACCTGAACAAATACCATATCTCCAACAACTGTGCGATGATGAGGCATTGAATTATATAGAACAGAAAGCTGCTGAACTGGGATTTCTCTCAAAACAAGACAAAGAAAATCTGCGCGAATACTACCGCGAAACCTTAGAAAAATACCGCTTACTATATAAAGCATTTGTCATAGGCTTAAAAACTGAGCAAAAATCAGGTTTTCCGGAACATATATACAGCATCAATTTAAAAGATGGAACAATAGAAACAGATAAAAACGGCCGCCGCATTAATTACACAACAGAAATTTTAGCACCATGCGCATCATCTGTACTCCACTACATTAACCACGAATGCAACGACCTATATATCGTTTTTCCTCCTATTAAAGATGTAGAACGTACTATAGAAAAGCTGATAGAAGAAAAAAAAGGCGAACATGAAGATATAATTAAACAAAATATTCGACTCTTCAAAGAAGAACCTGAATTGCCATTTGGATTATCAAAAAAAGAACAACATTGCCCGACAATATACAATCTACACCAACAACAATGCGATAAAAAAACAACTTCTGCACTATCTAACATCTGCAAGACTATCTTACCCCACGATATTTATCGCTTATCCATTACTTCTCGATATCCGCAAGATTTAGAAATTTTAATAAACCAGCTAGAGAAGAATTTTCCGAACTATATTAAATTCGAGCCTAATGAACGTGATTCCTACAAAAAAAGCTTAAATGAAAATCCGCGTCGTTATTTAGATCGCAAAAAGATTGCATGCATAACCATTCCAAACGGCAATCGCCGTTTTTATGTAGAATTTCAATTTAAACAAACCAATATGTTTTTTGCCCATATCCGCTCACATAGTATTTATGAACAATTCCGGATTTTAGACGCCAAATATAAAGCTGCACAAAAAGCTGCACAAAAAAAGAAAGACACTCCGGCTTATGATGAAGCAATAAGCAGAGTTCTAGTTTTGAAGAAACAATGCGAAGAAAAGCGTAAATTATGCATTGATGTTCATAAAAGCGCCATTCATCAGAGCAATATGTACGTTTTAAATCGCATCATGTGGGAAGATAAAAATGCCGGTGGACTTGAAAGCAATTTTCTCAAATCTGATGACCTTTTTCCTAAAAACCAGAACGGACAATATCTTAATTCTATTGAATTTTTAAGAAGAAATTACATTGTTGAAGATTACGAAACATTTGACGGCGCAACAGCATTTGCAACAAATCCAAATGAAACCATAAATAAAGCTCACTATTTAAAAATGATTGGTATTTTGCCGGAAAGCTTTGACGAATTAGGTAAGAATGCCGACACATACATCAACAAAGCATGGAAAAACTTAACCGGCTCAGATCTCCAAAATTTTAAATTAATAACTGACACCGCTGTCAAATACCAGGATATCATCATAAGCCTACAAGAAGAGCGACAAAAACGAGACTTTCAACCGAATCCACCAGCCACTAACTCAAAGGAAAGATAAAACTCATAAACTTCTCTCATTAAAAAAAAGATATGCTTAATCTCAATCTATCTTACTTTTTTTGAGATTTTCTTTATTGTTTTTATCTATTTTGCCTCAAATACTTTACCACTAATTTGTAACCGCAACGCATACGGCCGCCTTTCTTTGCGATAAGAATAAACTATCTCAGCTTCATTTTCACTATCACGCACAGCTTTATCTAAATCACTGGCCTGTCTTTCAGATACATAAAACCGCCCGTATTCCCCCCAATATCCTTTAAACAAAGCACATTTGAATTCTTCTTCCGGACATATACCATTTTCAAACTGTCCGCAATCAGAATTTTCCCAATCAATCTGATATTGAATGTAGTGTCCTGAAAGCAATGACCTCGGATCATACCCTTTAATTCTTAGCACAACTTCTCTTCCGCTATGCAGTTGATAAGAAAGCACGCTACCCCAACCTAAAAGCAATAATGCCGGTGCAATCATCAAGACAAGTTTCAGATAATTCTTAGTCATTTTTCTTCTCCTTTATCACCAGTGCAATCATTTCTGGCCAATTTCTCACTAACAATATCAGCCCGATACCAAACAATATCATTCCGAAACCACTGCTCAACAAACCAAACATATCAGCAAAATTAACATAAAACATCACCGCAACCAATCCTCCGAATTTAATATTGCGTCGGATTAAATGATAAGCCCCGTAATACCTATAAACAAACCCTGAAACAACCAATAATGCTATGGCTATTCCTAAACGCGAAATATGTGTTATTTTCCACGCAGATACAATATATAACGCCAAACACAAATAAGCCGCAAATAACGAATATTTACAAAGAGCCTTTCCTATCGTCACTTGTGACGAATATTTCATTACCATTTTCCCAATAAATGCGAACGCCGCAAAGAAACCTATATCCCACGGATCATAAAAAGCACCTAATACGGGTGTACCCCGCCAATCCCAAAATACAGCATCACACCACACCAAAAATACCGGCACCCAAAAATAGGCAACATAACTCTTTTTTAAAGCAAACAACAACGGCAGTGTTACCAAACACCATATCAATAAAACATTATACCATTTTCCGCCTGAGAGTTGATAAACTTGAATAATTAGCCCGATAGTCGCTCCGGATAATAGAAACAACCCGACAAGCATTTTTTCAGCCTTTTCTGTCATTCCATTTTTATCCCAATAGAAAGCAAGCAATCCACAGCCAAATAACATCAAAAACATCACAAACAGTTTTATTACATCACTGATGCCATCCCAATTTGCCGCAATAACTGAAATCACACCGACACCGATAATAAAAATTCCCAAAATACTCAAAAGTTTTGCCGCAAACCCGCTGTTTTTATCTTTATCAAAATCTAAAATCTGTTGTCGTTGTTTAGCAGAAATAATTCCTGCTTCTACTAGCCTATCTAATTTTTTTGCCTTAAACATTACCTTTCTCCTAAATACTAAACCTCAAATACTATAACTTTATAAAAAAATCTTTAAATTTCTTCCTTAATACCATAAGCTCAACAAAGGAGAATAAATATGACAAATTTCAAAACCAATGCCATGCGCATTTTAGATAAACACAAAATAAATTATAAAACTCATGATTACAGTTCATCCGGTGCCATTTCCGGCATAGAGGTCTCCACTGCTTTAGGCGAAAATCCGGCACAAGTATTCAAAACGCTCGTTACTACCGGCAAAACAGGCACGCATTATGTCTTCATGTTGCCGGTTGCCGCAGAACTAGACTTAAAGAAAGCCGCCAAATCAGTAAATGAAAAATCCGTAGAAATGCTCAAACAAAAAGACTTACTGCCTTTAACCGGATACATTCACGGCGGTTGCTCCCCGATTGGCATGAAAAAGCAATTCAAAACCGTTGCCCATATAACCGCCGAAAACTTCTCCACAATCATTTTTTCTGCCGGTGCCATCGGTTGGCAGATAGAATTGCCGCTATCCTCTCTAAAAACAATTATTCCGCTTATAACTGCCGATATAATTTCCTAAAACAAAAGCAGCCGGTTTTCACACCGACTGCTTTTGTTTTTGTTAGACTTGAGAAATGCGCCCCTTGCCATCAAGGTAACCATACTGTGTATTCTCATCCGTAATCACGCGGTAGGTTCGCCCTTGCTCCGTTTCTTCACACTCTACTGCGCAATCTGTCGCGATAAATCTTTCGCAGGTCTGCACATAGATTCTCAGAGCATCTCCAGGACGAAAACGGTATATCGACCCACCAATAAAAACTGTAGCAGACTTATCATCTTCCGCAGTGATTATTGAGTATTTCCCTTTTTCATACGAAACTCCGGCCTTACACTCCAAGAAATTGGGATACTGCGGTTGCATCGAAGAGGTGAGAATATATTCTTGTCCACTCTCCATTGTCACCCGCCAATCAGTCGATGAAACAAAATCTGTCCCATTATGCCCGATTACTAAGGCAAGTCTTACTTCTCTTACCTTTTCACCAAGCATATGTTCAACGCATTGTTTTACTTGGTCTTTGTTATTATAAGGACCAACCCCACATTGAATTTTTACCATAACTTTAATTTTTAAATAATCTTAATTTTATAATAATTTATTGTATAGGCATAAAGTATGCCCTATTTTAAAATTTTTGTCAAACATTTTTATCAAAAAAACCGCCTCAATCGAAGCGGCTTTTGCAATATTTTAGAATAAATTTCCGATTCGTTTAGAAATGTTCATCACATTTCTTAATTAATTCTTCAATATTCTCAGGTGGCCAACCAGGAGTTTCCATACCCAAATGAATTCCCATCTTTGAAAGCACCTCTTTAATCTCATTCAAAGATTTACGACCAAAGTTCGGCGTTCTGAGCATTTCAGCTTCTGTCTTTTGTACCAAATCACCGATATAAACGATATTATCATTCTTTAAGCAGTTTGCTGAACGAACAGAAAGTTCAAGTTCATCAACCTTGCGCAACAGATTTCTATCAAACGGCAATTCCTCTTTAATATCCTCTGCTTCACTTTCCGGCTCATCAAAGTTAATAAATGGTTTCAATTGGTCTTGCAAAATACGAGCAGACAAAGCCACAGCATCTTCCGGAGAAACAACACCATTGGTTTCAACAACCATAGTCAACTTATCATAATCTGTATTTTGCCCCACACGAGTCTTATCAACTTTATAAGAAACTTTGCGCACCGGAGAATAAATAGCATCAACAGCAATCACACCGATTGGCGCATCAGCAACCTTATTTTGCACGGCAGGTACATAGCCTTTACCTGTTCCGACAGTCATTTCCATCGAAATTTTAGCACCGGCATCTAACGTACAAATAACATGATCCGGATTCATAATCTCAACATCATGACCGGTCTCAATCATACCGGCTGTAACCACCATCGGCCCTTCGGCTTTCAAGCGCATAATTTTCTGTCCTTCAGAATGAACAGCTACAGCCAAGCCTTTAATATTTAAGATAACGTTTGGAACATCTTCACGCATGCCTTCAACCACAGAAAACTCATGCGGAACTCCGTCAATTTTAACGGAAGTCACCGCACCGCCCTGCAAAGAAGACAGCAGAACTCTTCTCAATGCGTTACCTAGAGTTAAACCAAAACCTCTTTCCAAAGGTTCAACAACTATCTTAGCAACATTCTTGCCTTCGCCTGGAACAACCCCAAGATTAGTTGGTTTTATAAGTTCTTGCCAATTCTTCTGAATCACCGGAATACCCTCTTTACTAGTTTACATGTAATACTAAAACAGAGTTAAGGAAAGTTTTATTCCTTAACTCTAAAAATCTAAATTATACTCTGCGACGTTTTCTTAAACGGCAGCCATTATGCGGAATAGGTGTAACATCACGAATAGAAGTAATGGTAAAACCGACAACCTGCAAAGCTCTGATAGCCGATTCGCGACCTGAACCAGGTCCTTTAACTTCTACTTCCAAAGTTTTCATCCCATTTTCCTGAGCTTTCTTACCGGCTTCTTCTGCCGCAACTTGTGCAGCATAAGGTGTAGATTTTCTAGAACCTTTGAAACCTTGAGCACCGGAAGTTGACCAAGCAACGGTATTTCCTTGTGCATCAGTAATGGTAACTCTTGTATTGTTAAATGTAGAATTGATATGAGCAACACCCGAGGTGATGTTCTTCTTTTCTTTTTTCTTAATAACTGTTTTTGCCATCGTTACCTCTCTTACTTCTTCTTGTTCGCAACAGTCTTACGTTTACCTTTACGGGTACGCGCATTTTGTTTTGTACTTTGACCACGAACCGGCAAGCCCTTACGATGACGTAAACCGCGGTAGCAACCCAAATCCATTAAACGCTTGATGTTAACACCGACTTCACGACGTAACTCACCTTCTACGAGGTAATCCTTATCAATTACTTCACGAACCTTTGCAATGTCCTCGTCAGATAACTCATGTACACGACGATCACCGGCAACGCCCGCTTTTGCACAGATAACCTGTGCGGTTTCTCTCCCAATGCCATAGATAGAGGTTAGCGCAATCTCCAATTTCTTAGCAGTTGGGATATTTACACCAGCTATACGAGACAAATTAAATCTCCATTATTATATATATTAAACCATTCAAAAAGTTGATCACCACTTTTCAAAATTAATGCGGATTATAAAGCATAAATTAATAGAGTCAACACTTTTTAAAAAAAAACAAAAAAAATTTACACTTTTTTAAAAACATCTTTCATTTTTTAGCGTGCGACATTATATCTAATTGAATATAAATAAAAAAATATTTTTTAAACGCCCTATTGACAAAACTGCCAAAACATGTTATAGTTCAATTGTCATTAGATACCAATGGAGGAATTTTATGAATGACGACCCTGTCCCGCGACGATGCATGGGACGAACTTTTGCTCGTAGCTTTGCTGCAAGCATAACATATACAGCAACGGCAGTTGCAAAAGCACAAAAACAAAATGTGCTTTCTAAAAAATCGGATGATAATCCGAAGACAAAAATTACAACAAGGGTAAATGATATAACAGCCCTTACGTTGAGAAAAGAACAAACCCACTTTTACAACGGTTTTATATCTTATTTTGCCGCAAGCCGGAAAAATAAGTATAGTAGTTTCACTCAAATGCCGAATTTGAGTACCTTCGTAACGGATAATTGTAATCTGAAAAATCATCACGCAATCATAAACATACGCATCAAAGCGATGTTATCTTGCATACCGCCTGAAAACGGTGAAAGCGAGGCAGCCAAACTCTAGTCTCATAAAAGAGCAATATGCTCACTTTGGGGCTTGCGTATGAAATGATTTAGCTTGCTTTTAGCTATAAAAAAGCAAGAACACTAGATGTGACTCAAGTCCCGCCTAAAAAACAGATTTTACATAAATTTTTTATGAAAAAACATTTATTTAGAAAGGATTTAAAATGAATACTAAAAATTTACATTTCTTCTTAGGTGGTAACGACCTTGAGATGAAAACAATTGAAACCTTATTAAAAGAACAAGGAGTTAGCTACTCAACCAAGAACATAGATTGGAGAGAAGCAAGTAAAGTCGGCGTATCTGTATATGGAGATGAAATTTCCAAAGTTGCAGCCGAAGGAAAAATTCCTGTTATTATTGAGTTAAAAAAGGATAGCAGATTACCTGAGGAAACAATTGAAATTGACCACCATAATGAAAATGCCTCAAAACCGGCTTCTATTTTGCAGGTATGCGAGTTGTTAGGTATTGAACCGACAAGAAAAATGCTATTAATTGTAGCCAATGACAGCGGTTACATTCCGGCGATGCTTGCCATGGGCGCAACCAAAGAAGAAATAGCCATGATTCGTTATCATGACCGCTCCTGCCAAAACATCACTGCTGAGCAGGAAGAACAGGCAGAAGAAGCCATAAAGCACACAAAAGAAATAAATGGTGTAACGATTGTAATGTTGCCACACTCAAAAACAGCAACCGTAACCGACCGTTTATTTGATGAAAGTAAGCCTCAAAACTTACTGATTGTCTCAGCAGATGGTGAAACCAACTATTTCGGTCCGGAAGATATTTGCCGTAAGTTACAAGGTAACAAAATCGGTGAAAGACCTGCTCCTTGGGATCCTAACCAAACTGAAATATTATATGATAATTTCGGTGGTTGGACCGGTGGTTCCGGCTTAGGTCAAAAGGGCGGCACAGCTTTCTGGGGCGGTTACGCAGATCAAAAAGAAATCGCTAGATTTGTCTTAAAAGCTAATGCTGAAAAGCAACAAGGCAAACCAGATGTAGCTATGACAAAGTTCTTAAGCAACTTTGAGATGAACAAATAGGTGATTTCAAAATATTACTATAGAAATAATTATGTTAACTCATAGGCATAAGTCGGAAGGATTTAAAGAAATCTGCGGCCTACAAAAATAAAAACCGAAAATTATTATGAAACAGAATTATCCGGTATTGCAATGTTTATTTAACGCAATACCGGATAGCTAAAAACACAAAATAACTTAAATATTTTGACATAAAATCAAAATTTATATATACTTAAAACATAGAAAAGGAGAAAGAAAATGGAAAATACAGAAATGCAAAAATATAAAATTGCTGATGGATATTATATAAGAAAGTACACAGTTAAAACAGATACAAATGAAACCGATTTCAGTTTTTATTATACAAGCTATAAGAACCTTCGCCGATATAGTCTTTCCTGCATTTTAGGCTGTGAAAAATCAAGTGAACACGTTATCCTAAAAGAACCAGAAATTAGAAAGGCTATAGAGGCAATTCATCCTAATTTTGCATATGATGATTTTTTTGGCGATTTTTTTCGTGATAAATATGATTTAGACGATGTCGTTGAAGATATTGCCAGAGTGATAAATCGCCAGAAATCTACAGATGAGCCAAAAGTCAAATTTCTAAAACTTGAAAAAACAGATGGTACTGCAACATATTTTACTGAAGATGACTGCTGGTCTGATTTAAAAAGAGTAAAATTCTTAAAAGAAGATTTACCCTTAAACAATCAAGAAAATCTAGATAAAATTAAAACCTACAGTAACCTTAGTTGGCCTGTTATCAACGCTACCAGCAAACAGCTTGCTGCCAAAATGAAAGCATACGGTTATGAATTAGAATACAGTGGTCGAAGCGGGTTTGAAAGCAGAAATAGATACATCATTAAAACAAAAGATGGTATTTTAACCCCCGAATTATATCAAAAAATGAAAGAAGATTTAGAGCAGGCAAAAAATTCTGTCAAAGAAGAGAAAAAGCAAACTTTTGACCGCTATTTTGACGAACAATCAAGTGATAAAGCAAAAGTTTATTCTTTGGTAGAAACAGGCTACAATTATGATTTAACCCGCATTATGGATGAAAAAAAATACGAAAGTATCGCTCAAATCCGTATTGCCTGCACATCAGATCATCGACAAGGATATGATCATACTTATCTGGAACTTGTGATTAATAAAGAACGAATCAAAGAAGATAAGCGTAAATTTATTGTGCTTGAAGTTCCTAAAGACATGATAGGTTTAATCATCGGCAAAGGCGGTTGTCATATTAAAGAAATGCAACAAAAATTCGGCAAAAACTTTAAGATCGTTCAAGATCCGCGTGAAATTGCAGCTGAAAAGAAACACCAAGAAGAAGAGCGCAAAAGAGAGCGTCAATCAAACCTAAGAACGCTTCAAAGCAACATCCAAAACTTTATGGGTGACAACTTTATCACTTCTGATGATGAGAGTATTTCTATCTCAATGGTAGAATACATTACCAACAATCAAGACAAATTACCTGTTCGCCCGACAAAAGAAGAAATGCAACAGCTAAAAGAAAATTTGATTGTCCAAAGAGATGAAGAAATTGCCCGTGAAAATCGCCGAAAAGCCGAAGAAATCGCTTATCAAAAACGCTTAGAAGAAGAGCGAATTGCCGAGCAAAAACGCCTTGAGCAAGAAAAGATAGCCGAAATAACCCAGGCTGTTAAAACGCATATCCAAACATGGGCTGACGAGCATAATGGTAAAGTATTATCCAACGAAGAACTTGTTAAATTAATTCAAGAAACCTATCAAGATGACTCTTTTGCTCAAAAATTTACCGGCAAAATTCAAAAAGATTTCTTCTTAAAGATGGAAGAAGAACGAGCTATGCAAAAGCGCTCAGCTGATGCAGAAAAACGATTTGAAAAAGTTGTTTCGGAAGAATTCTAAAAGTTTTTTGAAAGTAATTATGACAGTGAAGGACACGGCTACAACTACTTTTATATTGTCGGTAAAGCAAGGCGTGCCTCAGGCTATAATATTATCGCCGAACGTGTTGAACATCGATTAGGAATCTACGACGATTTACGCAAACTCTTAGAAGAGCGCCTGATTGATCCGCGTCCTCAAGAAGATAGGTGGGGTTCATACCTTGATGAAGAAACAAAATTCCGCGACCGCATCATTGAATTTAACAACAATGTTGGTGATTTCGAGGAATATGTTCAACAACAAGCAGAAAACAACGAACCAAAACCTACACTAGAACCAACCATAGAAAATTTAGCTATATTGTGGGGTGCCAAGAAAAGAAAATTAAAGTAAAATTTTCTAAGTTTCTACCCGAAAAGACCACCCCCAAAGGGGTGGCCTTTAGATTTTAAAAACATGTTGCATAATAAAAAAAATAAACTACAATCAGGTTTCTAATATCAAATTATTATATTTATTAATTAATTAAAATAAAAATTATGACACCTACTCGTTTTGTTATCATCGCTTGTGGCAGACTGAGCGAAAGATTTTGCTATTTAACACAAATAGAATATAAAAATGGCAATCATGTTGACTATGTTGGCATCTACGCATGTGGAGCCGATAGAAAGGAGAACGTAGCTCCTTTTATAACCGATCTTATGAAAGATGAATACGATGAGGAAATCCATGAACAGATCCAAGAATTTTTAAACACTTTCCATGATTATTGTATAGAAAATATTGAAGAAGATTTCAAAACAGAAATCACCCGGCAAATAGCTAAAATCAAAGAAGATAGTCAGAATTATCCAGTCGAGTTGATGGATGACTTGATAGATACTTCGCGCTATCTCCTCTTGCCAACAGGAGACAAGATAGATTTAGACATAATGAATGCACATCTTACATTGATTGATGCACATCTATTTGCCCTACACGCTCTCCAAACCATGAATTAAAGAAAAGAGCACTTCATTGTGAAGTGCTCTTTTCTCATAGCATCACTTAAAATTATCTCTTTTTCTTTACAAGTGCCGCTTTTTTCAGTAACCCCTCATATTGATACGCAAACAAATGCGATTGCACTTGGGTAATGAAATCCAATGTAACCTGCACCACGATGAGAAGAGTTGTACCGCCTAAAACAAACGGAACAGAAAGTTTAGAAATCAAGATTTCCGGCAAAATACACAGCGCTGCCAAATAAAATGCGCCGAGAACTGTCAAACGTGTAACCACATAATCCAAATATTCTGCTGTATTTTTACCTGGTCTGATACCGGCAATAAATCCGCCGTGTTTTTTCAAATTCTCTGCCGTTTCTTCCGGATTAACCACAACCGCAGTATAAAAGAAAGCAAAGAATATAATCAAACCGGCATAAAGAAGTAAATACAAAGGTTGTCCGTGACTCAAATAACGGCTTAATGTCTGCACCCATTCCGGTCCGTTGTTAGACCAAATATTTGCTAATGTAATCGGCAACAACAACAAAGCACTGGCAAAGATTGGCGGAATAACACCTGTCGGATTAACCTTTAAAGGCAAATGAGAACTTTCAGCTGATGTAACACGCAAACCGACCTGACGCTTTGGATATTGCACCAAAATCTTACGTTGTGCCATTTCTACTTTTAAGATAATGAATACCAAAGCAATACTCATTAAGAACAAGCCTAAAATAACCAACGGAGACATTGAACCGATACGTCCTAACTCTAAAGTTTGTCCGATAGCAGATGGAATATTGGCAATAATACCAACCGTAATGATTAACGAAGAACCGTTACCGACGCCGCGAGAAGTAATCTGTTCCCCTAACCAAACAATAAACATTGTACCGCCGGTCAAAGAAACAATAGTCGAAAAGATAAATGTATACGGCGCAATAACTACCGCACTTGAACCGTCACTATTGGCTAAGCTCATCAAACCTAAAGCAATACCATATCCTTGAACAATCGTAATCAACACCGTTAACAATTTAGTATAGTGTGTCATCTTGCGATGTCCGGCTTCACCTTCTTTTTTAAGAGCAGCTAAAGACGGAACGATTGATTGTCCGAGTTGCAAGATAATAGAAGCTGAAATGTACGGCATAATATTCAAAGCAAAGATTGTCATACGCTCCAAAGCACCACCGGAAAACATATTAAACATACCCAAAAGGCCGCTCTGATGTCTGGCAAAAATTTCTGCCAAAACCCTAGAATCAATACCCGGCAAAGGTATAAATGTACCAAGCCTGAAAACAATCAGAGCCATAAGTGTAAACAACAAACGCTTATGCAAATCCGTTGCTTTACTAAACACGGAAGAATCCATGTTTGCTGCCATTTTTTCTGCTAACGAAACCATTTTTATTTCCTTAAAATTATTTAAACACAAGAAAGTACTGCTTTTTAGCAGATACATATCCGAATTGTCAACTAACATAATACATAAATTTTAATTTTACCTTTAAAAACTTCCACTTTTCCACTATCTTTTAATAAACATAGCACCAAACAAATTACAATATTGACAAATATCCAAAAATAGTATAAAAAGAAGATTGTTAATATTATAATTATGAAAAAAATTTTTTTATTTGTCACTGTAATCATAGCAGTGACCGTGATGAGCACCACAGGCTGCAAATCACATCGCAATTTTGGGGAGTGGAAAAATATCCCCACAGATACCATCATCGGAGGAAGTCATCTTGAGTTCGACGATGAGCTCTCTTTTGTCAGCATCGAAAAAGAAGACGGGAGTCAAAAAGATTCCAGAATTTTCGAGAAAGATGGAGACAATGTTAAATTAAAAACTCAAGACGGTCATCATCTGATCGAAGTGTGGCTGGAAGAAGGTCATCTTCATGTAAGGGACTCTTTTATTCCTGTTACTAATTGGGAAAGTGTTCCGACAGATACCATGATTGGTGAAACAAGACTCAATTTCTCTTTTAATGATAGCGCCACAGTTGTTACCATTAAAAATAAGGAAGACTCTCAGAGAATAGTCTTAACAAACGATGATTTCTTAAAAGTTTTCACTTTTGATGGAAAATACGAGCTTTCCATTTGGACAGAAGAAAAAGATCTTCATATAACAGAAAAAAAATCTCCTTTATAAGTACGAAGGAGATTTTTTTTATAAAAACATATAGACAAGCAATCATTTATAAGCTATACTACACAGGAGTAGATTATTAAAAACTGAGGGAAAATAAAATGAATATAAAAGAAAAACTAATCAGCGCAGCTATTTTTCTTTCCGGCGGAATAAATACATCTGCCGCAACACTGCATAATGAACAACCATATAAAGAAACAACCGCTGTCAGAGAAAGTTCAAGCAGCGCCTCAGCTCCCAAAAATAAAAAAAGAACCCCTCAAAAAGTTTATCATAAATTCTCAGAAATTCCTGCAATTTCTGACCAAGAAGCCCATCTTTATAAAAGAAGCGAATATACTTACGTTATAGATGCTGTAACTTATCAAAAAACCGGAAAAATTATATTAAAACGCGTTTTAACCGCAGAAGCACCATCTCTAAATATTCTATCACCAACATATTATCGCGAATGTCAAGAACGCACACCCAAACCTGGTGAAGATCCAAAAGTTACTTATGATCTGAATCCTGCATTAATTAATTCTCAAGGTTATAAAGGACCGACACAAATGAATGATGCCACTGCAACAGCATTCATGAAATATTTATTAGCTAATCCCAAAACCAGGGCTTATGTCGTCAATTTCTTTCAGACTTCGGAAAAAATTGGTGTGCATGTGGCCGCTGCCAATTTAGAGAAGCTCTTTTTTACTACAGATGGTTCACCTTTACCGTTAGAAAAATGTAAAGCTCAGCAACAAAATAAAACTTATACCAGTTTAAAAATCAAAGGAAATGTGACTGACGCATACAAAAAACTGGCTAAAAGTATGCCGAAGAAAAAATTTTTAGCTGAGCTTGAAAAATATCAACTCCACTTTTTTAGTATTGGCAGAGCGAATGGTCCGCATAAAATAATTGAAGCCGTCGCAACACGGTTAGGATATAATGCCGCGACCCGTATCAATCTTGGTGTCATAGCCGCAGCCTTTTGCCATGTTAATTGGAAAGGAAACGGCACAGCAGCCTTAAATAATGCAAAATCATTAAGAAATCCGAACACTTTAAACACTGCATTAAACTGGGTAGATGGCAAAGGTATAAACGGTGTAAAAGCGCTTTTCGAACAAACGATTATCACCCCGCAAATCATTGACCAACTTAAACAAACGGATATTTCCGGAGCCAACGAATTAGTACGCCTATATAAACAAGCCGTCAATAATGCAGAAAATAAAATAAAAACAAAACCTCTTGCACAAAATAACTCCAATACACTCTTTTTCCAAGCTTATATGGCAAAACACCAGAGTTAAGCCTATTCAAAATTGCCCTAAAGCATCTTAACGTAACAAGAAAAATTATCTTTCTTTTGCTTGTCCGCCATTAGTCTTAGTCGTTTTTTGTGCTACATCCTTCCCATTACCACTCTTTTTCTTTTGAATAACCTCTTCAACTTTACGACTAATTTTCTCTTCAGCCTCTTTAACCCATCTTGGCATACTAACATCTCTTAAACCGAACCTTGTAGCAAATTTTTTTCTATTTTCTGCAAGCATATTATTTCTTATACCATCCGTATAATGTTCTACATCCCCTTCTTTATTTTTAGTATAATCTATTGTCTTACCATCTTTCTTATAATAGATTTCATTTCCTTTTTTATCCTTGGTATAAGCAACCGCACTACTGCCTTTATAAAAATGAACTTCTACGACATCTCCTTGATATTTAACCTTATTTCCATTTTTATCTTTAGTATAATCAACAGTCCACCCGTCTCCTTTAAAATGAACCTCATTTCCATCTTCATCTTTAGTATATACTGCTCTGGCTTTTTGAGTATCATAATAAGTATATTTGCCGTCTTTATCTCTAGTAGCCCAACACCTGCCACTATATAAATCCGGATAGCTTTCTATGTTAAAATAATACTTCTTCCCATTTGGCAGCTCATACACTCTATTACAATGATCATCATAAACAAAATTACCTGAAATCTCACTCTCATTTAAATATCTGTCTGAAACATAAGAAACTTCCCCTTTTGAACAATAAAACATTGTTCCATCTCCTTTTTCGACAAGCCAACATTTAGCAACTGACGGATCTTCAACCAAAGGAAAATGATAGCTTGTCCCATCCGGATGAAAATAAACTCTGCTACCATGATTGTTATCAGCTATACGCTGAACTTCTACATCCCCTATATAATAGGTTGTTTTACCATTTTTTGTTTCCACTCTGATATCTTTCTCATCCATAGCTTTCTCCCTATAATAAAACTACAGATATACTATAGAGTATATCATAAAAAAAACTGTTAACATAACACCTTTTTTCTGAAAATTAGTTTGCTTCCCCATTAAAAGTAGGAAATTTTGTAAAATAATCGCAGATATCCTGCCCTAAAGCGGAGCGTACATAGAGGTACGTGAGCACTTAGGGATAGGCTTCCATCTGCGAATTAGTTTGCAAAATTTACACTTTTAAATAATCAAAAAAGACAGGACGCCGTCCTTCTCTTACAGCCTTTTGCTGGTATTTTGTTTTTACCCAATCTTTCGGTTCATGTTTCCAATCATTACCACATTTTGCCGTCCATATAAAATCTTTACACTCATGCATAACGCGCAAAACATGTCTTTTATATATCGGGTGATCGGTTGCAATCCGAAATAAGCCGCCTTTTTTAAGTACACGCGCCACTTCTTTTAAGTTATCCGCATTAACAAAACGCCGTCCGGCATGCTTTTTTTTCGGCCATGGATCAGGAAAGAGCAGAAACACTTTATCAAAAAAATTATTGGGAATTTTCTCAAATAAAAGCCGAACATCATCATCATAAATCCTAATATTATGCACCGGATACGAAACAGCATCAATCTTTTCAGGAAGCTGCGCTCCATCTTTAACACCACTGATAAGTGTCAAAAGATTAGCCACCCCGTTCTGAAAAACCTCAACACCGACATACCCGTTATCAGGATTTCTTTCTGCCTGCCCGAAGATATGCTGTCCGTCACCAAAACCGATTTCTAAACAAATTTCCTTTTTAGGTTCTTTGAATAAAGTTTCTCGGTTAAACTGTTCAGCTTGACACACCCGCAACTGCGGCAACATCTCCTCTAAAAGAAAACTTTTTGCTTTACGAACCACACGCCCTTTACGCCGTCCGAAAAACTTTGGCACATCCGGAATAATTCCTCTATTAAGCATCTCCTTCATCATCTCTTTCATGTAAACTGGTCAGCATAACTAAAAGAGAATTTCTTGCCTTCGGCGGCAAAGCATAAAAAGCTTTCAACAACATTGTTGCCTCTGCTCCATCTATCGGATCAAACTGTGCTTCTATCTGGTCTTCCTGCAAAAAACCCACACCTGTTACAGAACTATACTCTGGCAAACGCGAATAAGATTCCGCATCCATATCCCCATAAAAATAATCAATATCGACACCCAAAATTGTAGCAATACTATACAGTCTGCCTGCACCGATACGATTAACACCTTTTTCATATTTCTGCACTTGCTGAAAAGTAATACCCAGTTTTTCAGCCAACTCTTTTTGGCTGAGCTGTAATAACTTTCTTCTCGCGCCGATTCTGGAACCGACATGCACATCGATTGGTCCGATACCGCTTTCTACAACATTCTCACCGGTCAAAGCATCTATTTTTCTTTTACGTCCGCGAGGCATAATTAAATCTCCTAAATTAAAATATATTTAGTGGAATATTATTAAGGCCATAAATAAAAAGCAACACTTTTTTAGTGTATATACAACTTTAACGATAACATATGCACATATTAAATAATTTTTTTACGGTTCACACACCTGTTAATAGAAAAAACAATAAACAACAAGACAAGAACCAATCCCAAAGGTATGACATTTCCATATTTCCCATAAAAAGTTGGGCGCGAAAGAGGAACAGGTAAAGACACATCTGCAATATTAACCTCATTAAGAGCAATTTTATCTAAGATATAACCATTCATATCAATTACGGCACTAATTCCCGTATTTGCACTCCGAATAACCGTAATGCCCTCCTCAACTGCGCGCATTTGCGCCGCTGCCAAATGTTGATATGGTCCGCTGCTGACACCATACCAACCATCATTTGCTAAAACCAATAAAATCTCCGGCTTATTTTCAGGATCAATCACGCTTTTAGGAAAGATGCTTTCATAACAAATTGCCCCCCCCATTAAAGGCAACCCATCTACATGAAGGCTTTTATATTTTTCTCCGCGCCCTAAATCCCCCACAATATCTGCCACCGGTCGCATGAAATCCGGCAAATATTCCCGAAAAGGCAAAAATTCACCAAACGGTACTAAATGTGACTTATCATAATAGTCTTTAATATTTCCCTTTCCATCAATCACATACAAAGAATTATACGGAACTTGCTTTCCGTTTTCATATCCGGCTCGTAGCACTCCTGTAACTAAAAAACCATCTGTAGGAATAGCTTCTTTGATTTCATTTAAATGTTCTTCATCTTGATCCAAAAAATATGGTGTAGCCGTTTCCCCCCAAATCACAATTTTTACTAAATCCAAAGGCAAATTTTTATCACTTGTACCGTTTTTACTCAAATCTATATATTGACGAAAATTTTTATGCGCCAACGCCGGATGCCATTTAAAAGTTTGAGGAATACTCGGTTGCACCAATCGCACAATGAAGTCATTCATTTCCCGACAATGCACACACCTGGCATCATTACGCTGCGCGGCAATATAAAAAAACAATCCGCTCACTGCTAAAAAAATCAAACTTCCCTTATAAAATTTTCTTTGCACTATACTTAAACCCAGTAAAGCCACACCTAAGCACATCCCCAACAAAAATAGCGATAAACCATATGTTCCTACATATGCAGCACCTTGTATAAGCAGAGGATTAAAGCTAAGAGCTGTTCCCAGCAGATTCCATGGAAAACCGGTAAAAATAAAACTGCGTACCCATTCAAAAAACACAAATACTGCCATAAACAGCAACATCCGTGCATAAATATTCTTCCCATAACTGCAAAAGAATACCGGCAAAGCCCAAAACAGCCCGAAAAAAGAACCTATAGATAAAATAACCAAAGGAATATACGACTTCATTTCTCCATCGTCTACTAAAAGAGCATTACTAATCCAAATAAAACCGACAGCAAAAAAAGCAAAACCAAAAGCGTAAGCAGACCAAAACATTTCTTTTCGCGAACGCCAACCATAAAAGAGATAACTCAAAAAAGTAATAAACGCCACATACCCGACAATACTTTTTTCAAACGGCGGAAAAATAAGTGTAGATAAACTGCCCAAAAACAGCAACACCCAAAAACGCACTAAAAAAATCATTTGTTTTTTAAGGCTTGTTTTTCCCATCATTTATACTTCTTCATCGTAGGGATTATCAATTGAAAAAGCCTCTAAAATTTCTATTTCGAGTCCCTCCATAATTTCCGCGTCTTCATCATCTTGGTGATCAAAGCCTAAAAGGTGCAAAAACCCATGTACCAATAAATGACAAAAGTGCGCATAAACTGTAATATTTTTTGAAACAGATTCTTTTTGCAATGTTTCCAAAGCTAACACAATTTCTCCCAAATCTGCTTCATTTTCTTTTTCAAGCTCTTCATAAAAATCGCCATCTATATTAGCAAAAGAGAGAACATTGGTTGCCTTATCTATTCCGCGAAATTCTCTATTCAGTTGATGAACTTCTTCATCATCACTCAAGCAAACATTAACATTAAGCACATAATCAGTAGACAGAAACTCATGCTGACCTTTGCTGTAAACTTCCTCGACATAACCGAAAACCAAATCTTTCAGTTCTTCAACAACTTTGAATACATCAAAATCAACAGCTTCCAGCCATTGTTCATCATGCACAATGACATCTACATTAACCTTACTTCTCATCTTGCGCCTTCTTGCTTTTCTCTTCATATGCTTTTACAATTTTTGCCACTAAACCGTGACGTACAACATCATTGGCTGAAAAAGTAACAGCTCCGATATTTTTAATTCCTTTTAATGTATCCAACGCATCACGCAAACCAGAAACAACACCGCGCGGCAGATCCACTTGGCTCAAATCACCGTTAACCACCATGCGAGAATTTTCACCTAAACGGGTTAAAAACATTTTCATTTGCATTGGCGTTGTATTCTGTGCTTCATCCAAAATAACAAAAGCATTTGAAAGCGTACGTCCGCGCATAAAGGCAAGCGGTGCAATTTCAATTTCACCCAATGCCAACTTTTTATCTACTTGCTCAGCCGGCAACATTTCATAAAGCGCATCATAAAGTGGGCGCAAATACGGATCTACTTTTTCTTTCAAATCTCCTGGTAAGAAACCCAAATTTTCACCAGCTTCCACTGCCGGACGTGATAAAATAATTTTATCAACCGTTCCTTCAATCATCATTGAAACAGCCAGCGCCACCGCCAAATACGTTTTACCCGTACCGGCAGGTCCTAAACCGAACACCAGTTCATTATTCATCATTTCCGTAATATATGCGGCTTGTGTTGCCGATCGTGGATAAATATAACGTTTTTTTGTTTTAAGTACCATCTCACTTAAAGATTGTTTTTCATCGGCTGTACCGTTTCCGCTACTGATCCTGACAGCCGCTTTAACTTCTTGTTCACCAATCATATGGCCTTTACTTGCTTTTTCATACAAAATATCAATAGCTGTTTTAGCGTTATCAATATCGCCCTGCGCCCCTTTAATTGTAAGCTGATTGCCAAAACTCAATATTTCCACATCAAGCATCCGCTCAATCAGGCGTATATTTTCATCATTTACACCAACAATAACTTTTAATAATTGATTATTAAATAATTCAAAATTAAGCTCTGCCATATCAAATTACCTCCCCGCTTAAAGAGTTGGTTGAAGCACCGCTTATCCGTACTTCAACAATTTTATTCATTAAAGAGTTATCCGCCTCGGCATAAAGATTTTGCATATAAGGTGTACGCCCTGTCAACTGACCTTTATGCCGTCCTTTACTTTCAAACAGAACCGGCATCACTTTACCGATACTGCTTTCATTAAACTTTGTCTGATAATCAAATAGCAAATCCTGCAAAATTTGCAATCTTTCTTTTTTTACTTTTTCTTCCACCTGGTTATCCATCACAGCTGCCGGTGTTCCCGGTCTTTTGCTGTATTTAAAAGAAAAAGCCTGAATATATTTTACTTGATTAACTACATCAAGCGTTTGCCTAAAATCTTCATCGGTTTCTCCGGGAAATCCGACAATAAAATCAGATGACATTCCGATATTAGGATTCGCTTTCTTCAATTTTTCGACTACTCGCAAATAATCATCTCGCGTATGTCTTCTGTTCATTTTTTTCAATATAACATCTGAACCGGATTGTATAGGTAGGTGTAAATAAGGCATCAATTTATTTAAATTTTTATGACATAAGATTAAATCATCATCCACATCTGCCGGATAAGACGTCGTATAACGAATACGCTTAACTCCGTCAATTTCCGCCACCTTATTCAACAAATAGGCTAAATTCCGTTCTTTACCATTCTCATCTTCACCATGATATGAATTAACATTTTGTCCTAAAAGATTAAGTTCGACACTACCTGTATCAGCCAGTCTCTGTGCCTCTCTTAGAATCTCTGCCACCGGTCTTGACATCTCCACCCCGCGTGTATAAGGCACCACACAATAAGTACAAAAATTATTGCATCCCTCTTGTATTGCCAAATAAGAACAACCACCTTCTGCTTTATTTTCCGGCAATTTATCAAATTTTGAAATCGCCGAAAATTCAGTATCTAAAAGTTGCACTTCGCGTTTATTAAAAATTTCACTAACAACTTCTTTCAGTCGAAAATATCTAAGTGGTCCTAACGCAAAATCAACGTACGGCGCGCGTTTTAATATTTCTTTATCTTCAGCCTGAACCACACAACCGGTTACACCGATAATTGTATCTTTTCCTTCTTCAGCCCTTTCCAACTTAATTTGATATTCCCGTCCTAAATCAGAAAAAACTTTCTCCGCCGCTTTTTCGCGTATATGACAAGTATTAAATATAACGACATCAGCATCGCGTTGGGATAATGCTTTTTTTAATCCCATTTCTTCCAGCATAACGGCCATTCTTTGTGAATCATACACATTCATTTGACAGCCGAACGTTTTAATAAAATATTTTTTAGCCATACTCATCAATTTTATATTTTACACACATTAACTTGTGCGCCACTATACCACAAACTTTATTTTTTTCAAACAAAATCTTTCCTCTCTTTCTATTTTCTTCATATTCTGCTTTTTATTATTGCAAGATTAATGTTTTTCTGTCAAAATAGATTTGTAATTGAAAGGCAACAAAATGGAAAGCTCTCTAAATAATGATTATTTAACATCTTTATCCTCTGAAGAAAAAAATATCTTCTTAGCTATTATCTGCACATTAGCAAAAATAGACGGGCACATTCACCAAACTGAAAAAACTTTTTTACAAGATTTTGCGAAAGAATTAAAAATAGGATTCTCCCCTCGTTATTTTAGCTTAACAACCAAAGATTGCATCAAACATGCAACTCAAATTAAAGACCGCCGTCTAGCCATGGAAATTATAAAATATATGCTCATTTTAGCATACACAGACAATGAATTTTCCGATTCTGAAGGCAATTTCATCGGTGCGATTGCCGAAGCTCTAAACTTAGAAGCACAAAAAGTTGCTGAAATCAGTTCTTGGATTATTGACCGCATTATTTGGTTAGAACAAGAGGCCGTTATTTTTGAACAAAGCTGATAAAGGAGTACCAATCATGCCACAAAGCAATACTAAAGACACTAATTATCTTGCTATAACTCTTAATCACTTAAAAAAACAATATCCCACACTATCAGACAAAGAAACAAACATTCTCTGCCGTGAAGTTATTTTTGCACCGCAAACATATTCTGCAAAAATAAATGAGAAAAAGCTACCGATAACCGAAGTCAGAGAAAACTTAGCCGATTTTATTGAAAGAGATGCTGCTGCCAAAGACTTTATCCCCTATTCCCTTGATTCTGAAATTGCCGATTTAATTGAACAAAGTAATTGTGAAACATCCTCAATGAATGAATACTATCGTTGGGTAAGTGCTACTCAAGATATTTTACAGCACATGAGTGATGAAGAAATCACTCATGAAGATCTTGACGAACGCAAGCAATTTATTGCATTAAGCAACGACCGCGAAGCTGAACTTCTGCTTTGCTTGGCTTTATATGAAGGCACTCAAACAGAAAAGAATAAAGAAAAAATAGATTTATTACAATTCAAACTAGCTCGTTTAAGAGAGATGCGCAGTATTGTCAGAAACACCTCAGATTACATAAAGCACAAACATAAAGATCATTTGTGGCAACAATATTGCCAATATTGTCAAGAACTAAGCAAAAAAGATATCCCTATAACACAAAATCTTAACTTGAATTTAAATATAAATATAGATCATAGTAAAGACGAAGACTTAGATGATAATTATTCATACTTTGAGTATTTACAAAATACAGTATTATTAATGATGCGCCTGTTGGAACTGCCTCAACCACAAAATCAACATACGGAAAACTCTGTTCAAGAAACTTCCGGTATTGAACTGAAGGCATTACATTCCGACAAGCAACAAACCTTTGAATAATTGATTAAGGAGAACACAAATGGAAATTATTTTAGAAACAATTCTTTGGAGTATTAAATGCGTGTTGGAATTATACTTTGTTCTAACAGTGGTAGGTGTTGTTTTATATTGGCTCATGCATTTCGGTGTTATTGGACAAGGAGGCGCTACTTTTAAAAAATTCTTAGCCTTTTTACATAGCATAACCGAACCTGTATACGCTAAACTGAGAGAATACATCAAACCTCTGCAAGGCTTTGATTTGTCTCCCTATGTCTTGATTGTTGCTCTGATGTTCGTCTTACACATTTTAGAAACGACTTGTCAATTCCTAAGAAGCAGCATATAATAAACATGATTTTTGAGAAAATACCGACAGGTTATATCTTACGGATTCGCGTTACGCCAAATGCCTCAAAATGTGGATTCAGCGGTATTTTTTCTACTCCGGATAATCAAGATTTTATAAAAATAAACTTAAATGCCGTACCTGAGAAAGGTAAAGCAAATCAAGAATTAATTAAATTTTTAAGCAAATATCTCCATATCAATAAATCATCTTTTTCTATTTTATCTGGAGAAACAGACCGCTACAAAAAAGTTTTAATACAAACAATACATACGCCTGCAACTGAAACTCTTTTAACAGAGATGGAGCATACATCATGACGGCACAAATCATCAATGGCAAACAAATTGCCTCTTTCACCCGCAATAAACTAAAAGAAAAAATTGCCAAACTTCCTGCTAAACCATCATTAGCCGTCATTATCGTCGGTACAGATCCGGCAAGTGAAATTTATGTTCGCTCCAAAGAAAAGGCCTGCGCAGAAATCGGTATAAAAGCACAGTCCTTTCACCTTCCAGAACAAACAACACAAAGTGAATTATTGGACTTAATTAATCTATTAAACAGCAATCCGCAAATAAATGGTATTCTTATTCAATTACCATTACCCGAGCACATTAACGAAAAAGAAGTATTAAGAGCCGTTTCCCCCTTAAAAGATGTTGATGGTTTTCATCCGATAAACATCGGGTTACTACAACAAAAATGCCCGACATTTATCCCTTGTACCCCAAAAGGAATTATTCGACTTTTGCACAGCGTCCAAAAAGATCTGACAGGGTTAAATGCTGTTGTTATCGGACGTTCGCAAATAGTCGGTCTGCCTACGGCACATCTGTTACTCAAAGAAAATTGCACCGTAACAGTAGCTCATTCTAAAACCAAAAATCTTCCGGCTCTTTGTCAAACAGCAGATATTTTAGTTTGCGCCATCGGCAAAGCGGAATTTATCACAAAAGATTACATTAAAAAAGGAGCCATCATAATCGATGTCGGAATAAATCGTACAAAAGATGGCCTAAGAGGAGATGTTGATCTTACATCTGCTCTAAAAAAAGCTTCTTATATAACCCCTGTTCCGGGCGGTGTCGGCCCCATGACCATAGCCATGCTTTTAGAAAACACTTATGAAGCATTTTTAAAACAACACAATATTTAAAAGGCAATTCGATATACTATATTATTCTCACACAAGCATCAGAGAGGAGAATAAAATGCCGCAATATATTGGAAATATTTTTATCTATAATAACAACGATACTAATCGCGCCCTTTATCATGAAGGTCTTAAAGAACGAGGATACTTTTTATTTGATACCGATAATCTGCACAAATTTACTTTATATCACAAAGAAATTACACCTAATGTTTTATTATTTGATTTTGCCCGCAACACACCGATTGATTTTATCTTATCGTTGGGTCATCGCTACGAGCGCTCCACCATTCCGATGATTATCGTATCAGAAGCCCCTAAAGCATTAATTTATCACCCTTCTGTAAGCCACTATCTGACACACAATCAAGCCAAAGAACAACTTTTGGATATCCTTGAAAGCTACTGTACCGGCAATAAACATCATCATATTCTTTATATAAATCTAAAACCTTATGAAAAACCGAACTTTGTTCAATCAGCCTTAAAAAAGGGCTATCATATTTTTGAAGTACATAATACGACTGCCGCAAAGGCATATTTAGAAAAAAATACCCCCTCTGTTATCTGCATAAATTTTTTACCTGCTTTAAGCAAATCACAAAAGCTTTTTTCCTTTCCTAAAATATTTTATGTGGAAAACACTCAGAATATAGAAGAAATAGAACAATTTTTAAAATAAGTTGAGAGCATCAATTTGAACTGAAATAAGAGAAAAGAAATGGCTCTCAAAAATCTGACCAGAAACATTTATGACAAGACCTTAAATCTTGCCTCAAAGAAAAACGCTTTGGCATGGCTTTTTGCCATTTCTTTTATTGAAAGTTCTTTTTTTCCAATTCCTCCGGATATTATGATTATTCCGATGGTTCTTGCTACACCGAAACAAGCCTACAAAATTGCCGCCATTGCCCTGATTGCCAGTGTCTTAGGCGGATATTTAGGTTATGCCATCGGGGTATTCGGATATGATGTAATTGCCAAACCTCTACTCGAATTTTACGGCTACATGGATGGTTTCCATAAATTTGAAAACTACTACCATCAATATGGTGCCTGGATTGTTTTTGGTGCAGGCATTACACCTTTTCCATATAAAATTATCACTATCGCCAGCGGTGTTGTTCGTTTGGACTTAGTTGTGTTCACCATTGCCTCCATCTTAGCCCGCGGCATACGCTTTTACCTCATTGCCTGGCTATTAAAACGTTTTGGCGCCCCGATGAAAACATTTATCGAAAAAAATCTAAATATCTTATCGATTCTCTTCCTTCTGCTCCTCATTGGCGGCTTTGCCATCATCAAATGGCTCTAAAGAAAACAGCTTGTTAAAAACAAATTCAATACTATTCACCGCGCTTAATTGCTTCTATCAATTCATGCGTCGTCGGAATATGACCGTTAGCATACATCGGATCTTGTCCAAACTTATATACCTGATGACCGGCAAAACAAAGATTATCTTCAGGTTTCCCATTATGTGCAACATCAAATAAAGTTTTATGAATGCAATAGGTACGCGGATCACAAATTTTACCTGTCGTACCATTTACTCCAGACCAACTTGAAAACTGACATTGTGATAAACACCCTGAACAATTAGCTCTATCTTGCTTCATTGTCGTCCATTCATCCGGTGTCAAAAAGACCACTGTACAATCAGGTGTTTCCTGTATTACACTATACCCGGCTTTGATTTGATTATCAGCTTTCGCGAAATCGCAAGATCTGATATAAACTGTTTTCACATTACTCAAACTAAGCGGCATATCAAATTCTTCGCCCTTCTCCGTTCTAAACGCAATTTCCCCTTCTTTACGTTCAAACAATCGATTCAAAAATTTATTACGGATTGCTGAAGAATAAAAGCCGGTCGGACTGAAAAGTTGCAAAGCAACATCACCTGGTTTCGTATTCAACATAACTTGCTTCCAAGCATCTGGTATCGGACTTTCTTTTGTAATCATCGGCCGTGTTCCAAACTGAAAAGCTACTTTACCGATTTCCGGATTATCCAAATAATTCGTCCAATCACTTAAACACCACACGCCTCCGGCAATGATAATCGGCGTCTCCATCAAACCCAATTTATTAAGAACCGTGCGCAATTCTTTAACGCGATTATACGGATCCTGCGGTTCATCCGGATTCTCTGCATTGGATAACCCGTTATGGCCACCGGCTAACCATGGATCTTCATAAACAACCCCACCTAAAAAATCACTATATTTAGAATAAGCGCGTTTCCATAAAATCTGAAAAGCACGCGCTGATGAAACGATCGGATAATAATAAACACCATGAGCAGAAGCAATTTCTCCTAATTTATAAGGCAAACCGGCACCACACGTCACACCATGAATAAGCCCTTTTGCTCCATCCAAAACGCCGTTAATAACTTTTTCTGAATCTGCCAATTCCCACAATTCATTTACATGGATTCGCCCATTTTCTCCGGCAATTTCATGAGCTATTTTTGCTTGTGCAATACCACCTTTTATGGCCCCCTCAACAAGCTCTGCATGCCTATCTAAACGATGAATACTTTTAAAACGATTGAGAACCACTTCACCGTTTTCATCATAGTAGTCAGCACTTACAAGAGAAATCGTACCCACACACCCCTCTTTGGCAAAATGTCCGCTACTACGACCGTCAGATCCATTAATACCTTTTCCCCCTTCAATAATCGGGCATACTTCTTTTCCGGAAATAACAATATTTTTTAAATTTATCACAATCGTTCCCCATTCTAAACAGCACTACCGATTAAAATATCACTTCTTTTAAAAATGAAAAGTAGGTACTTTTTAGGTGTATAGTTTCCTTAAGGATACTATAATATCAAAACGCTGAAATTAAGCGCATCCATTCTATTTTATTACTAACGACGACAGCAATAATCACACAACAATAAGTATATGTAATAAGGGCATTTATTGTTGAACTGCCAATTCTCCTGACCAAAAAAGTTCGATATTTTTTTACAATCCAATGCAAAAAATTAAAAAACAAAATATACACAATTAGCTGCAAAGAAATACCGATTTCTTTCAATTCTGGTTTAAATTGCATACAGATTCGCGGATAAAATGTCATCAGCAAGCTATATAGCATAACCAAGCCATAGGTCAGCCGCATTGTTCTTTTCTCATTTTGGCGTTGATGCTTTTTATCTTCATTTAAACTTTCTTTAGAAAGTTTATTTACCTCAAACCCCCTGATTTTTTTAGGCTCAGTCTTCTTTTCCTTAATAGTATTTAAATCTAACTTAAGTTTTTCTTCGGCCACACAAAGCCCGCATCCTTTATTTGTAAAATACGCATGATTCGGATTCTTTTTACAATGTTTTATATTCTTCAAAAGATAATCCAACTCTGCCTGCCACTCTGCTGCTGTTGGCCGCTCTTGTCCTTTAACAAAAGCACGATCAAAAAGCTTCATTGTACTTTGTGGCAAAAAAGTATGAATACTGTATGGATGAGGATTCTGATAATTATCACCCCACATACCATATGCATAATGATACTGCGCTATTCTTTCCTGAATAGAAAGGGTGCTGTCACTATTTTTTTTCGCAGTTCCTGAAAAAGGATGGATTCCATTATTCAGCAACTTAAATATAATCACAGCCAGAGCGAACTTATCCTGTTCTTCTCCCATATCTTCACAGCTCTGATTCATTCCTTCCGGATAGATATATTCTTCACTCACAAACTCTGCCGGATACCTGGCCTGTTCTCCTTGAATAGAAAAGCCATCACAGTCAAACATTGCCACCGTCATCGTCTTCTTGTAAATGGATACATTTGATGGTTTCAAATCAATAATATAGTGTCCATGCTTATGTAAAGAAGCAACCATCAAAGCCACATTATATGCAGCCATAACCCTATATTCGTATTTATCACTCAGTCCCAATTTCGTACGCACGGCGCTCTGCATCAAATGATCTAAAGAAACAGCCTCAGCCGTATTAATAAAAGGCATAATATAACCGACGCAATAACCTTCATCATCTTCTAAAACAGCTTCTGGCCAAGCAATTTGCACATATTCTACCCCATGTGCCATCACACTCGGAATATGAGGATTATTCATCACCATTGCTTCAAGTTTTAAGCGATTCGTATTGCTTTTTTGCCGCTCATGAAAAATCTTTGCAACTTTTTGCGGCATACCGACTATTCCATAAACCTTTCCGGCTGCCCCTCCTTTATTAAGCAACTTGTCCAGTTTTATCGGCTCAAAATGCCTGTCCGCAAAAATAGCATTATATTGCTTTCCAATGTTATTATCCGCTTCTTCCGTCATAACCCTGCCCATAAAAATGTTTTATCATCAGAATTCAGTTTACGCGCCTGTTTTGTATCCAATGTATTATTTAAGGCTTTAACGGCTCTCAACTTATTAGATTCTCTTTGTAAATATTGATTAATCGGTTCAATAAATCCTTTTTTCAAACTTCTCATATCCTCTGAAAGAGCAAAATTCGTTACCCCGTCTGTCATCAAAAACAAAGCCTCAGTTTTACTGATTTTTGTAAATCTTAAATTAGACCGCCAATTATTCATGGTATAAAAATATGTCTCACATGAAAAGCGACCGTTCATCGGCTGCGACAGAGTATAATCAAGCGGCGCAGTAGAATGAACGGCTATTCCTGCTCCATCTCCGATATGAAAAAAGATACCTTGCTCGCGATGATACATAACACCGACAATTGTCGCGGAAAAATTCAAGATTTCTTGCTCTGATTTACTTTTATTTAAGCGATGTAACATTAACTTACCACGCGCGATTTCAATCGCTCTCTTTACCGTTTGCTCGGCATTTTTTAATGGTGTATTAATTAACAAATCAACAATTGTTTCACAAATAATCTTTGCACCGATTTTGCCGTATTTGGCCGAACCGGCGCCATCAGAAACAACCGCCACCAATTTATTGCCGGAACACGCATAATGATAAAAATCCTGACACGGAGTCTGTTTAGCCTCATGTAAACTACCGGTAATTTTTGTTGCTATAACACGAATATCCTTAGGCGTTTTCTTCATGCCAGCCCTCAATATCATCTAAAATATCGGGCATATTCGGTGCCGCACGAGAAATACATGATACACTGCGCGAAAGCCATAAGAAAAATTCCGTAAATTTCAGGCCGCTTAACCGCTTAGGCGCCATCAAAGAAAACTTTGCCAATTTTTCCAAATTTGCACCCTGTGTTCCTACTGCATGAATAACAACCTTTTTATTCTGTTGTGCCTCGCGACATTTTTCGGCCGCCTGTTCCCAACCGTAATCTGTAGGTTCACCATCACTAATCAAAAAAATCCATGGACGCTTAGATGTGATTCCCCAACTGTCATACAAACATTTTTGCTGTTCAATTTTTTCTAAAGCTAATAGCATTGCTTTACCGATTGGAGATAATCCTGAAGCCTCCATTGTCGGTGCGGTAAAATTCATTGCATCTACCCAATCAGCAGAAATTTCTGCATCGTCTTTACCATAAGCTTTAATTACCAAAAGTTGTACGCGAGAACTTGCATCAATATCTTCTTTTAATTCTTTTTCCAGAGCCTGCAAACCACTGTTAAGCTGCTTAATCGGTTCACCGCGCATAGAACCGGAACAATCCAACACTAAAATGCACGGAGTCCTCTCATTAGCATTCTCTGCAAATTCCACATACGGAATCACAACATCTGAATAATCATCATTTTTCTTGTTATCCATATTTTTTCCTCTATACTTTCATTTGACATTAATGTCTGGGATATGTATGCGGATAACCGCTCCCCTCTACTGGAACATTAGCAGAGACACGCCCACATCCGCTTACATATAGAATGGAAAAAAATATTGAATAAATCATTAAAAATTTAACTAAATATTTCATTTTTATCCTATACATTATAACAAAACCGATTTAAGTATATATTAAAAGCCTTGAAAGTACAAAATACAATTAATTTATTAACAGGAAAAACATCATGAATTTATTTTATCGCCTATTATTAGCTTTATGTTTAATCTCTTACAGCGCCGCTGCATATAGCGGTCCCAAAGGACTATACGTTTTAGAATATCCCGTGGATATGCCGGATGTATCACTTATCACAGAAAATAACCGCACCTTACCCATTCTCGACTCCTCAGCAGATTTAACCATAATGGTTTTTTGGTCACAAACCTGTGCTCCATGTTTAAGAGAAATGAAAGATTTGGAAAGATTCTATCCTAAAGCAGCTAAAGACAACATAGATGTTATGCTTGTTTCTCCTTCTGCCGAATGGAAAAATAAAAAAGAAGAACGCCAATTTTTAACCAAATACGGTGCCCCGACACTGCCTTTTTATAATGATAACAACAACAAACTTTCCCTAAGCTTAGGCATTGGCACCACACCCTATACCGTTATTATGGATAGAAACGGCAAAAAAATTGCCACCATCCAAGGTACCGCCAACTGGTCATCTGACAGACTATATAAAATGATAAAGAAATTAATTAAATAAATCATAAAGGAAAGCACCCCTTCAAGAGGTGCTTTGTTGCTAAATCTATGAATTTACTAATCTTTCTAAAAAGAAAAATATCACAAATAAAAGACAAGATAACCCAACTACGCATACGCTGGTTACTAAAATTTCTTCGAGCTTGCCTCTACCATTACCAGGAATCATACTCATAAATAAAATAGCTATTAGTATACAAACTAATGCAAGCCCACCATAATGCTCTAGAGCAGAAACATAACCTAACTTTTTTAAGGTTGCACTTTCAAGACCGCCTGATAAACATGTATAGACGCCCCCTTGTTTAGGAAGTACAACACCTTTAGCACTAACATTTTTAAGTTCTTCTGCACTTATCCCATCAGGAAATAATATAGAGCCATCCCATACTAGGTCATCATTTTCATATTTGAGATTGGGATTTTTTGCATAAAGTTCTTCATATTCCTTATTTGAAGCATATGTATAATTACACTTTAGCAGTTTTCCTTTCAGATCATACCACTCAATTTTGTGACCGGACTTTGCGCATAGCACAACTGTACTATCTTCTGCATAACAGAAAACCATATCACTATACTTT